>JBNJDE010000001.1:0-68908 GCA_051744605.1 Halobacteriota archaeon
CTGGTGGTGGCCAGCGATCACGGCTTCACGACCCTGGACTACGAGGTCCACTTCAACACCTGGCTCGAACAGGAGGGCTGGCTCTCCTACGAGGACGACGAACACGAAGACCTCTCCGATATCGCCGACGACACCACGGCGTACTCGTTCATCCCCGGCCGTTTCTACATCAACCTGGAGGGCCGCGAACCGCGTGGCTCGGTGCCCGAATACGAGTACGAGGCCGTCCGTGCCTCGCTCAAGGAGTCCCTGCTCGGGCTCGAGGGACCGGACGGGCGGGCGGTCGTCGAGCGCGTCGTCGAGAAGGAGGACGCCTTCGAGGGCGAACACGACGACATCGCTCCGGACCTCGTCGCCATTCCGAACGACGGCTTCGACCTGAAGGCCGGCTTCAAACCCCACGACGAGGTCTTCGACCACGGGCCGCGCAACGGCATGCACACCTTCGCCGATGCGACGCTCCTCGTCGACGACCCCGACGTGGCGGTGCCGGACGAGACGGACCTCTTCGACCTCGCGCCCACGCTCCTCGACATGCTTGAGGTCGACTACGAGCGTGGCGATTTCGACGGGACGAGTCTGGCGTAACGCCTGATAGCGAACCGACGCCGCTACACGTCAGAACAGGCCGTCCAATTCCTCCGTGTCGAAGGCGGCGGCCGGGTCCTCCCGCTCGACCGTCTCGTTGGCCTCCTTCGCGCGTTCCATGAAGGCGTCGATGCGGGGTGAGCGCGCGATGCCGGCGAGGACGACGATGACGCCGATGTGGTCGGACTGGAGCGGCAGGTCGCCACCGCGGACCTGCATGCTCTCGGTCTCCTCTTCGACCCACCGCCGCGCCCGTTCGACGCCCTTTCGGGAGATGCGGTCCGGCTCGCCCGCGACGATGACCAGCCCCGCCTCCGCCCTGGAGGTCTGGGGAACGCTCATGCCCGTCATGAGGGCTTTCCGGGTCGTGCTGGTGACGACGTTGATGTTCTCGCCGGGGTCCGGGGAGGCCGCCGCAGACGCGTAGCCGATGGCAGCCATGCCGCCGGCGCGGAGGGTGTTGATCACTTCGCTCGAGTCCACGACGGATTCGCCCACGCCCTCGACGTTCTCGCCGGCCGCCAGGACGAGACCGATGCGCCGGGCGATGGTCTCGTTGATCGACTGGAACGATTCTTCGACGCTCTCCCCACTCGCGTGCCAGGCGTCGTTGTCGACCAGGAGGACCGAGTCAGCCTCCCGGACGAACGTCTTGAGCGACCGGCCGGCGTTCGCCTGGTAGATGGCCCCCTCGTTCCGACCGGGGAGGATGCCCAGGCCGTAGACCGGCATCTCGTAGACCCGTCGAAGTTCCCGGGCCAGGACCGGCGCGCCGCCACTGCCGGTTCCGCCGCCCAGACCGGCGACGACGAAGATGGCCTCCGTCGACGGATCGACGATGCCGTCCAGTCCGCCCATCACCTCGCCGATGTCCCCCTGCATGATGGATGCGCCGAGTTCGTTGTCCGCGCCGACACCGTGTCCCTCGACCCGCTCCTGGCCGATGAGCATCGTCTCGACGTCGAGCGGTTCGATGTCCGTTCTGGCGGTGTTGACGGCGAGGACGCCGCGGATCGCCCCGTAGCCCGCTCTCTGATCGGCATCCCGGATGGCGGTCGCTACTTTCCCCCCGGCCTGTCCCAGGCCGATCAACGCGGCTTTCATACCCGAGTGATTGCCGGCCCGGCCTATCAACGTTTGGCCGTCCGATCCTTTTTGTATCGAGACCGGCCCAACCGATCTCGATGCAGCGAACCCGGTCCCTCGAGGAGCGACTCGATGCGGTGGAGCGAGCAGTCACAGACGGGGAGGTGCCCGTCGCGGACGTGGAAGACGCGGCCGAACGCACGGCCCGCATCGAGCGCGTCGAGTCGCGACTCGATACGATGGAAGCACAGGTCGACGACCTCGAGGCCGCAGTCTCGGCCATCCGCGGGTACGTCGGCGAACTGCGACACGTGAACCGGGAGGTCGAACGGACGGCCGCCGCTGCCGTCGCCGCCGTCGACCGACTGGACGCTGGTTCGGGGCCGTCACCACCGATCGCCCGTGTCGACACCGACGAGCGGGTGGTTCCCGAGACGCGTCCAGCAGACGAAGCGGCCGGTGCCGAAGCGGACCGCGCGGTCCTCGATCGGCTGCGAGCGCTGCTGTGATCGTCCGTCTCGTCCTCGCGGCGGTCGTCGCGGCGGCACTCCTCGGGGCAGCGATGCCCGTGGTCGACGACGCGAGACACGGGGTGGCGGCGACGGACGCGGACCGTTCGGCCACGGCGATAGCGGACGCCATCACCGACATCCACCGGTCGAGCGACCCCGTTCCACGAGGGGTCGCCGGCGCGAAGCGGATCGTGACCGTCGAGACTGCCGACGGGGCGACGATCACGGTCGGGAGCCAGTCGAACCGAACCGCGTCAGGCGCGCGCGAGAAGCGGACCGAACCAGGTTCGAGCGAGAATGGAACCGCGTCGGGGACGAGCGAGAATCGAACCGGTATGGACGGACCGACGGACGACGTCATCTCGTATCGGGTTCCGTCAGGGACCACGGGAACCGTCGCGGTCGACGCGGACGTTCGCGTCGTGAAGAACGGGTCCGTTCGGCCCGACGGGGAAGGGCTCACGCTCCGCGACGGGCAGCGCGCCGTCCTTCGACACGAACTGGTCGAGGGACACCCGACCGTGACGGTCGAGAGAGTTTATCCCGGATGACCGGACCAGCCCGCCCTATGTTCACCGAGTCCGAGGGTGGTGCCGAGTGCGCCTGCGCGCACGATTTCGTGGAGGATCGACTCGTGGTCGACGCCGAGGAGTGCTCCGGCGACGGGGACCTCGCCACGGACTCCGCGTGTCGCGCACACGTCGTCCGTTCCCTTCGCGAGCGGTCCGTCGCGGTCGTCCGCGTGGAGCGCGACGGCGTCGCGGTCTCGTACGAGGGGCGGTCCGCCCGACTGCTGTCGATCGCTGGAGCGTTCGCCGCCCGGGTCGCGGCGCGCGACGTCGAACTCGCGGAGCGGACCGAACGGGCGCCACTCGCCGCCGCACGAGACGCCTCCAGTCGTGTGGGCCCGGTCAGGGACCTGGCGGCGGAGACGGGCTTTGCCCGGTATGCGGAACTGGACGACCTCGACTCCGTTCTCGTCGGTGCGATCGGGCCGTCGATCGCCGCCGCCAGGGTCGATCCTCGACCACCTGAAGACGCACGGGTCCTCACGTCACGGGTACTCGATTCCGGCGCCACTGCGCGGGTCTACGAGACCGACGGCGAGCGTCGCTACCACCTGGAACCGCTCGAGTACACCTTCGGAGCGACGGCCTTCGCGACGCTGGAACGGGCCCACGCCGAACTCGCCACGCTGAAACCCGGGCGTCGGTCGGCACACGACGCAGTCGCCACCGTCGCGGACGCCGACCAGCCACTGGATGCACTCGGTCGCGTTCTCGCGAAACACACCCGGGGATACGGCGTCCTCGACGACCTGTTCGCGGATCCCCGTGTGGGTGAGGTGTACGTCAACGCCCCGGCCGACGAGACGCCGCTCCACGTCCGTGTCGATGGACGGACCATGCAGACGAACGTGCGACTGACCGAACGGGGTGCGAAACTCGTGGCCTCCCGCATCCGCATGGAGAGCGGCCGGGCGTTCTCGCGGGCCGACCCGACCGTCGACGCCCTGCTCACGGACGTCGGCGGGCGGACGGCAGTCCGCGTCGCCGGCGTCCAGCCGCCAGCGAGCGAGGGGCTCGCGTTCGCCTTCAGGGCCGAGGCCACCGACGAGTGGCGCCTCGCCACGCTGGTTGATCTCGGCACGCTCTCCCCGCGAGCGGCCGGGTTCCTCGCAACGGCGATGAGCCGTGGCGCTGCCGTCCTCGTCGCGGGGCCACGGGGCGCCGGGAAGACGACGCTCGCGTCCGCGTTGCTCTGGGAACTGCCCCGGGAGGAGCGACTCCTCGCCATCGAGGACACCCCCGAACTCCCGATTCGGTCGATCCAGGCGGCCGGTCGGGACGCCCAGCGACTCCAGGCGGCACCGGACGACGCCGACCTCTCCCCCGCAGAAGCGCTACGAACCGCGCTTCGACTCGGCGATGGTGCCCTCGCCGTCGGCGAGGTCAGGGGGCCGGAGGCCGCCGTCCTCTACGAGGCGATGCGAGTCGGCGCGGCGTCCAGTGCCGTCCTCGGGACCATCCACGGCGAGGGTGCCGACGGCGTGCGAGAGCGAGTCGTCTCCGACCTGGGCGTCCCGGCGTCGTCGTTCCGGACGACCGACCTCGTCGTGACCATCGTCCCGGACGGGGCAGACCGGCGGGTGGCGGCCATCGAGGAGATAACGGACGCTGGCCCGAGCACGCTCTTCGAACTGACGGACGACGGCGTCGAACCGACCGGGCGGATCGCCAGAGGAAACAGCGAGTTCCTCGCAGCGATGGCCACGGCCTCGGAGTCCTACGCGGACGTCCGTGAGTGCATCGGGGAACGCGTGGGGGACTTCGAGGCCGACGCACCGCCCGGCGATTCGGTGGCGGCTCCAGGGACGGTGACCCCATGACGGCTGAACAACGACGGCGCTGGCACGGGCTGTCGGTGGCCATCGAGGACTCGATACCGATCGCCGACACGCCCGAACTCTCCCGGCACCCGTCTCTCACGGTCGCCGGCGTGACGCTGGTTGCTGGTGCACTACTCGTCGTCGCGGGAAGCGTCCTGCTGGCGTCCGGGTCGGCGCGTGCTGCAGGAGTCGGACTCGGTGTCGCGCTGGGCGCGCTCGCGACGTACGGAACCTGGTTCGCACCGTCGGCGGTCGAGTCGTATCGCCGCCGGACGGCCGTCGGCTCGGTGCCCGAGGTGGTGGCCTACGCCGTGCTCCAGGCGCGACTGACGCCATCGCTCGAACGGGCCGCTCGCTTCGCCGGGAAGCAGTCGGGCGGCCTGCTCGGCCAGGACCTCGCCACCGTGGGAAGTGGCGACGCCACCGGGCAGGCCGGATGGGAATCCTTCGCCGCCGAGTGGTCCGCGTACGACGAGTCGCTCCCGCGGTCGGTCTCCCTGCTCACCGCCGGGATCGACTCGGCGCAACCGGCCCGTGACGCATTGCTCGACCGTGCCCTCGATACTGCCCTTGCGGGGTCCCGAGAACGAGTGGCGAGCTTCGCGTCGTCGATCAGGGCACCGGCGACCGGGATCTACGCCTTCGGTGTGCTCTTACCGCTCGCGATGGTCGGGCTGCTACCCGTGGCGTCGAGTGCGGGGGCCGGCGTCTCCCCCGCCGCCATCGCCGTCCTGTACGACGGAGTCATCCCGATCGGTCTCCTGGTGGCGAGTGGCTGGCTCGCCGCTCGTCGACCCGCCGTCTCACGGCCGCCCTCCGGTATCGACAGTCTCGCTTCGCCTCGATCTGCGGCCCATACGATTCTCCTCGCCGCCGGGGCGGGCGTCACGGCAGGCGTCCTCGCGTCCCTCGTGCTACCGGCCTGGACGACCTGGATCGTGGCGCCCGGAATCGCCGCCGGCACGGCGGCGATCTACTGGTTCGAGCCGATCCGGAACCGCCGACGGCGGGTGGAATCGATCGAGTCCGGGGTCCCCGATGCCGTCTCGCTCGTCGGACACCGACTGGCGGCTGGCGACCCACTGGAGGCCGCGATCGCCGTCGTCGGGGAGCGGATGACCGGCGAGACCGCCAGCGTGTTCCGCGAGGGGACGCGCGTGCATCGACGGCTCCGGGTGACCGTCCCCGAAGCGTTCACCGGGTCTAGCGGCGCCCTCTCTGCGTTCGAGAGTCGACGAACGGAGACGGCCGTCGCGTTGCTCGCCGCTGCAGCACGGAACGGCACGGCGGGTGGCGAGACCCTCGTCGACATCGCCGGCTACCTCCGCGACCTGGACGACGTCGAACGGGACGCGCGTCGAGAGCTGGCGCGGACGACGGACACCTTGCGACAGACCGCGCTGGTGTTCGGTCCCGCCATCGCCGGCGTCACCGTCGCGCTCGCGACCGGCATGGGCTCGCTCGGCGAGCACGGGCAAGCCGTCCCGGTTCCCGCGCTGGGTGTCGCCGTCGGTGGCTACGTCCTCGCGCTCGCCGTCGTCCTCCCGGCGCTCTCCGTGGTCCTCGAACGGGGGTACGATGGGGCGATCGTCGGCCACCGGGTCGGCATCGCGCTCCTCACCGCCAGCACCGTCTATCCAGTCACGTTCCTCGCGGCACGCAGCGTGGTACAGGTTTAACCCACAGGACCGGACCACCCCGTCCCATGAACGCGACTCCCGCCGACGTACCGTTCGTCTGGATCGCCCTGCTCGTCGTCAGTGCGAGCGTCTTCGGTGTCGTCCTCTCGGTACCGACCGCACCGCCACCGGACGCCGACCGTGTGGCGGACGCCATCGACGAGGTCGCGGCCACCGACCACGCCGCGGAGACGGTGATACCGATCGACGCGACGGCGGTCAGGATCGAACCGACGTCGATCGCCCTTCGAGATTCGGGTGGGTCGGCCCACGCGTCGTTGTACTTCGGGCCGGTCGTGCCGGCGCAGCCGGACAGTGACCTCGCGGCGGTGGCACGGGGGACACCGCCCGATGCGGTGTATGCCACGCCGGCGGCGTTCGAGGCCGCTCTCGACCGAGCACAGACGCGAGAGCATACCTGGCGAACGGCTGGCGACGAACTCCGAGTTCGTCGGGTCCAGTTCGGGGAGGTCGACGGTGTCATCGTCGGGTAGCAGGGCCCAGGTCGAACCGCTCCCCGCGCTCGTCGCGGTGAGCGCGTTCGTCGCCGCACTGGCGGTCTACGCGGTCGCGTTCCACGACGTGCCCACCGATACCGACCGGGACGTCGAGACGCAGGCGCTCGCGGCGGTGGTGGAGTCCGCGTCGACCGCCGGCGTTCTCGACCCGGCGGCGGTTCCAGACGATGGCCCGGCCGGCCACGAGATGGCGGTCGTCGTCCGGGCCGACGGCAGCGAGTGGAACACGGGTCCCGAACCCCCGGACGATGCCAGATCGGCAACGAGACAGGTCCTCGTCGGCACCGATCGCGGTGAGCAGGTGGGGCGCATCAGGGTCTGGGTGTGGCGATGAACCGGGGTATCAGTACGGTCCTCGACGTGGGATTCGCCATCGTCCTGGTGGGCGCGAGCGTCGCGGTCCTCGCCGGCGTGCCCTCGACGGGCGTCGACCAGCAACCCGCCGTCCACGCGGGCGGTGGCGTCGCGGTCGCCGGCAGCACCATGACGGTGCAGTACGAGCGAGAGGACGATCGGTCGGCAGTCGTCACACGGACCGTCGCGGGCCACGTACGCGATGCCGCCATCGCACGGGACCAGGGCGTCGGGGAGACGTACGTCGCTGCCGTCGAGGCGGACGTCGCCGATCGCATCGAGGAGACGGGGACGCGCACGCAAATCGTCGGCGCGTGCGTCGAGGACGGTCGTGCGTCGACCATGGGATCGGAACCGAGTCACGGGAGCGGAAACGCGGGACAGGACGCCGGGACGGTCGTCGCTGGTCCCGCGCCACCGACCGGGGCACCGGTCGACGCGACGGTGTATCGCTGGAACGAGTCCGCAGTTCCGTCCTCGCCGGCGTGCCAGCCGGTGGTCGTCGTCCGGAGCTGGTCGCCGTGACCTTCGTCGCGGACGAGCGAGGTCGCGTGCCGTTCGCGCTCGTCGCGGCGCTGTTGCTCGTGAGCAGTCTGACGTACACGAGCGGCCTCGTTCACGAGGAACCCGCGGAGCCGGTCTCGCCCCGGCTGGTCGAGGAGGCGACCGCGGAGGCTCGCATCCAGCTCGGGAGCGTGGCACGCACGGCCGATCGGCACGCGGCGGCCGAACCCGTGACGACCGTGGCGACGACCCGACTCGGTCGGGTACTCGCCGACGACCCGTTCGAGCGCTCCCTCGAACTCCGTATCGCCGTCCTGGCTCGCCAGGACGTCGTCGCGAATCGCACGGCAGACGGGTCCCGCGTCGAGGTCACGGTCCCGCCGATTACGGACGAAGCCGACGCCCGCCGGGCGCTCCGGGAGGTATCGACGACTCACCTCACCGACGATAGATACCGCGTTCGGCTGGAGAACGTCTCCGTGAGGGTCCACCGAGATGGACGTGTGGTAGACGAAGACACCATCGCCCTCGAGACGACGGTCGCGCTCCCATCGATGGCCGTCCACCAGCGTGCAGGGACCTTCGAGCGCCGACTGTCGGCGGGCGTCACGGAACCGGGCCTCGAGCGAGGGCTGACCACCCGGCTGTTCGCACTGGCCTGGGTTCGTGGCTACGCGCAGTACGGCGGCGCACCGATATCGAACGTCGTGGCGAACCGCCACGTCGGCGTGCTCACGAACGACGTGCTCGTCGACCAGCAGGTGGCCACCTTCGGTCGGGCCGACCCCGATAGCCGTCGCGGCGTGGCCCGGGCGGGTGCGGACGTCGCCGTCGCCGACGGGGTCGGTGGGATGGAGAGCCTCATCTCCGCCGAGATGGGGCCCGACGACGAGGCGGCCAAACCCGAGGGTGCCGCCTCGCTCGGGGCCATCGATACGCCGTCGGTCATGGACGATTCCCACGAGTACGACGTGGGCCGCGGTGCGGACGAGACGTTCGTGGACTTCGTCGATGGAAGCGGGCTGGACGACGCGCTCTCGGCGGCGTATCGGGCTCGGATCCGCCCGGAGGCCACGGCTCGACAGACCGACTATTCGGTGCGCCACGACGGCAGTCGGCCGGCGAACGGGACGCCACAGTTCTCGTACACGACGACCGACAGAACGGTCCGTGGTGACGACCGGACGACTGCTCGTGGGTCGACGGTGCTCCGATACGAGCGGACGGTGACGGTCACCGAGACGGAGCACACCTACTGGACGGTCAACCGGACCGTCGTCGCGACGACGAGTACCGAACGAGAGCGCACCTACGACGTCTCCATCGACGTCCGCTGTCGCTACGACGCTCCCGACGCCCCCGGTGGTCGCGTGACCCGCGCGTGCCCATTCGGGGATTCGGCACGTGCCGACCTCGAAGACGAGGCGACCAGCGCGGTAGCGGGGCGGTTCGGCGGGGTGGATTCGATCGCCGAAGACGCCGTCCGTGGCGACCCGTCGTACCGGTGGCGAACGGTTTCCGTCGATCCGCCGAGACAGGCTCGTGAGCGAGCATACGCTTCGACCGCCGATCTGCGAGACGACCTTCGGGACGTCGACGTCGCGGTCGAACCAGCCTCGATGGCGTCCACGGCGAATCCGGCGTCTCGGTTGTCCGAGAACGTCCATCGGCGCCACGACCGGCTGGTGGCAGCCCCTCGATCCTATCGCTCGGCGGCCGCGGTGGCGGAGTACGTCGCCAGAGAACGGTACCTCGACGCGATGGAGGACGACCTCGACGACCACTCGTCGACGTTCGCCGGGATGCAGGACGCGCTGGGGGACGTGATGGCCGACCACGCGGTCCCGAGTGAGCCTCCTGCGGGGGAACCCGACACGCTCCCACCCATCGCCTCGTCCGTCGAGGCCGAACCACGGTACCTGTCGCTCGAGGCGGAACGAGGGTCGCCCAACCTCGCCGCCAGGAACGTCAACGTGTTCACGGTCCCGTACGGGGACGCCGCGGACTCGGTCTCGGGGGTCGTCGGCGGGGACGACGAGTCGACGTCGCTCTCGACGGCCACCAGCACCCTCGTGGCCACGAACCGCGCGCTCGCCGAGGAGCCCGATCCGCAGTTGCGTGCCGAACGGGACGGACTTCGCGTAGCGATCCGCCAGTCGCTCGACGCCGTCCGCGAGGAACAGCGACGGGCGCTTCGGGAGAGCGCTGGACTATCGCGGACCGAGGCGACCAGGGCCCTCGATGCAGGATACGACCGACACGGTTCGACCGCTTCGCGCGCCACCGCGGTCGTCGAGGGGACGATCTCGGGCGACGTCGCGGCGTCGCTCCCCGACTCGCTGTCGGCGAGCGAACGTGACCGTGCCAAGGTGGCACTGCGGGTGGCGACGACCGAGGCGCGAGACGCAGCGTCGGTCAGCGTCGACGAATCCACCGTCTCCGCCGCGACCGACCGATTGCGCCCCCACCTCCGCGAGGGCGTCGATCAGGCGGTTCGCGTGGGGACCCATCGTGCGGTGTCGCTGGGGAAACGGCGGGCGATGCGCTCGGCCGCGGCCGAGATCCCCGCGGGACTCCCGCTGACGCCCGTTCCGGGCCAGTGGTACGCGACCGCGAACGTCTGGGTGGTCTCCGTCGAGGGCGGTTACGACCGATTCACCGTCGAGACGCCGCGAGCGACGCCGATTCACGGCGACGACGGGACGATATCGTACGTCCGCGAATCCGCGGCCGTGACGCTCGACGTCGACGACGACGGCATCGAGGAGACCATCGGCCGGAACGAACCCATCGACCTGTCCGCCGACACCGGGGTCGTCGTGGTGGTCCCCCCAGGGCCCGCCGGCGTGGGCGATACGAACGGGGTCGCCGACGAACGGTCCCCCGGCTGGTGAGACCGGGAACAACATCCACAATACCCCTGCCGGCGTATGGGCGGGCATGCTCCTGGACCCGATCGACGCCCCTGAGGAAACGACGGCCGAGGACCTCCATCTCGCGTACCTCGAGGAACTCGCCGCGGTCGTCTCGGACGTGGGCGTCGACGAAGCGGCGGACCGGACGGAGATACCTGCAGACGTACTCACGGCGCTCGTCTCCGGTGAGCACCCGGATCTCGTGCTGGACGACGCGGCGGCGATACTGGCGTTGACCGACGAGTGGCCGGACGCGGACGTGGTGATGCTCGAGATCCGCGACTCGATCATGCTGGGGATGAGTTCGGCGGTCCTCGACGTCGACGCGCTCGAGCGAGAACTCGACGACGGGCTGGACGCGAAGACGATCCAGCAGATGATCGAGGGACGGCGGCCGATGCCACTCGCGGAGTACGCCGCTATCGCGCTGACCATCGAACGAGAGAACGACTACGCCTAGAGCTGTTTGTACTCGGCCCCGCAGTCCGGACACCGACGCACGGCGTAGATCTCGTCCGGGTCGTCCTCGCGGTTGAGTTGCGCTCCGCACGCGGAACACACCAGTCTATCGTAGGTATCTCGTTCCAGTTTGCCGGCCCGGAGGCCCTTGCGTACGGATTCCATATTGGTAGTGGGTTCCGGGGTGGGAAAAATACCGTGGTCATTGCCACCAGTTCGGATACCGGTCCGGAACCGCAACGTTTGAGCGACCCACGTCGGTACCTCGCGACGTGAGCATGCGAGTGGCGGCCGACGGGGAGACAGAGCGGATCCACGTCTTCGGCTCGCTGTGCCTGCTGGTCTTCCTCGTGAACTTCGGCCGCATCGTGTTCGCGCCGCTGCTCGACCCCTTCATGGGCACGTTCGGGGTCGGCGAGGCGACCGTCGGACTGGTGGCCACGCTGGCCTGGCTGGGCAGTGCGGTCCCTCGTCTGCCGACGGGCTACCTCCTCCTGTATCTCGACCGCCACCGGGTGGTGTTGCTGACCGGCCTGCTCCTCGCGGCGTCCTCGGCGTTCACCGCGACCGCGGAGTCCATCCTCCACGTGGGCGTCGGGGCGTTCGTCATGGGGAGTTCGAGTGGTGCGTACTTCGTCGCCGCCAATCCGCTCGTCAGCGAGCTGTTCCCGGACCGGGTCGGGCGAGTGATCGGGATCCACGGCACCGCATCGCAACTTGCTGCGGTGGTCGCACCGCTGTCCATCGGTCTGGTCATCGCGGTGTCCACCTGGCGGACGGTCTTCTGGGCGTTGAGCATCGTCGCGCTCGTCGGGACCGCCGGGCTGTACGTCGCGGCGAGGCGTGCCACCCTCCCGACGGTACAGTCGGGCGAGCGCCGGTTGCTCCAGTCGGTCAGGAACCAGTGGCCCATCGTCCTCACGGGGGTCGCCATCATCGGCGCGACCGGATTCGTCTGGAACGGCTTCTTCAACTTCTACGTGAGCTATCTGACTGCGACGAAAGGCATCGGGCTGGGGACCGCCCAGACGCTGTTGACCGTGGTGTTCGCCGCGGGCGTCCCCGCGTTCTGGTACACCGGGCGGCTGGCCGACCGGATGAACCACGTCACGCTGATGCTCGCCATCCTGATCGCCTTTCTGAGCACGCTGCTCGTACTGACCGCCGTCCAGTCGCTTCCCGCGGTCGTCGCGGTGTCCATCGTGCTGGGGTACGTCGTCCACAGTCTCTTCCCCGCGCTCGACACCTACCTCCTCGACAACCTCCCGGACACGGACCGAGCGAGCGCGTACGCCGCGTACAGTGCGTCGATGATGCTCATCCAGGCGGGGGCGAGCGTGGTGGTCGGGTGGCTGGTCGAGAACGGCTTCGCGTACGACACCGTGTATCGGTCCTTTGTCGTCGGACTGTTCGTCATCTTCGTCGGCCTCGTGTGGCTGCGCCGGGCGGACCGGCTCCCGGAAGCGGCCAGGGGTTGACCTGTCGCGCACTCGATCTCGAGGCGGCTCAGCGCCGGAAGGTAAATCCACCTGGCGGTCGGCTATCACGACATGGATTACACGCAGGAACGGGTCGCCACCCTGCACGATTTCGGCGACGCGGACCCGGCGTTCGCGCCCCAGCGGGCGGCACTCGTCGTCCCGATGACCGACCGGGACGCCGGCAGTCTCACCGCCGACCGCCTCTTCTCCTCGCTCGGCGAACTCGGACTGGCGTCGGTCATCGCGCCGATACGGGCTCCCGAAGAGCGCATCCCCTCGATCGTGGACTGGGTGACGGGCTTCGAGGTGGACGTCCAGCCGGTGTGGTGTAACGGCCCCGCCCTCGAATCGCTTTTGGCCGATCACGGCCTCGATGGAGAGGCCGGGAAGGGTCGCGACGTCTGGGTGGGCGTGGGACTGGCTGGCGAGGTGGACCACGTCGTCTTCCACGATGCGGACGTCACGAGTTACGAGCCCCGGGACATCCGGAAGCTCCTCTCGCCGCTCGAGGGGGACGCGTCGTTCACGAAGGCGTACTACGCCAGGGTAGAGGACGGCAACCTGTACGGTCGGCTGTTCAGGCTCCTCTACGAACCGCTGATCACGAGCCTCGAAGGTGCCCATCCGGCGCCGATCCTCGGGTACCTCGGCGCGTTCAGATACGCCCTGGCCGGGGAGTTCGCGATGACGACCGACGTCGCCCACTCGATGCGGGTGCCGCGCCGATGGGGACTGGAGGTCGGAACGCTCGGCGAGGCGTACCGGACGGTGGGGTTCGAGGGGACTGCCCAGGTCGACCTCGGCCGCTACGAACACGGTCACCGAGCGGTGTCGGGTCCCGAGGGGCTGTCGACGATGGCGGTCGGCGTGGCGGAGACGGTGTTCAGAGTCCTCGAGGACCAGGGGGTCGAACCGGCGTACGGGGAACTGGTCGCTGCCTTCGAACGCGAGGGCGTGCAGCTCGTCCGCCAGTACAGCGCGGACGCCCGATTCAACGACTTCCAGTACGACGAGGAGGCCGAGCGAGAACAGGTAGGGGCGTACGCGCAGGCGATAGCGCCGCCCGGACCGGACGACCGGTTGCCGGCCTGGTCGAAGACCGACCTGGACATGGCGACGCTCCTCGAGGTCGTCCGCTCCGACCTGAATCGGGCACAGTGAAGTCTCTCGACGAAGAGTGCACTCGTATGCACATCGACGCCGACGAGTTGGCCGGTATCGTCGACCTGTTCGGGCTGCTCCCCCGGTCGGCGCTCCTGGACGCCGTCCGCGAACTGGCCTTTCGCCGCGACGTCTCCTTCGACGCCGCAGAGACCGAGGCGGCTATCGACGATGCCGTGGCCTCGTTCGTCCTGGTCCAGTTCGAATACGAGGGCGAATCGGTCCTCGTTCCCGGACCGACGGCGTTCCCGATGCTCCCCGAGGGGGCCGAGGACCTTCCGCACATCCTGGACGCCGAACGTCGCGACGTCGACCGGTCGGTCCTCGCCGACCCGATCCGCGACCGACTCACGCAGGCCGCCTCGCAGGTGCAAGACCCCGAACGGGCCCACGAACTCCTCGACGTCACCTACGATGCGGAGGCCTGGACCGACGTCGACTTGACGGCCGTCCGGGACCGGCTGGAACGGGTCACCGGTGCGGGCCCCGGGTGAGTTAAGGCCTTCCACCGGCTGGAATGGAACATGGACCTGGGTCGGGTGGCCGAACACACTCCCCGGATCATCGAGGACGAGGACCGCGACGCGGCGGTACTGGTCCCCGTCATCCGGCGGTCCGACGGTCACCACCTGCTGTTCATCAAGCGTGGCGATCACCTCGGGGAACACCCCGGGCAGATGGGGTTCCCGGGTGGTGGCCACGAACCGAGCGACGACGACCTCTGCGAGACCGCCGTCCGGGAGGCGGGCGAGGAGGTGGGACTCCGTCGGGACGAGATCGAGTTCGTCGGCCAACTCGACGACACCAGGACGACGTCTCGATACGCGGTGACTCCGTACGTGGCCCGCATCCCGGACCGCACCTATCGACCCGACGAGCGGGAGGTCTCCGAGGTCGCCATCCTGCCCATCGATGCGCTGACCGACCCGGCGAACTACGAGGTCGAACGGCGCGAACATCCCCGCTATGGCGAGGTGTTCGTCCACTTCTTCAGGGTCGACGGCTACACCGTCTGGGGGGCCACGGGGCGGATGCTCGTCCAGTTCCTCGAACTCGCGACGGACTGGCGGCCACCCGGCGGCGTCGGACACGTCGTCGATCCGGAGGCAGACCTCCGGACCGGCGGTCGTTGACGTGAGCGGTACACTTATCCACGTGGCCAGGGTACGACTGTATCACATGGTCGCAACGACGATGGATCGAGTTCCGGCACGGCACTGATTCTCTCACTACGGCGGTAGTACACGGTTTCGGCGGTGATGGTCGATGTTGAGTAGCCGAGAGGCTATCGGCCGGACCTGCGCGGAAACCGGTACGGGAACGCTCGTCGAAGATACCTGCCTCGACGGGGTCGCCCTCAAACCGACGGAGGTCGACATCGACGGCGCCCACGAGGTCCCTCTGGGGACGTTCACCGTGGACTACGAGGGCCACGAGCACGTCCCCGACGTGGCGACGCTCGAGCGACTGGCGGCGGACCGGGAGGTCCGGGTAACGGTCCCCGTCCGCGCCGACGGGTTCGATCCGCTCGGCGATTCGAGCGCCCTCGAGGCGCTCCCCGAGACGGCCGATATCGTCTTCGTCGCCGGGAACCCCGCCTACCTCGAGGAGCACGAGCAGCAACGAGCGGTCGCCCCACGACTCGGCGCGGCCGTCGAAGCCGTCTCGAACGCCTGGGTCGGCACGGAGGGCATCGAACGTCTCGCGCTCGCCACCGGGGCGACGCAGTTCGAACTCCTCTCGCGGACCACCGAGCGGACCGTCCACGCGCTTCGGTCGGCTGGCTTCGGTGGCGACGTCGCGGTGTACGCACCGACCGTGTTGACCGACGACGAGGACGAGATCCTCGACGCCGTCGGCGCGTACGTCTCGCGACGGAAGCCCGTCGCCAGGGCGCTGCCCGAAGACGCACCCACCGACAGTACCGCGACGGGACGGGCCCGCTCGGTGCTCCTGGACGCAGCGACGGACTACGCGCTCGTCGGATCGCGAGGGTCGGTCCACGAGCAAGTAGAATCGCTACGCGAGGCCGGCGTCGACACCGTCGTCGGGTACCCCGCACGGGGCCTCGAAGAGTTCGTGGGCTGACTCAGGCGTCGCTGTCGTCGACGTCGTCCTCGTCGGCCTTCGGCAACCGAACCTGGAGCGTGCCGTCCTCCTTCAGCGTCGCCCGCGTCCGCTCCAGGTCGACGACGGCGTCGTCCGGGAGTTCCGCTCGTCCCTCCAGGGCGAGGCCACGACCGGGGAATCGCATCTCGTAGCCCTCGTGAAAGGTCCTGAACCGATCGACGCGGACCTCGATTCCCCCGGTCTCGTACCACACCTGGATGTCGGTGATCGTGGCACCCGGGGCGTCGAAGAGGACGAGGTAAGCCTCCGGGTTCTCGAGGAGGTCCGAGCGCAGCGGCGTTGCTTCGTGGAAGCGCGACGCGACCTGGCCGACGGTGTCGACGACGGCGTCCCCGATGCGTTTGACGGGTCGGGTGAGGGGCACGTTACTGGTCATGGGGTACCTCCTGACGGCTCCGTCGGAAACGACGTGGCCGTCGGTGGTATGGGAGATCGTTGGCTCGCCACGGGCTTAAGCCCGGGGGCCGGGGAGCGCCCGGCTTATATCTATCCGTGCCCAAACCCGCCCGATGACCGATCCTGGTGACCTCGCGGTGACGCTCGTCGACGGGTACGTCGACGAGCCGGCACACTTCGGCGTCCCACCCTACGTGTCGACGTACCCCCGGTACGTCGCGGGTGCGCTCGTGGACGTCGGCGTGCCGGCGGCGAACGTCACCTATCACACTATCGACGCCCTCCGCGAGGAGCGGGGCCGATGGGCCGACGTCGACGACGCGGACCTGCTCGTCTACCTCGGGGGGATGACGGTTCCGGGCCGGTACGTCGGCGGGACGCCCGCCGAACCGGAGGAGGTCCGCGAGATCGCGTGGACCGCCTCGGGCACGACCGTGATGGGCGGCCCCATCAGGTTCGGTGTCGGCGAGGAGAACGCGGGCGCCATCGAGACCGAACGCGACGATCTCGACTTCGACTACGTCGCTGGTGGCGACGTCGAGGCAGCCATCCACGATCTCGTCGCAAACGGGCTCGAGGGCTTCAACCGCCGGTATCGAACCGTCGAGGAGGGCTCGCGATGGGCGCGCAAGGGCGCCTTCGTCGTCGAGCAGCACCCCAACTTCCCCGAGTACCTCATCGCCGAACTCGAGACCTCGCGGGGCTGTGCCTACCGGTGTTCGTTCTGTACGGAACCGATGTACGGCGATCCGACGTTTCGGGCGCCCGAGTCGGTGGTATCGGAGGTCGCGGCCCTGTACGACCGCGGGGTTCGTCACTTCCGCATCGGCAGGCAGGCCGACATCCTGGCCTACGGCGGTGACGGCGAGGCGCCGAACCCTGCCGCGCTGCGCGAACTGTACACGGGCATCCGCGAGGCGGCGCCGGACCTGGGGACGCTGCACCTCGACAACATGAACCCGGTGACGATCACGGACTACCCCGAGGCGTCCCGGGAGGCCATCGAGATCATCGCCACCCACAACACGCCCGGCGACACGGCAGCCTTCGGGGTCGAGAGCGCGGATCCCGTCGTGCAGGCCGAGAACAACCTGCTCGTGACCGCCGACGAAGCGCTCGAGGCGATCCGCATCGTCAACGAGGTCGGCGGGTGGCGACCCGGCGAGGACCCGGCCGACGCTCCGACGACTGGCCCGGATGCGAGTCGTCGCCTCCCGAAATTGCTCCCCGGTATCAATCTGGTTCACGGGCTCGCGGGCGAACGCGAGGAGACCTTCGAGCACAACCGCCGGTTCCTGGAACGGATCCTCGAGGCGGACCTGCTGGTCAGGCGGATCAACATCAGACAGGTGATGGCCTTCGAGGGGACGGAGATGGCCGAGACGGGCGCCCAGCTCGCCGCCGACCACAAGGGGCAGTTCAAACAGTACAAGCGGGCCGTCCGCGAGGAGATCGATAACCCGATGCTGCAGCGCGTCGCCCCGTTGGGAACGATCCTCGAGGACGTCCACCTCGAGTACCACGACTCGGGGACGACGTTCGGGCGCCAGCTGGGCACCTACCCGTTGTTGGTCGGCATCCCGGGCGAGCGGGACCTCGGCCGCGTCATCGACGTCGCGATCACCGGCCACGGCTACCGCTCCGTCTCCGGGGTCCCCTATCCGCTGTCCGTCGAGTCGGCCACCATGGACGAACTGACGGCCATCCCCGGCATCGGCAGCGGGACGGCTGGAGACGTGATCGTGGGTCGGCCCTACGACTCGCTATCGGCGGTCCCAGGCGCCGATGCACTCGCTCCCTTCGTGGCCGACTGAGGGTCACACCGAAACCCGGACCGGGCGTGCCCGCGTTTCAGGCGAACTCCTCTTCGACGATCTCGCCGACCGCGAAGTTCGATTTCACTTCCGTGATCTCGACTTTGACCCGTTCGCCCACGTCGGCGTCCGGGACGATGATGACGTAGCCCCGCTCGACGCGGGCGATGCCGTCGCCCTGCTTGCCGATGTCCTCGATCTCGACGTATCGGAGTTCGCCCTGTTCGACCGGTGGCTGGGGTTCCGACGGCGGAATGGTCTCCTCGTCGGGCGTGGACTCGGTCTGTGCTTCGTCCGCCCTGTCGATGAGCGCGACGCGGTAGACGTCCCCGGGAGTGACGATCCCGTTCTCGATCTCGCGGCGTGGGATCTCGACGACGTACTCGTCGTCGGTCAGGGTCACTTCGGCATTGAACAGACAGAGGAGGTTCTCGGAGATCTCCATAGTTCTGGATACATCCGACGGTGTCACCCGCCTTAGTAGTTGTCACCGTGGCCCGAGATCGGGGTCCCATCGGCTCGTTTCGCCCCTTCGGAGTCGTGGACCACGGTTCCGACGTCGTCGACGGATTCGTAGCCGTCGCGAACGGCGATCGCCTCCCGGAGTTCGACGATGGTCCGTCGCTTGAGGGTCTCGGCGAGGTCGCGGGCGTCCGCTCGCGAGATGTCCCGCCCGACGCCCTCGCATTCGTGCACCTGGAGCGCCCCGACCTGTTCGACGACGGCGCCAGGCGCGTCGCCGCCGTCGCCGATGTCGAGGCTGAACGGATAGGTCTGACAGATGAATGGCCGTTCGGGATGGACGGAGCACGCCCCGAGTCCGTCGGCCTCCTCGTAGAACACACAGTCGCCGCAATCGTCGACCTGGAGGGCCCACTCGAAGGTCTCACCCTGGCCATCCGCGTCGAGTCCGTACGGCATCGGCCGGGCCACGGCCGACCATTCGCGATCGGTGGCCGTCTGGAGCGTGCGGATTTCGTCGGGAAAGACCGTCGCCGTGTGGGCCTGCTCGCCATCGGCGGTACAGCACTCGCCACACCGGGTACATTCGAACCCGACCGACTCGATGGACGCGGCGATGGCGTCGACGTCGACCTCGCGTGCGGCCACGAGCTCCGCCTCCAGGCTCTTCATGTGTTCTCCAGGGGTGCGGGGCGGAAAAGCCGCCCGTTCGCCGTCGTGACTGGTGGATGGATAGCAGTGTTGAGAAGTGGTGTCGAGTCAGACGTCGAGGTAGTAGACCTGCTTGCGCGCGTCGCGGAAGCTGTACCGGGATTCGACGAGGTCCGCGTCGTCGAGACGGTTGAGCGCGTATCGGACCGTCCGATCCGGAAGCAGACTCTCCTCGGCCAGTTGCCCCTGGGAGAGGGGGTTATCGCTCTCGAGGACCTTGGCAACCAGCTTCGCACTCGGCGGGAGTTCGCGGAGGCGCTCGCGGAACTCTTCGTTCGACTGGATCGGCGATTGCCCTTGCGTGGCGGTCGTGCTCATGCCTTTCATTCACAAACCGGGGTACGTAAAGGTTAGCTATACCCCTGACTAAATCCCTAATAGGATATTAGGACGTTGTACAGACAATATCTGACGGTTTACACCTCGTCCGTCGAGCGGCCCGAAAAACACCCAGTGCGGGCTGTGCGGCCGATTATCCGAGCAGGTATCGAAGCCAGGGACGGCGCTCGACGGCGGGATGGGACTCGAAGTACGCGTCGAGACCGACGATGCGGCCCGCGCCGAAGGTCCACAGGGCGAACAGGACGAAGATGTAGACGACGTGCTGGTCGACGAGGAACGCGTTCCCGAGCGGGAGACTGGCCGCCCAGAGGAGACTCAGGATGGCCACCCCGATGGCCGCACTCAGCCGGACCGCCACACCGAAGATGAGCGCCGCGCCGACGACGATGAGTCCCCAGACGAACAGCGGGTCGAGGAGCCACGCGAGGGAGTCGGCGAGGTACGCGAAGACACCGGATAACGGGTTCGCCGGCGAGACGGTACCGAAGAGGCCTGCCGTCGACCAGGTCGGGTTGGAGAGACGCCACATTCCCGCGTCGAAGAGGACCCAGCCGACGGCCAGGCGCATCGCGACCAGCGCGTATCCAGCCAGCAGCGGCGAATACGGCACCTGCGATTCGTAGCCGAGGATGTTCGTTCGGACGGTTTCTCGAGACATGGGCGGGGGTATGCTCTCGCGTACGAAATCACCCGCCTTGAACGGTCCACCCGGTTGTCGAAATCTGAGAACCACCGGGACGCCGCCTGCTGTGGGGGGGGGGGTATCGTTCGCCGCTGTCCCCGTGTACTTCCAGTACGGTTTTATTCCCGGCTGTGAGTATATGCTGACAGAGACGTGAAGGGCCAGGAGTGGTATCAGGAAGACGAGGTGGCCGAGGCGTACGAGGAGAAGCGTTTCTCCCGGGGCGGCCGCCTCATCGACCGACGCGAGAAGCAGGCCGTCCTCGACGCGCTCGAACCGGTCGAGGATCGAACCGTCCTCGAGATCGCCTGTGGAACCGGCAGGTTCACCGTGATGTTGGCCGAGCGGGGGGCCGATATCGTCGGCCTGGACATCTCCGGACCGATGCTGCAACAGGGCCGGGAGAAGGCCAAGAATGCGGGCGTCATCGACCATCTCGAGTTCATGCGCGGCGATGCGGGCCGACTGCCGTTCCCCGACGACCACTTCGACGTGGTCTTCGCCATGCGATTTTTCCACCTGGCCGATACCCCGGCGGCGTTCCTGACCGAGATGGCTCGGGTCTCCAGGAACCAGGTGTTCTTCGACACCTTCAACGCCTTCTCGACGCGGAGTGCCTACAACTGGATGCTTCCGATGGGCTCTCGCCTGTACGAAGACGACGAGGTCACCGAACTGATCGACGACGCCGGCCTGACACTCGAGGATTCGGCACACGACTTCGTGTTGCCGTACGGGCTCTACCGGAAGATCCCGGACTGGCTGGCCGATCCGCTCCGCGAGGTGGATACCTCGGTGATGGACCGGGACGTCGGACAGCGGTTCGCGTCGGTCTCGTACTGGAATACGTCGATCGACGGGTGAGGGACCCGACCCGAGCGGTTTTTACCGTCACGGTTGCTTGTCGCGACCATGCACCTGTCCGTGGTGGTGCCCACACTCAACGCCCGTGATCGGCTCGCAGCGTCGCTCGACGCGCTGGCCGAACACGCCCCCGACGCCGAAATCGTCGTGGTCAACGGCCCGTCGTCTGACGGGACGTCGGGGATGGTGCGGGACCACCCGGCCCCCGACGCGCTGCTGGAACTCTCCGAGCGGAACCTCAATACTGCCCGGAATGCCGGTATCGCCGCCACTGCTGGTGACGTCGTCGCGTTCGTGAGCCAGGACTCGCAGATCGAATCGGGATGGGCCGACACCGTGGCCGCCGCGATGGAGGCCGGGGCCGACGTCGTGACCGGCCCGGTCCACCGCCGTGTCAACGGTGGCGTCACGACCGAGTCTCCCGAGACACGTTCGATGGGGTCGCGCTCGGTCCAGTACTTCGACGGCGGCAACGTGGCGTTCACCCGTCCCACCATCGAGGTACTGGATGGCTTCGACCAGTACCTCCACACCGGGGCCGCCCGTGACGCCGCCCATCGACTCGCCGGGATGGACGTCGCGGTGGAATGGGACGCCGAGATGGTCGTCATGCGGGCGGAGACCGACGACGTCCGCCATCGCATCGGCGAGGACGATATGTCGACGGTCCTCGGGCTGAAGTACCGATCGCTCGGGTATCGCCTCGGCAAGAACTACGGGTTGAGTGGGCCGTCCCTGGCGAGTGCGTTCCGCCATCCACTCGTCGAGGCGCTCGAGGAGGGGTGGAACGTCGTCCGCGGCGAGACCAAGCCCTCCCAGTGGCTCGCGTCCGGCCGATCGGTGCTGACGAACCTGGCGATGGGGGCCCAGGACGGTCTCGCGGCCCGGTTCGCGGATCGCTCACCGACACGGAATCCCAACGGCGTGTCGGCGCAATCGAACCGGCCCGTCGCGACCTACTCGCTTTGAGGGCGACCAGCCCTGCGCTGACTGCGGCCAGAGTCGCTCTGCCGGCGACCGGTCACCCCTCTGGCCCGAGCCCCGGAATCACTCGTGTCGCGTTCTTCGAGAAGACCCGTTTCATCTGATCCTCCGGGACGTCCAGGGTCAGGATCTCCATGACGCCGACGTTCGGGTGCGTCGACGGCGACCCGCTCCCGAAGAGGACCCTGTCCGGGTGTTCCATGATGGCTTGCTCCAGGAGGTCCCGGTAGCGGACGATGCTCGTGTCGAGGTAGAGGCCGTCGTAGTCGTCGAGCAGTGAGATGGCCGCCGTCATCATCTCGCGGTCGAGCGGATAGCCGCCGAAGTGGCCCAGGATGACCGGGATCGGCCGCTGGAGGATGGTCGAGACGACCTCGCTCGGGGGAAACCGTTGGCCCCCGTGGACGACGATCGGGAGCCCTACGTCCTCCAGGACGTCGAGGACGTCCTCCGTCGGCAGTCCGTCGCGGGTCGGGTCGAGTTTGAACCCGTGGAACCGGTCGTCGTAGGCGTACTGCTCGATGTCCTCCGGCGACGTTTGCCATTCGTGGCGAGTCGCGGCCAGGTTCCGGATCGGTGCCGCGGCCGTCCCCACCTCGAAGGGACCGTCGATGCGCGCGAAGGCGATGAACGGACGTTCGACGGCCTGTCTCGCGACCGCGTTGTTGGCGCGGAGATAGCCCTGCTCGCCCTTCTGTGCCTCCGGAAAGACCACCGAACGGACGATGCCCGCCTGGTGGTTCTCCCGTTCGAGGTCCTCCGCGTCGATGGTCCGCCCCCGGATCGGCCGTCCGGGGCCGGCGTGGAGGCGCGCGTGGACGTCGACCACCCGGAATCCGTGCTCCAGCTCCAGCATTCGTCTGCCAGTGGCGTGGCCTGCTATATCGGTGTGACGGTCACCGGGCCGAAGAAGCGGCGGGGCAACCCGTGTCGTGAAGGGCCAACCGGTGTGGTGGAGTGGCACCGCGAGTCGTGGATGGCCGTATCGAGTCGTGGAGAGCCTTCGTCAGCGGCGGGCCGAGCGAACGAACCGTGGGCGGGCGGTCCGCGGTCGGCGAGTGTGGGCGGGCGCGGTTACGGACCGGGTCGTGGCTGGGAACGCAGGTGCTCGGGTATTACTGTCCGGGCGGGCCATTACCGTTCCCCTGGCCGTTGTTGGACTTCTTCTCGTCGTCCCCGTCGTTACCGGCGTGGTCGGGCGGGCCGCGACGGTCCTCGTCGCTGGTTTCGTTCCCGTCGTCGGTCTCGGTGTCGTTCTGGGTCACGTGGTCCGGCGGGCCAGCACCGTTACCCTGGCCGGGGGTGGATTCGTTCTCGTCCGTCACGTGGGCTGGCGGACCGGTTTCCTTGTCCGCGGCCGGGTTGTTCTCGTGGACGAATGCGGAGATCTGCTGTCCGAGCGGCCCCTCGTGGTCGTTCTTGATCGCATCGATGAACGTCACCAGGGTCTGTCCGAAGTTGTCCGGGCGGTCGTCGGTCGTCGCGACCATCTCGACCGTCGTGTTCGCGGTCTCGTCGTCGTAATCGGCGACGACCGCCACCGTCACGTTCTCGTCGGGAGCGGGCAGCGACAGGGTCCCGTTGGTCGCCGTGTATCCACCGCCGTCGTAGGTGTAGTTGCCGTCGGTGGCTTCGACGCTGACGGTCGCCGTGTCGACGAATTCACCGTCGTCGGTCACTTCGACGGAGAGGCGACCGTCGTCACCCTGCCCGGCGGCGAGCTGCAGGCCGAGATCGGTCAGGGTGGCCTGCGTCTGTGCGGTCAGATTTTCACTCGTGGCGGTCACGGTGACGTCGACGGTCTCCTCGGGGGAGGGAATGTCGACGAGGCCGTGGTCGTTCGTCTCGTATTCGCCATCCGTGCCCGAGTAGGACGCGTTCTCGTCGTCGAGCGTGACGTTGACGGTGGCGTTCTCGACCGGGTCGTCGTACTGGGTGACGTTGACGGTCGGGTTCTGTGCCCCGTCTTGCTCGACGGCGACGTCGAGTGACTCGTTCAGCGGAACGAGCGTGACGGTCTCAGAGACGTTCGTTCCGTCGTACTCGGCGATCAACTCGACGTCGACGGTCTCCTCGGGATTGGGGAGGCGCACCTCGCCGTTCTCGTCAGTCTCGTAGGATTCGTTGGCGGAGTAGTTATCGTCGGGGTTCACCTGTACCGTCGCGTTCTCGACGGCGGAGTCGTTGTCAGTCACGGTGACGAGTGCCTCGCCGGTATCGGATTGCTGGTCGACGGCGATGGACAGCGACTCCGGTGCTGCCATCGCTGCCGGAGCGGCCACGGCGGTGACCAACAGCAGGGCGGCGGCGATCGCCAGGGTTCGTGTTCGATTCGGTTCCATTGCGAGTCAGCCTATCCATCGGCTATCCATAAAGCGGCCAGACGCTGGCACCGCGTTCGCGCGTGTTCGGACGAATTTCGCACACTTAACCCGAGTTTATGGCCGTATATCGGCTGGATACGCGGTGTCGTGGCGGCGGGGTCTGGATTCGCGTGGCCGGTCCTCGACCCCGCGGACGATCGCGATGATAGCACCTGTCACGATATCTATATATAGAACTGCTATCCTCCTGTCGGTCGTATGTCCCAAGCGCAACGAGGCATGGGCAGCCCCATCTTTATCCTCGGGGAAGACGCCCAGCGGACGACCGGACGAGACGCACAGCAGTCGAACATCGCCGCCGGCAAGGCGGTCGCGGAGTCCGTCCGCACCACCCTGGGACCGCGGGGCATGGACAAGATGCTCGTCGACTCCTCGGGGACGGTGGTCATCACCAACGACGGGGCGACCATCCTCGCGGAGATGGACATCGAGCACCCGGCCGCGCAGATGCTGGTCGAGGTCGCGGAGACACAGGAGGACGCGGTCGGTGACGGCACGACGACGGCGTCGGTCCTCGCGGGCCAGTTACTCGTCCGCGCCGAGGAGTTGCTCTCTCAGGACGTGCATCCCACGACGGTCGCGGAGGGCTACGCACGCGCTCGCGACATCGCCCTCGAGGCGATCGACGACCTCGTCATCGACGGCGACGTCGACGACGAGACGCTCGAACGGGTCGCCCGGACGAGCATGACCGGCAAGGGAACTGGCCATCTCAGTGCCGAAGCCCTGGCCGAGTACGTCGTCCGCGCCATCCGCGCCGTCGAGGACGAGGAGGGCGTCAACCGCGACGACGTCCGCGTCCACACGCAGGTCGGCGCGTCCTCGGGCGCGACCGAACTCGTGGAGGGCGTGGTGGTCGACGGCGAGGCCATGCGCGATGAGATGTCCCGGCGCGTCGACGACGCGACGGTCGCCGTCCTCGACGCCAAGATCGAACCGCGCGAGACCAGCACGGACGTCGAGTACAACATCACCGACGTCCGGCAACTCGACGAGGCCATCGCCGCCGAGGAAGCCGAACTCGGCGCGTACGCCGACGCACTGATCGAGGCCGGAATCGACGTCCTCGTCGCCACGAAGGACGTCGACGACCGGGTAGCCGCCCAACTCGCCAGGGCGGGCGTGGTCGCGTTCGAGGACGTCTCCTCGGCCGACGCTCGCGCCATCGCCACGGCGACGGGGAGTTCGATGCTGGGCGACGTCCGCGACATCGATGCCGACGACCTCGGATTCGCCGAGTCCGTCCGGGTCGAGACCTACGGGGACGACGACCTGATCTTCGTCGAGGGTGGCGCCGACGCGAAGAGCGTCACGCTGTTCGTCCGGGGTGGCACCGAACACGTCGTCGACGAACTCGAACGAGCCCTCGGTGACGCACTGGACGTGGCTACCGTGACGATCACCGACGGTGGTGTGGTCCCTGGTGCCGGCATGACCGAGATCCGTGTCGCCGATGCCGTCCGCGATGCCGCGGCTGGCGTCGAAGGGCGCGGTCAACTCGCCGTCGAGGCCTTCGCCGACGCGCTCGAGGTCATCCCGCGCACCCTCGCCGAGAACATGGGCATGGACCCGATCGACGCGCTGGTCGACCTCCGCGCGGCGAACGAATCCGGGTCCGCCGGCGTCGTCTCGGCGGGCGAGACCGGTATCATCGCCGATCCGGTCGAACGTGGCATCGTCGACCCCGCGGCGGTCAAGCGCGAAGCCATCGAGTCCGCGACGGAGGCGGCGACGATGATCGTCCGCATCGACGACGTCATCGCCGCGGAGTGACCGGCGTCAGGAACGGTCCAGTACGACCGGATCGCCAACCGCGACCCGAAACGCATCGTCGCCACGCCCCTGGTTGGCGGCGAGTTCGACGTTCTCGTGGCTGCCGACCGTGACGAGCCGTTGCCCCGGCTCGACCGTGGCGTACGTGCGACGGACCGGGGCTCGCTCGCCGTTCACCCGTATCTCTCGACCGAACCAGTCGTCGAGCGCGTCACCAGGAACGTTCGTGATGGCGTTTCCGAAGTCATCGACCACGAGGACCTCCCCGTGGACGGTTCCTTCTCGACAGTCCGGCTCGGGGAAGTTGACCGACTCGTACTCGGTGGTGGCGGAGAATCGGTCGTCCGACCGCAACAGGACGGTTCCTTCCTCGTGTATCTCCGCGGCGAGCGGTGCGAAGACGTCTCTCCCGTGGAACGTTGAGCTTTCGGGCATGCGGTGGTCGACCGCGTAGACCTGGACGTCGCCCGGAGCGATTCGTCGCGCCGCCGGGAGCAAGAGCCCGTTGTCCGGGCCGACGAGCACGTGGTCGCCAGCGCTGACCGCCAGGACGGCCCGTTCGGTGCCGACTCCCGGATCGATCACGGCGAGGTGGACGGCGGGTGGGAATTCCGGCAACACCTCGCGGAGCCAGAAGGCTGCTGCCCGAACGTCCTGGCGGGGCAGGTCGTGGGCCACGTCGACGAGCTGGGCGTCGGTTCGTCGGAGGATCGCCCCCTTCATCGCGGCGGGGTAGGGTGACCCGAAGTCCGAGGCGATGGTGAGCATGGTCACTCCAGCGGGACGTTGTCGGTGTCGCCGACGCGCTGGATGCGCTCGATCCCGTCGATCTCCTCGATGGTGTCGACGACCGGTTGGGGCAACAACGAACGCCACCCCTCGTCCGCGGCCATCTTCTTTCGGATCTTCGAGCCCTTGAGGACGTCGCGATCGAACATAGGCGACTGGCGAACGGTCGTCCCGGACTCCTCGAATAGCTGGATGACGAGGGGGTTGTTCGAGTAGGCCACCTCGAAGCGCGGACTCATGCTCTCGAGGTGGCTCACCCACACCGAGTTGCGATTGATGTCCTCGATGGGGACGACGTAGGTCACGACGTCGTCGTCGATGTCCGCGACGGACTTCGTGATCATCATGATCCGCTCGCCCGCGGTGAACGGGTCGCGCTGGGTGTGGCTCCGGTCGGCGCTCCCGATGGCGATGATCAGTTCGTCCACCTCGGTGACGATGTCCTCGACGACCTGCTGGTGGCCGTCGTGGTATGGCTGGAACCGTCCGATGTAGAGGCCGCGGGTCATCCTTTGCCGTCCGTACCGCGGGTGGCATTACTAAGGTTGGTATTTCGGGTTCGGCCAGCGGTTCCGCCGAAATCGGCAGGTGTCGTAGGGGTGAGGTGGGCCGCAGGGAGAAAGTATATCAATCTACCCGCCGTTTTTTCGAACCGACGAAACACTTCTATGAGCAACGATCCCACGACTGATGCTCCCGGTGGCGAACCCGACGAGGCCGACCAGGTCGAGGAGTCACGAGACCTCAAAGAGGAGGACCTGGGCAGCAGCGTCGACGCGTCGGGAGACGTGGAAATCAACGAAGAAATCGCCGAAGACGACCTGCTCGGCGGACTCCAGATCGAGAGCACGGCGGACATCACCGTCCCCGAACGCCTCGTCGACCAGGTCATCGGTCAGGAGGCCGCCCGCGAGATCGTCAAACGGGCCGCCAAGCAACACCGCCACGTGATGATGATCGGCTCCCCGGGAACGGGGAAGTCGATGCTGGCGAAGGCGATGGCCCGCCTCTTGCCGCCCGAGAGCCTCCAGGACGTCCTGGTCTACCACAACCCCGACGACTCGAACGAACCGAAGATCAGGACCGTCCCCACGGGGAAGGGCGAGCAGATCGTCGACGCCCACAAGGAGGAGGCCAGAAAGCGCAACCAGATGCGCTCCTTTTTGATGTGGATCATCATCGCCATCATCGTTGGCTACTCGCTCCTCATCGCCCGGCAGGTGCTGCTCGGCCTGCTGGCAGCGGGGGTCATCTACTTCGCCTTCCGCTACAGCAACCGCGGGAGCGACGCGATGGTGCCCAAACTCCTCCTCAACAACGCGGACAGCACGACGGCGCCCTTCGAGGACGCGACCGGCGCCCACGCCGGCGCACTGCTGGGCGACGTCCGCCACGACCCCTTCCAGTCGGGTGGCATGGAGACGCCGAGTCACGACCGCGTCGAGGCCGGCGCCATCCACAAGGCCCACAAAGGGGTCCTGTTCGTCGACGAGATCAACACCCTGGACATCCGCAGTCAGCAGAAGCTGATGACGGCCATCCAGGAGGGCAAGTTCGCCATCACCGGCCAGTCCGAGCGCTCCTCCGGCGCGATGGTCCAGACGGAACCGGTCCCCTGTGACTTCATCATGGTCGCCGCGGGGAACATGGACGCGATGGAGAACATGCACCCGGCGCTGCGCGACCGCGTCAAGGGCTACGGCTACGAGGTCTACATGGAGGACACCATCGACGACACGCCCGAGATGCGCCGGAAGTACGCCCGCTTCGTCGCCCAGGAGGTCGAGAAGGACGGTCGGCTCCCGCACTTCGATCCGGACGCCGTCCGAGAGATCATCCTCGAGGCCAAGCGTCGTGCCGGCCGGAAGGGCCACCTGACCCTCAAACTACGGGATCTCGGTGGGCTGGTCCGCGTCTCCGGCGACATCGCCAAGGCCGAAGACGCCGAGTTCGTGCGGCGTGACCACGTCCTCGAGGCCAAGAAACGCTCGCGGTCCATCGAGCAGCAGGTCGCCGACAACTACATCGAGCGCCGCAAGGAGTACGAGTTGAAGGTCACCCAGGGCGATGCCGTGGGCCGTGTCAACGGCCTCGCCGTCATGGGGGGCGACTCGGGTATCGTGATGCCCGTCATGGCCGAGGTCACGCCACGACAGGGCGAGGGCGGCCAGGTGTACGCCACCGGGAAACTCCAGGAGATCGCCGAGGAGGCGGTCGAGAACGTCTCGGCCATCATCAAGAAGTTCTCCGGGGAGTCCATCCGGGACAAGGACATCCACATTCAGTTCGTCCAGTCCTACGAGGGCGTCGAGGGCGACTCCGCGTCCATCACGGTCGCGACGGCGGTCATCTCGGCCCTCGAGAACATCCCGATCGCGCAGGACCTCGCCATGACCGGGTCGCTCTCGGTCAGGGGCGACGTCCTGCCGGTCGGTGGCGTGACCCACAAGATCGAGGCCGCCGCGAAAGCGGGGTACTCCAGGGTCATCATCCCGAAGGCCAACGAGCAGGACGTCATGATCGAGGACGAGTACGACGAGATGATCGAGATCATTCCGGTCTCGCACATCTCCGAGGTCCTCGACGTGGCCCTCACCGCCGAGCCGGAGAAGGACTCGTTGGTCGACCGGCTCAAATCCATCACCGGCAAAGCGCTCGACGCCGCTGACGGTGCAGAGACGCCTGGAAGCAGCCCGAGTCCGCAGTAACCCCACTCGCCGTTTCCTCGCTCTTCTCGCCAAGCGTTTTGGTGTCCCCAGTCGAACCCACGACCGATGACACGCTGGCTCCCCTTTCTCGCGCTCCTCCTCACCCTCACCGTCGGTGTCGTTGCCCTCGCTCGCTCCTCCGCGGCGGTGATCGGCTCAGAGGACGTTCCGCACCTGAGCGGACGGGCGCTCCGGTGGAACGTCGTTGTCTCCCAGGGGCTCGTCGCCGTGGTCGTCATCGCGGGCGCCTATCTCGCCGACGTCCCCTGGGAGGCGTTCGGCTGGCGGGGCTTCGCTGGCGTTCCGGCGACGGAACTCGCGAGCAGTCTCCTCGTGGGGGTCGCCCTCGGTGCGGCGATAGCGATCGGAAACGTCCTCCTCGAACGCGTCGTCGACGCCCCGGCACTCCGCGAGGCCGAAGCGGTCAGGCACCTCCTGGCTCCATCCTCGCCGAGCGGGTGGGTGACCCTCCTGCTGGTCGTGGTCCCCACCATCGCCATCGCCGAGGAACTCCTGTTCCGGGGCGCCCTGGTCGGTGCACTCGCCGTCGGTTTCGAGGTCTCGCCCTGGGCGCTGGCGGTGCTCTCCAGTCTGGCGTTCGGCGCCGCTCACAGTGCGCAGGGTACCGTCGGGGTGGTGGTCACGGCCGTCTTCGGGTTGGTCCTGGCGGTCGCGTTCGTCCTGACCGGCGACCTGCTGGTCGTCATCGTCGCGCACGGCGTCGTGGACGCCGTCGAGTTCGTCTACTACGAGGGGCCCCTTTCGACCCTCTAGAGGCCTTCGAGTTCGCGGAGACGTCTGGTGACGCCCGGTGGTGCACTGTCGGGCCCGTCGCTGATCCGATGGGCCGGCACCACGAGCGGGGCCGGGTTGGCCCGGAGCGCGTCTCGCACCACCGTCGTTCCGTCTTCGACGTCGGCGAGCACGGCGGTCGTTCGGGCGACGGCCTCGACGGTGGCCGATTCCCCGTACGGTATCGACCGAACCTCCTCGAGGGCCGCGCGCTGGTCCGTCGGGATGGTAACGGCGACGTCGACGTCCGCGAACTCGTCGGGTCCTCCGTCCAGGTAGTCGAATATTCGGTCCAGAAGCGGGTGCTCGGCCCTCGCGTCCTGGTCGGGCGTCTCGGGGAAGGAGACGCTGATGACCTTCGAACCGACGACGCCGACCTGGACGTATCGGTCGAGCAGCGTCGACTCCCGCGCGTAGATACCGGCTGCCTCCATGGCGTGTCGGTCGCCCGGACCGGCCATGAACGTTTGGCCCGAGCCGCAATGCTTATGCACAGACTAGTGCATTGATGTACAACAATGGACGAAACGAACTCGATGGCGCCCGCGGTGCGCTCGATCCTGCGGGCGGCCGACGAACGTCCCGATCCCGACGGTCGCGTCGCGGTCGATGGTCAGTCACTGGTGACGGCCATCGAGACGACGACCGACGCCGGGCGGGTCCCGATCATCGCCGAGGTGAAACCGACGAGTCCGACGACCGATGGAACCAGGACCGACGACCCCGTGGGGCTCGCCCGCGAGATGGTGGCCGGCGGGGCCACGGCGCTCTCGGTGCTCACCGAACCCGAACACTTCGGCGGGTCGACCGAATCGCTCGAACGCATCCGCGAGACGGTCGACGTCCCGGTGGTGCGCAAGGATTTCGTCCGCAGCGAGGCCCAGCTTGACGCCGTCGCCGCGGACGCGGTACTGCTGATCGTCCGGTTCGTCGACGACCTCCCCCACCTCGTCGAGGCGGCTCGCGACCGCGGGATGGAACCGCTGGTCGAGGTTCACTCCAGCGACGAACTGGTCGCCGCACTCGACGCCGGTGCCGACCTCGTGGGCATCAACAACCGCGACCTCTCTCGACTCGAGGTCGACCTGGCTACCTTCGAAGCGGTCGCGCCGAGCGCGCCCGAGGACGTCACGCTCGTCGCCGAGAGTGGTATCGCCACTCCCGACGACGTCCGCCGGATGCGCGAGGCCGGCGCCGACGCGTTGCTCGTCGGCTCCGCCATCATGGCCGGCGACGTCCGCGAACGGACACGGGAGCTGGTCGCGGCATGAGCGTGGGAAGCTTCGGCGAGTACGGCGGACAGTACGTGCCAGAAGCGCTGATGCCGGCGGTCGAGGAACTCGCCGACGCGTACGAACGGTACGTCCTCGAGAACGAGGACGGATTCATGGACGAACTGCGACGCCATCTCCGGGAGTTCGGCGGTCGGCCGACGCCGTTGCAACACGCGGCGGCCCTGAGCGAGCGCTACGGGTACGACGTCTACCTCAAACGGGAGGACCTCCTCCACGGGGGTGCGCACAAACTGAACAACGCCCTCGGGCAGGTCCTGCTGGCGACGTACATGGGCAAAGAGCGCATCGTCGCGGAGACGGGCGCGGGACAGCACGGCACGGCCACGGCGATGGCCTGCGCGTACCTCGACGTCGACTGCGAGATTTACATGGGCCGGACGGACATCAACCGCCAGCGCCCCAACGTCTTCCGGATGCGAATCCACGACGCGGCCGTCAACCCGGTCGACGCCGGGTCCGGGACGCTCAAGGAGGCCATCAACGCGACGCTGCGCGACTGGGCGACGAACGTCGAGGACACGCACTACGTCATCGGGTCGGTCGTCGGTCCCCACCCGTTCCCGAGCATGGTTCGGGACTTCCAGGCCGTCATCTCTGAGGAGGCACGCGAACAGGCACTGGCGCAGATCGGGTCGCTCCCGGACGCCGTGGTGGCCTGTGCGGGCGGCGGGTCGAACACCATGGGTTCGTTCGCGAACTTCCTCGACGACGAGTCCGTGGACCTCTACGCCGTCGAGGCCGGTGGCGACGGGATCACGGTCGAGGATTCGACGGGGTTCGCGCCGCATTCCGCCACGCTCTCGGCCGGCGAGGACGGCGTGCTCCACGGTGCCCGCACGAAGCTCCTGCAGACTACCGACGGACAGGTCGTCGAGTCCCACAGCGTGAGCGCGGGACTCGACTACGCCGGCGTCGGCCCGGAACTCTCTCACCTCGTCGATACGGGGCGGGTCACGCCGGTCAACGTGGACGACGACGCGGCCCTGAATGCCTTCCACCGTCTCTCGCAGGCCGAGGGGATCATCCCCGCGCTCGAGAGTAGCCACGCCATCGCCTTCCTGGAGGAGGCGAACTTCGACGGGCCGGTCGTCGTCACGCTCTCCGGTCGCGGGGACAAGGATCTCGATACGGTTATCGAGGAGAGCGACCGGCGGGAGATTCCCGCTGCACCGTCGATGGAGGTATTCGATGGGTGAACGAGCCATCGCGCGGGCCTTCGAGGACGGGCCCGCACTGGTTCCGTACGTCGTCGCCGGGGACCCCGACGCCGAATCGACCGCGGCGTACGTCGAGGCGCTCGTCAGGGGCGGGGCCGACGTCCTGGAGCTGGGACTGCCGTTCTCCGAGCCCATCGCCGACGGTCCGACCATCGAGGGCGGCATCCGCCGGGCCCTGGACGCCGGGATGACGCCATCGCGGTATCTCGACCTCGTCGCCGACCTGGACGTGACGGTCCCCATCGTCACGATGACGTATTACAATCTCATCTTCCACTACGGCGACGGCGACGTGGAACCGTTCGTGGCCGATGCCGCTGCCGCCGGCGTCGACGGCCTGATCGTGCCCGACCTCCCCGTGGAGGAGAGTGACCCGTTGCGAGCGGCGTGCGAGGAACACGACCTCGCACTCGTGTTCATCGTCGCACCGACGACGACAGCGGCGCGGATCGAACGGATCGTCTCGCAGGCCTCAGGGTTCGTCTACGTGCAGGCTCGTCTGGGAACGACCGGGGCCCGGGAGAGCGTGAGCGAACAGACCTACGAGAGCCTGGAACGCCTCCCCGACGTCGACATCCCGACGGCGGTCGGATTCGGCGTCAGCAGCGGCGAACAGGCCCGTTCCATCGTCGAGGGCGGTGCCGACGGCGTCGTCGCCGGGAGCGTCTTCGTCGACATCGTCGCATCGGGCGAGAACGTGTCAGCGCGTCTCGAAGAAACCGCCGCCGCCATCAAGGTGGGGGCGACCGACGCGGCTGCCGAGTCCGGCCAGTCCGCAGTGTCGGAACCGGAACGAACATAGCGACGGGCTTGCTACACCATGGCAATGACAGCTGGGAAAACCGCACGACTCGACCGTATCGGACGTGACGGACGGTTCGTCACGATTCCGATGGACCACGGCATAACAATGGGACCGGTACGCGGCCTCGTCGACATCGAGGCGACCATCGACGCGGTGACCCGCGGCGGTGCGGACGCCGTCCTCACCCAGAAGGGCATCGCGTCTCGGGTCCATCCGAACAAGAACGGCAAGGGCTACATCGTTCACCTCAACGGCTCGACCACCATCGGGCCGGACGAGAACGACAAGCGGGTCACCGGGACCGTCGAGGACGCGGTGCGGGCCGGTGCCGACGCCGTCTCCTTTCACATCAACGTCGGCAGCGTCCACGAACCCGATCAGATCGAAGACCTGGCCGAACTGACCACCGAGGCCGACCGCCTCGGGATGCCGGTCCTCGCGATGGCGTACGCAAGGGGGCCGGGGGTCGACGAACACGACGCCGAGAGCCTGGGTCACGCGGTCCGACTGGCCGAGGAACTCGGCGCGGACGTCGTGAAGACGGCCTACAGCGGCGACGCAGAGAGCTTCGAACACGTCGCGAACGCTGCACGACTCCCGGTCATCATCGCCGGCGGAAGTCCACAGGGCGACCTCGCGACGCTCGAGAACGTCCAGGGCGTCATCGAGGCCGGCGGTGCGGGCGTCTCGATGGGACGGACCATCTTCCAGCACGACGATCCCTACGCGATGACGGCTGCGGTCTCGGCGGTCGTCCACGACGAGGTCGACCCCGAGACGGCGATGCGCGAGGCGGGCCTGGCCCTCGAGGCCTGATCAGAAGACGGTGGGCAGTTGTTGTAGCGACTTCAGGGTGTGGACCGGTTCGGCCGTCGCCCGCTCTTCTCTGTCGACTGCCGTGGGAACCCAGACGGACCTGACGCCGACCCGGTTCGCGCCGGCGATGTCGTCGGACAGCGAGTTGCCGACGTGGATGGTCGCATCCGGTTCGACGCCGAGTTCCCCGAGGGCGATCTCGAACGGCTCCGGCGAGGGTTTCGAAGGAGTGGTCTCGCCACCGTAGACGATGGTGTCGAAGGTATCGGTGAGGCCGAGCGTCTCCAGTTTCTGCCACTGATGGGCCCGTTCCCCGTTGGTGACGAGGCCGACCGGGCGGTCGCCGACGCTCGCGAGGGCCTGGCGGGCCCCTTCGCGGAAGCTAACCGCTGTGTGGTCGAACCGGCCGATGTACGTCTCGGCGATAGTGTCGGCGGGAACCGGTTCGACACCGGCACGCTGGGCGGCGATGTCGAACGCGTTGGTCATGAACGAGACGGTGTCGTCCGCGTCGGGGGCCTCGTTGATGGCCTCCCGAAGCCGCTGTTGGTCGGTGAAGGGTTCGACGTCGAGCGTCTCGAACGTCTCCTGGAGGAGGGCCTCGCCGTCCTGCTCGTGGACGCAGAGCGTCCCGTCGAGGTCGAAGAGGACGGCGTCGGTTCGTGGCATATCCGTCCCTGCGTCCCGCGGTCTGATAACGGTTCGGACGTCGGGGTGGTCAGTAATCCGCGGTTTCGGCACGTTGAAGGAACGCCACCGCCACAGTGCGGGTATGACACCCTCGGTCTGGCTGAAAGCCGACGACGCGGTCGGCGACTGGGAGACGCGCAAACGACGGATCACGACCGGCCTGGAGGCCGGCGTCGACTGGATTCTCGTCGACGAGTGGGACGTCACGAAGGTCCGGGAACTCGGCGAGGTGAACGTCGCCGCCTTCGTCACCGACGACGTCGACGTCATCGGCGAACAGGCGGAGGATCTCGGCGATGCCGACGCCTACATCGTCGGCAAGGACGGCGAAGGCGACGGGACCATCGACCTCCCCAGCGACTTCGCGGGGTCGGCCGACCTCTCGACCGTCCGCCGGGACGGCGCGGACGGGGCGTTCGTCCGCATCTTCGACGCCGACTACGAGGCCTTCGCCGAGGCCGCGGCCGCCGACGCCGATCACACCCTCGTCGTCGGGGAGGACTGGAAGATCATCCCGCTCGAGAATCTCATCGCCCGCATCGGCGACGAGACGGACCTCGTCGCGGGCGTACAGAGCGCCGCCGAGGCCGAGACCGCCTTCGACACGCTCGATATCGGCGCCGACGGCGTCCTCCTCGACACGGACGATCCGGACGAGATCCGCGAGACGGTCCGCGTCCGCGATTCGACCACCCGGGAATCGGTCGACCTGGAGTACGCCGAGGTCATCGAGGTCGAACCGGCGGGGAGCGCCGACCGCGTCTGCGTCGACACCGCATCGATTATGGACGACGACGAGGGGATGCTCGTCGGGAGCATGAGCCGCGGGCTCTTTTTCGTCTACGCCGAGACCGCAGAATCACCGTACGTCGCGTCGCGGCCGTTCCGCGTCAACGCCGGTGCCGTCCACGCCTACGCGCGGACGCCGGCGGGCGACACGAAGTACCTCGCGGAACTGAAAAGTGGCGACGAGGTCCAGATCGTGGACACCGCCGGCAACACCCGCGAGGCCGTGGTCGGGCGCGCGAAGATCGAACGCCGCCCGATGTTCCGGGTCCGCGCTCGAGCGGCGGACGGCGACGAGTTCGAGACGCTGTTGCAGAACGCCGAGACGATCAAGGTCGAGACCCGGGACGGACGGCGGGCCATCACCGACCTCGAGGTCGGCGACGAGGTTGCCGTCTTCCGGCAATCCGGCGGTCGTCACTTCGGCGAGGCTGTGGACGAACGCATCATCGAGAAGTAGGTCCGGTCGTTCGGATTCGACTCACCGAAACGGCAGTCCCTCGGGCCCCTCGTCCTCTTCGGGGCTGACCTCCGTCTCTAACTCCGAGAGTTCGGTCGTACACCACGGACAGAAGTCGAGCTCGGCGTCGAGTTCGCCGCCGCAGTTCGGACACGTCGGCGTCTCGCTACTGGCCTGGCGTTCGGTCGCCCGTTCCTGTCGGAGTCCGGTCAGATAGGCGTCGACGACGTTGAGCACCCTGACGACGAGGAGACTGCCCGTCACTTCGAGCGAGAAATCCTGACTCGCCGAGATGAGTCCGTCGATGCCGGTCTGCTGGAACGCGGTGACGGCGGATTCCGGGACGACCATCGCCGCGGTGACCAGCGCGAGCGCGAACCACGCGATCGCTCTGAGCCAGGCCCGGAGGTAGACGTGTCCGAGCCCCGGGTACAGGAACCCGAGCAGGCCGGCGATGATCGGGCGACGGCGGATCAGCGACGATTGCACACCTGCACTCATCGCCGTGGACAGGTTAAGGTGTTGCTTTCCACGATGTCGCCCGAGATTCCAGTGGATCTCTCAGAGCAAGGCGTCGACGAGGGTCCGTAACTGTGCGAGGTCGTACTGGCCGGGTGCGGTCGCGTTCGCAGGGTCGACCGGTGCGTAGCCGATCGATGACCCGTACAGGGGGGCGACGACTCGCGAGTGACGGCCTGGCTGGCCCATGGCCATCGTCGCGACCCGTTCGCCCGCACGCGAGAACTCGTACGTGACTCGCAGGAGATCGAGGACCTGACCGCTGTGTTCGGCGGTGACGGCCAGTTTGCCGACGTCGCCGAGGGCACAGAGCTGGGCCAGCCGGTCGGCGAGGTCGCCCAGATCGGGTGTGCGCTCGAAGTCGTGGCTCGAGACGACGGTCTGGACGCCCGCCGACGTCGCTGCCGCCAGTACCTCTGAGGCGTCCTCGTGGACGTCGGTGTCGATGAGTGCGTCGAGTTCGACGTCGACGGCCGCGACGGCGTCGACCGAGACTGCCGCCACCAGTTCGTCGATCCGTTCGGGTTCGTCCGCCCGTTCTCCGCCCTCCCATTCGGGTCGGTTCGTCACGAGGAGCGGCAGGGCCCCGTCGTACCCCTCGAGGTCGGCGAGCGGGTCGTCGGCGAGGTCCATGCGGAACTCGACGGCGTCGGCGTGCTCGCGTGCCGCTGGCTCCTCGTCCAGGTCGCCCGTACTCGCCGCGAGGACGAACCCGTCGAAATCCATCAGACTGGGATGGTGTCTTCGGCTTCGAGGAGTTCGTGGTACCGGTTCCGGATGGTGACCTCGGAGATGTCGGCGACGTCGCTGACCTTCGCCTGCGTGGTCTTCTCGTTCGTGAGGAGCGCCGCGGCGTAGACGGCGGCCGCGGCGAGGCCGACCGGGCTCTTGCCGCTGTGGACGCCCTTCTGCTTGGCGTTTTCGAGGAGTTCGCGGGCCCGGTGCTGGGACTCGTCGCTCAGCCCGAGTTCGGAGGCGAAGCGCGGAACGTAGCTCGCGGGATCGGCGGGCCTGACCTCGAGACCGAGTTCGCGGACGATGTAGCGGTAGGTGCGCGCGATCTCGTCCTTCTCGACGCGGCTGACGTCGTCGATCTCGTCGAGGCTGCGCGGGACTCCGGCCTGGCGGGCGGCGGCGTAGACACAGGAGGTGGCGACACCCTCGATGGACCGGCCCGGGAGGAGGTCCTCCTCGAGCGCACGCCGGTAGATGACGGAGGCCGTCTCGCGGACGTTGTCCGGGAGACCGGTCGCGGAGGCCATCCGGTCGATCTCGCCGAGTGCCTGCTTCAGATTGCGTTCCTTGGCGTCTCGCGTGCGGAACCGCTCGTTCCACTTGCGCAGGCGCTGCATCTTCTGGCGCTGTCGGGACCCGAGGGAGTTCCCATAGGCGTCCTTATCGCGCCAGTCGATGTTGGTCGAGAGGCCCTTGTCGTGCATGGTGTTCGTGGTGGGCGCGCCGACGCGCGATTTCTTGTCCTTCTCCTGGGAGTCGAAGGCCCGCCACTCGGGGCCGCGGTCGATTCCGTCCTCCTCGACCACGAGGCCACAGTCGGCACAGACCGTCTCGCCGTGCTCCTCGTCGGTTACCACGAGGCCGCCACACTCCGGGCAGCCGTCGGTCGATTCTTTCTCCTGCTCGTCTCGTTCGGTTGTTCTCAGTGCGTGGGACATGCGAACCCTCCGGGAGGACTCCCGGACAATCGTGAACGCCTGGTTTGGACAAAAGTGACTTATAGCTTCCGCTCTATCCTACCTGGGAGACTGGTTACCGTGGTACAACTGTCACCACACCGGGTGGCGATTTCTCGCCGCGGTACCGTCCGGTCGCCGTCGGAACGAAGACCGATCGATCGATTGATACGATGGCGCTGCGGGTGCGCGTCGCGAAACACTCAATGGATTCGGCGACCCCCGTTCGGGTATGCGGGTCGCAGTCGGGAGCGAGAATCCGGTGAAGCGGGCGGCGACCGAGCGAGCATTGGCCGACGTGGCGACCGCCGTCGAGAGCGTGGCGGTCGAGTCCGGCGTGGCCGAACAGCCCTGGGGGGAAGCGGAGACCATCGAGGGCGCGAAGACCAGAGCCGAGCGGGCACGGTCGGCTGACGACTACGACCTCGGCGTCGGTATCGAAGGTGGTGTGGCCTCGGTGGACGGGGCCGAGGGGCTGTTCTTGATCATGTGGGCTGCGGTGACCGACGGCGAGCAGGTCGGCCTCGGTGCCGGCCCGCGACTCGAACTGCCCGAAACCGTCGCGAGCAGACTCGAGGCGGGGGCGGAACTCGGGCCGGTGCTGGACGACCTTCTCGACACGACTGGTATCAAACAGACCCAGGGTGCCGCCGGCGTCCTCACCGACCGGATCATCACCCGGGAGGACGCCCTCTTCCAAGCGGTCGCCGGTGGATTCGGTCCGTTCGTCTCCGGGCACTACGACTGACGGCGGTACTCACTCGTCGGCCGACGGCTTGGCGGCCTTCCCGTCTGGAGTAACGTCTCCCGTTCCGTCGACGGCTTCGGTGAGCGAGACGTTCAACGCGATCATCGAGACGGCGCCACCCAGGACCGTGACGACGTTCTTCACCGCGTGGTCGACGATGGCCGCAGCGAGGGCGATGGCCGGGCCGACCGGGGTGAGCGCGACCACGAGTACCGTGAACGCCGCCTCGTAGAGGCCGATACCGCCCGGCGAGAGTGGGAGGACCTTCGCGAGGTTCCCGACGCTGACCGCGAAGAAGCCGACGGCCAGAAGCGTTGCCAGCGGCAGGTCGACGCCGAACGCGCCGAACACGACGAGGGCCGTCAGCACGTCGATGGCCCAGATGGCGAGGCTGGCCACGCCGACCCGCCCGAATGCCCGGCGGTCGGCCGCGACGGTCTGCACGTCGCCGACGAAACGCTCGAGGATGGTGGCGACGTACTCCACGTAGGAGTCGTCGCTGGCCCACTCGATGAACGGTCGGATGCGGTTTTTCTCCGAGCGGGCGGAGACGACGATGGCGACCACGGCACCGATGGCCAGCGTTCCCACCCCGAGGGCGACGGCGATGGCAGTCCGCGCGCTCTCTCGCTGGGCGGCCGACACGTCGCCCCCGCCAACCAGCGTGGCAGTGAGGGTCGCCAGGTCGGCCGGCGAGAACACGGCGAGTCCGACCAGGACGCTCCCGGCGAGCAGCGTTATCGTGAGCAGATCGAAGACCCGCTCGACGGCCAACGAGGCGAATCCAGACGCGTACGGTACACTCCGTCGGGCCTTGACCACGTACGCTCGGACGGCGTCGCCGGCCCTGGCTGGGAACACCAGGTTACCCGTCTGGCTGATGAAGATGGCCCCGGTCAAAAAGCCGGTCCGCTCGTCGAAACCGAGTTCCCGCAGGATGTCGCGATAGCGGCGACCCCGCAGTGGCCAGGAGGTGAGATAGATGGCGGCCGCGATCGCTACCAGGACCGGATCCGCCCCCGCCATGGCCGCAAGTACCGAACTCGGGTCCAGATAGAGGAACATCAACGCGACGGCCATCACCGAGAGGCCGATCCCCACGAGCATCCCGGTCCGTCGGTTGGCGTACGGGGCCACTCTGAATTCCCAGCCGACACGCAGTACCTGCGTTCCCATCCCGAAGACGTCTCGCACCAGGTCCACCTTGGAGTCCCCCTTGGGGGTCCACTCGACCGGGAACTCCTTTACCCGGTACCCCCGACGCTGGGCCTTGACGAGCATCTCCGTGTCCCAGAACCAGTGCTCGTCCTGGACCGCTGGCTGGAGGTCTTCGAACGCCTCGCGACTGAAGGCTTTGAATCCGGCCTGGTGGTCCCGGAGGTCGGAGTCGAGGACCGTGCGGACGAGGAGGTTGAATCCTCGCGATGGGATGCCACGTTTGGCCGGTCTGTCGGCCTCTTCGCCGGGGATCCACCGCGACCCGGTCGCGAGGTCCCACTCCCCCGATCGGACGCTCTCGACCAATTCTTCGAGGTGGGACATGTCCGTCGCGAGGTCGGTGTCGTAGTAGACGAGCGTGTCGCCGTCGGCGGCGGCGAACGCCCGTTCGAGGGCCCCACCACGACCGAGGCGTTCGTCGCTGTGGAAGTGGCTTACCCGGTCGTCCTCGGCGGCCAGACGGTCGGCGATAGCGGGTGTTCGGTCGTCACAGCCGTCCTCGGCAACGATGACCTCGTACGTTCCGGCGGGGAGGAAGGAGTCGAGCGTCGAGAGGGACACGGCGATGGTCTCCTCGATCGTCGACTCCTCGTTGTACGCCGGCAATACGACACTCACCTCGACGGACCGGTCGGGCATTAGTACGAACATCTACCATGCCCGTCTAAGAACCTTCTGAACCCAGGGCCAAATGACACAGAATCTGGTTCGTATTCGTCCAAAAACTGAACGGTGCTGGGCCGTCAGCTCGTGTCTGCGACGGTCGTTCCGGTCGGGACAGCCCCCGACCCGTCGGTGCGACGACGGTTGCGGAGCGTGAGGGCGACCAGTATGGCCATACCGATGGCTCGAACCGGGAACGTGATGGCGAAGCCGGTCAGCGAGACGGAGACGACGAGACCGGCCAGTTGCTGGACCGGTAGCAAGAATAGCTCGGGAACGGTGAGGAACACCGACGAGATGGCGAAGAGCAGGCGCTCGAATCCGGTCACCTGCTCGAACTGATGGCCGATGATCGTGACGCCGAGAGCGTAGACGCCCACGAAGAGTCCGATGACCGGGATGACGATCTCCGGTAGTAGGAAACCGACGTCCGCCAGGTCGGCGAAGGAGACCAGGGAGACGCCGGCTTCGGTGGTTTTGATCAGGAGGATACCCGGCGCGAAGATGAACGCGAACGGCACCAGGAGTTTGTTCAGCGAGAGCAGGAAGGCCGTCTTGGCCGTCTCGAATTCGTCGGCCTTGGCGACCCCGGCCCCGGCGAACGCAGCGACGGCGACGGGTGGCGTGACGTCGGCCATGAGCCCCCAGTAGAGGATGAACAGGTGTGCCGCGAGTAGTGCCACCCCGAACTCCTCGATGGCCGGGCCGAGCATCGCGATGAGGATGATGTACATGACCGTCGTCGGCATCCCCATGCCGAAGATGATGGCCGCGATACCGGTCAGGAGCAATAGCCCGAGGAGTGACTGTCCGCTGACGGAGAGGATCAACGCTGTCAAGTTGGGACCGAGTCCGGTGACGCTGATGACGCCCGGTATGACGCCGGCCGCCGCGACGGAGACGACGACCGTCGTGGCGGTCTTCGCCCCGTCCTCCATTGACTTGAGCACGAACGCGACGACGCGGTAGGCCGGCTTCCCGGCCAGCGTCGGCCGACCGACGAACTCTGCGCCGGTCCTCGCGCTCTCGTCGACTGCGTCGTCGAGTTCGAGGAGGTCCGAACTGATCTCCGGTCGGGTCACCAACAACAGGAGCGAGACGGCGATGACCATGACTCCGAGGTCGCTCGTCGCGGCTCGAACCGCCTCACCGATGGCGAGCCCACCCTGGAGGGTGCTACCGGCCAGGGTTGTCTCCAGCAATCCCAGAATGCCCTGTCCGGTGGTCGCCAGCGTGGCGACCTGTGCGACGAAGAGAGCGAGGATCGAGCCGACGAGGACCGTCCGACTCCGTTTGGAGTACGCGGCGAGGAAGGAGACGAGCGCGATTAACGCGATGATGGTGAACCACCCGGAGCGGGCAACCGACAGTCGGACCACCACGAGGAAGTAGAGCAGTAGACCGACTGGCACCAGGTAGAACCACCCGTTCTTCAGGATCTTGCTTGGTTGGGAGAGTGACTCCTTGGGGACGCCGCCGATGTCGTGTTTGACCGCCTCCAGGTGGACCATCACCCACATCCCGAAGAAGAACGCTATCGCCGGGATGGCCGCCGCGACGATGACGGTGGCGTATGGCGTCTGGGTAAACTCTACGATGAGGAACGCTGCGGCACCCATCACGGGTGGCAGGATCTGCCCGCCAGAGGAGGCAGAGGCCTCGACTGCGCCCGAGAAGGAGGGCGAGTATCCCGAGCGTTTCATCAGCGGAATCGTGAACGCCCCCGTCGTCACCGTGTTGGCGATGGACGACCCGGAGAGCATGCCCATGAACCCGCTGGCCACGACGCTGGATTTCGCCGGTCCGCCACGTTGTGACCCGGTCAGCGAGTACGAGAAATCGATGAACCACTTTCCGGCGCCGCTCATCTCGAGGAAGGCACCGAAGAGGATGAAGATGTAGATGAACCGGAGGCTGACGGTGACCGGCACGCCGAAGACGCCCGCCTCGGTGTTGAACCAGAGGTCGCGGAGGATGCTCGCCCACTGAGTCGGCGGGATGGAGAGCGACCCGATGAAGGAGTCTCTCGGGATGAAGTGCCCCCAACGCGCGTAGACGATGAACAACGTCACCAGGCCAGTGAGGAGCAAGCCGAGCGCCCGCCGGGTGGCCTCTAAAACCAGCAGGACGCCGACCGCGGCGAGGATGAACGCGAACGAGACCTCGTCCAGCGGGATCCCGATGGCCGAAACGAGGGAAACGATGGGGTCCGTGATGGGCCAGACCTCCTGGAGCGGTTGGCCCGCCGTGAGTCCGCGGACCCGCATCGAGCGGACCTCGTCGAACTCGGTGATCATGTAGAAGGGCGTCAGCATGATGAGCCCGCTGAACAGGATGTCGACCGGGGTCACGCGGTCGGCGTCGGCGTCGACGGCCGCCCAGCGAACGAAGCCGCGGAGGCGTTCGAGGACCGAGACGACGCCGCTATCGGCCCCGAACTGGGAGCGCGCCGCCGGGAGTATCTTCCCAAGTCGGCGCGCAACTGGCCCGGTCCCTTTCGAGGTCGGGAACAGGAAGAACGTCAGGACGAACGCGAAGGCGACGTGGACCGCGTTCGCCTGGAGCAACTGGAGAGAGAACAGTTCGACGGTACCGAAGAATGGCACGCCGAACTCGAACTGGAAACTCCTCGCAGCCAGCCACATCTGGAACGCCGAGAAGGTGATCCCGACGGCGGCGACGAGGACCGCGGCCCAGCCCCGTAGCGACCGCTTGCGTTCTACTTCCTGTAACAGTTCGTCGGTGTCCGGTTCTTCGTCGTCGGTCTGTTCGGGATCGGGTTCACTCATGTGTTTGCTAACAACGTTCGAAGTGGTCGGTCGCGTTCGACACTTATCTGCACGGGTGTCGCGTCAGACCGTTCGACCAGGTCGTACTCCTCGTCGCCGACGACGAGCGTGTGTCCGGCGACGGTGCCCGGGACGACGTTCACCTTCTCGTAGGTGCGGTCGTCGTAGGCGATGTAGAACTCGCCCTCAGCGGTCCGTCCGTCGATGTCCGCCCTGGCTGGGAGCCCCCAGCCGAACGAAGAGAACTCCATCCGGGTCATGCGGAGGGCCCCGTCGTCGACGACGTAGACGTCTCGAACGGTGGTCTTCTCGACACTGTGCATGTACTCGAGCGTGACCGTCGTTCCGTCGTCGACGGAGGTGACGAGGAGTTCCTCGCCGGTCTCCTGATCGGAGACGATGAGCACCGGTGACGCGGCCGCCTGTGCAGCGGTCGCCAGGGCTACGGTGACCACGAGAACGGCGACGGCTGCGACGAGCAACCTCCTTGGCGGACGGATGGGCGTCACGGTATGCTAGTGGTACGTGAAACTGGTAATCGTTTCTGTTGCTATCCGCCGACCGTGCCTCGAACGCGTTTACGGAAAGAACGGTTCGAGTGGGGTGATGGGGCCGTTATTCGAAGTAGGCGGCCGCGCCGGGGTGGAGGTCGATGGACATGCCGTCCTGCGCGGAGTCGGCGCTGATGAAGTCCGCCTTGATGGACAGGTCGTCGGTGTTGTCGAAGATGGCCGCCGTCACTTCCTCGACGACCTCCTCGGGGTACGCCTCGTGGGTCGCGATCATTGCCTGCACCGAGACCGTCGTCACGTCATCGTCGATGCCGTCGTAGGTCCCGCCAGGGATGGTGTCTTCGGCGAACCAGTCCGCGGAATCGAGAACGGTCTGCAACGTGTCGCCCTCGACGGGAAGGATCTCGATGTCCGCGGTGGTGGCCAGTTCTTCGATGGCACCAACCGGCCAACCACCGACGGTGAACGTGGCGTCGACGTCGCCGTCACGGAGCTGGTCCGCAGCGGTCGAGAAACTCCCGTTCTGCTCGCTGAAGTCGTCGGTCGTCAGACCGACGGCCTCCAGAATCTGGAGGGCGTTGACCTGCGTTCCGGAGCCGAGGTCGCCGGTGTTGACACTCTTGCCTTCGAGGTCCTCGAGCGTCTCGACTTCGGCACCCGGTCGGGTGACGATGTGGATGGTCTCCGGGTAGAGCGTCGCGACGCCCATCAGGTTGGGGATGGCGGCGCCCTCGAACTCCTCGAGACCCTCGCCGTTCTTCGCGAAGTAGGCGATGTCGTTCTGGATGAGCGCGAAGTCGGCCGACTCGTTGCCGAGACTGCCGACGTTCTCGACGCTCGCCCCCGTCGACTGAACCTGGAGTGAGTGGTCCGTATTCTCCTCCACGATGGTCTTGAACTCACCGGAGAGCGGGTAGTACGTCCCACCCGTACCGCCGGCGTGCCAGGAGATGCGCTCTCCGCCGTCGCCGCCGTCGCCACCGTCTCCGCCGTCTCCGCCATCGTCACCGTCGCCACCGTCTCCGCCGTCGCCGCCGTTACCGCCACAGCCGGCGAGTGCGGTGATTCCTGCTACGCCCGTTGCCTTGATGAACGTCCGCCGATCAGCATACTTTGCCATACCCAATCATTCACTAAGGTTCATATTAATCCCTTTCCCTTGAAGCCGAATCTTAATCTTTTTAGTGTATCCCTATTGATGAAACTGGTCGGCGAGGTCACGTTAATCCGTCGTACCAACACGCTTGGCCGTTACGGTCTAACGCCGTCGCCATGGTCGAAGGATCTGCACAATCGCAGTACTGCGTGGGGTTAACCCACCGTACCAAACCCACTATACGCTCGTACGCCGTCCCCTTCGATATGAGCGCGACCGCGCCACAGCAGGCCACCGCGGCGACGCTGAGCCCGAAACAGCAACGCATCCTCGAGTACCTCCGCGGGAAGGCCCAGACGAAGACCTACTTCAAGTCCAGGGTCATCGGTGACGCACTCGATCTCTCGGCGAAGGAGGTCGGAACCAACATGCCGGCCGTCTCGAACGTCGAGGGACTCGATATCGAGAAGTGGGGATATTCGTCGAGTACGACCTGGAAGGTCACGCCGGCCTGAACGCCCGGAATCGACGCTTTCTCGCTCGGTATCGTTCGATCGTTCTCACTGTCTCTCGATTCTCGAGGCCGACCATTTACGGCACGGCACGCTTCGAAGCGGTCCCACAGAACGTCAGGGATCGTACTGGACGAGGGACGCCGCCTCCGACGCGAGGGTCGCTGCCCGGTCGTCGAACGAATCGGCGTACCGGACGAGCAACGTCAAGAGGGTCTCGGGCCTGGCGATGCGATAGCCGTCCTCGGCTTCGAGAACACCGACGCCCTTGAGTTCCGAGGCGTAGGTACTGATCGTCGCCCGCGACACGTCGAGTCGGTCTGCGAGGTCACTGCCGGTCGTCGCAGGATTTCGGAGGAGTACGATGACCATCCCCCGGGGCGTATCGCGACGGAGGTAGCCCAGGGCGACCTGCTCGTAATCGGAGAACCGCCCCGCCTGGAAGAACCGGCGGTAATCGCCGTCCCGATGGCTCACGATGGCGCCGTCGTCCTGCAGTCGGCGGAGGTGGTGCTGTGCCTCGCCCGTACCGAGTTTGAGGTCGTCGCGCACCTTCGAGAAGTGGGCGCCCGGGGTCGCCCCGAGATAGCCGAGGATGGCTTCTCTGACCTCGCTGTCGTCGTCATCCCGATTCCCGACGACGGCGAGTGGACTCGCTGCCCCGACCGCGGCGAACCGTCGGAGAGTGGCCCGTTTGTCCTCGTCGATACCCATTCGAATCGGGGTACGTGACGGGAGGGGAAAAGTATTCGCTCGGTTCCCGCTCCGTTAGATGGCCCCTTCGTACCGGTTACTTCTCCGCTGGCGTCTCCTCTCCCTCGAGTTCCTTGTCCAGCTCCTCGATGACCTCTTCGGCGGACTTGAGCCCTTCCTGTGCCACGTTCGGACTGATCTCGCTGTCCACCTCGAACTTCCCAATCATCTCGTCGATGTTGTCGAGACCGAGCAGTTCCCGCGTGTCCTCGTCGAACTCAAGGCTGTCGAGGACGGTCATCTCCTGGGCCACGTCACCGTCGGTGAGGTGTTTGCCGTACCGACCGACCAACGAGGAGAGTTCCTGCGGGATGATGAAGGTCGTCGATTCGCCTTCCCCGATGGCCTCCAGCGTCTCCATGCCCTTCTCGATGATTGCCCGTTCGCCCATCGACTCGGCCGATCTGGCACGGAGCACCGTCGAGATTGCGTCACCCTGGGCTTCGAGGATCTGCGATTCTTTCTCCCCCTGGGCCCGGATGATGTCCGAACGCTTCTGGCCCTCTGCCTTCTCGATGGCGCTCTGGCGTTCTCCCTGCGCTTCGAGGATCATCGCCCGGCGACGACGCTCCGCAGAGGTCTGCTGCTCCATCGCCTGCTGGACCTCTCGAGACGGGTTGACCTCCCGGACCTCGACGGACTCCACGCGGATGCCCCACTCGTCGGTGGGTTCGTCGAGTTCCTCACGGATGCGAGAGTTGATCTCCTGGCGCTTGTTGAGCGTGTCGTCGAGTTCCATGTCGCCGATAACGGCACGTAACGTGGTCTGCGCGAGATTGGAGACGGCTCGCTTGTAATCGTCGACCTCGAGGAACGCACGCTTCGCGTCCATCACGCGGATGTAGACCACGGCGTCCGCGGTGACCGGCGAGTTGTCCCGCGTGATCGCCTCCTGTTGGGGTACGTCGATCGTCTGGGTCCGCATATCGAACGTGTACCGCCTGGAGACGAACGGCGGCACGAAGCTGATACCCGGTTCGAGCAATCCGCGGTACTCGCCGAACACCGTCAGTGCGTCCTTCTCGTAGGCGTCGACGATGGCGACGGCCGAATAGACGGCCACGATCAGCAGGGCCAGCACCAGCAGTCCCGCGAAGGTGATCGATGAACCGGTCGGGAGTGCCTGGAGGATTGCTATCATACCTGAAGCCTTCGTTCCCCACCCGAATAACAGTTGGTGTCCCAGCGGGCACTACGCCTGTTCGCTCTCCTCTCGTTCTCGTTGCTGAGCGAGTTCGCGATCGATCTCGTCGATCTCCGAGAGCTGTTCGACGGTGATGACGTTGCCGCCACCCGGGTCGATGACCACGATCTCGGCGTCGACGGGGATCTCCCCCTCGAGGCTCCGAGCCGCGTACGTCGAGTCGAATCCGCCCCGTTCGAGCTTCACGCGACCCGACCGTTCGGTCACCCGCTCGACGACGTGCCCGCGTTCACCACGAAGGTCGTCCGAACTCCTCGTCTGCCCGGTGTCCGTCCCCTGATAGAGGTTGAGGCGGCGGTAGACGACGAGGGCTGCCCCGCCGGTGATGGTCACGAGCAATGCCAGGACGAGTGGACTCGCCAGCGATGGCACGAGCAACCCGATCAACCCGGCCGCCATGAGGGCGACCCCGAGCACGATCAGGTGCGCACCGGGCGCGAGCGCCTCCATGATGGCGATCACGATGCCGGCGCTGAAGAGGAGCAGCGAGAGCGATTGACCGAGGACTTCGACCATGCAGATGCTTGGCACTGCACGGCAAAAACCGTTACCCGAGTCCGAGCAACGTCGCGAAGACGTACAGCGCCGCCAGCACGCCGAGCAGCACGAAGATGGCGTTCTCGAGTGACGGCGACCCCTTCTCGACCGGCGGCAGCTCGTACTCGTCCACGACGCCGTCCGGGCCGACGTCGTCGAGATCGTACTTCCAGTCGCTCATCGACGGGAGTTGGTGGCGGGCGGGCAAAAGCTCACTGGCCGGTGACCGCGCCAGCGAAGACGACCCCGCGTTCCCCGTCGATCGTCACCGTCCTCCCGTCGGCGACCGAGGGGAGTTCGGCACCGCTCACCATCGGCACGCCCATCTCGCGGGCGATCATCGCGGCGTACCCGGTCATCCCGGACTTCGCGCTCACGATGCCGGCCAGTTTGGAGACGTCGCCGTCGAACTCCTCGTCGAAGTCGTGGTCGAGCACGGCGATGGCACCGGCCGGGACCGCGGAGAGGTCACCGTCGGCCAATCTGGCGACGGGACCGGCGACCCGTCCGCCGACGACCGCCCGGCCGACCGCGAGCGTCTCCGCGGCGACGTGCACCTTGAGCGTATTCGCGGTGTCCTCGCCGTCGAGTTCGGTCATCATCCCTGACATCACGACCACCGTGTCGCCGCTCTCGACGATGCCGGCCTCGACGCTCGCCTGGACGGACCGGTCGATGACGGAGGTGGCCGATCCACCCTCGATCGTCGCCAGCTGTGCGTTCACCCCCCAGACGAGTCCCATCTGTCGGCGGACGTCGTCCCGGGGCGTCGTCGCCACGACCGGGACGCCGGGGCGGAACTTGGCGACCTTCCGGGCGGTGTAGCCCGACTCGCTCGCCACGACCACGGCGCTCGCGTCGATGTCCCTCGCGAGATACCGGGCCGACCGCGCCACGGCCTCGGTCCGCGATTCGTCCTCCGCGGGCGGCACGCGCTGGTCCTGCAGTTCGTCGTATTCGGGACTCGATTCGATCTCTCGGACGATGCGGTCCATCGCCCGGACGACCTTGACCGGGTGATCGCCGACGGCGGTCTCCGCGGAGAGCATCACCGCGTCGGTGCCGTCGAGGACGGCGTTGGCGACGTCCGAGGCTTCGGCGCGCGTCGGTCGGCCACGGTGGACCATCGAATCGAGCATCTCGGTCGCCGTGATGACGGGGGTGCCGGTCGCCTGGGCCCCCCTGATGATCCGTTTCTGGATGAGCGGGACGTCCTCCATCGGGAGCTCGACACCGAGGTCACCCCTGGCAACCATGACTCCCTGTGAGGCCTCGATGATCGCATCCCGGTTCTCGACCGCGCCGGCCCGCTCTATCTTCGCGACGACCGGGATGTCGGCGCCCAGCGATTCGAGGAACCCGTTGACCGCGAGGACGTCATCGGCGTCTCGCACGAAACTCGCCGCGACGAAATCCACGTCCTTCTCGGCAGCCAGTTCGAGGTCCGCCCGGTCCTTCTGGGTGACGACGTCGAGGTCGAGGGCCACCCCGGGCACGTTGACCCCTTTGTGACTCGTCAGTTCGCCGCCGACGTCGACCGTCGCGACGACGCGCTCTCCGTCGACCCGTTCGACCGTCGTCTCGATCCGACCGTCGTCGACGAGCACCCGGTCCCCGGGTTCGACCGTCGCGATACTCGTCGACAGCCCGATCCGTTCGTCAGTTACCGCTTCGCCCGGTTCGAAGTGGACCGTCTCGCCCGCCTGGAGGGTGACGGGGGCTTCGGTCTCGCCGGTCCGGATCTCCGGTCCCTGCAGATCCATCATCACTGCGAGCGGGTTCTCCGTCACCTCGTCGACCCGCTGTGCGCGGTCGATCAGGGTCGCCCGGTCCTCGCGAGTTCCGTGGCTGGCGTTGATGCGCGCCACCGTCATCCCGGCGTCTGCGAGGTCCCGGATGGCGTCGACGGTGTTCGACGCCGGCCCCAGTGTGCAGACCACTTTCGCGTTTCGCATACCGCTGCTTTCGATGCCGTCACAAAAAACCCCGCCGTCGCTACCGGAGCCACCACAGTTACTACCTCCCCCGCAAATGCTCTCTCAGATGCGCGAGCGCCGTCGGACCCTCTTCGTGACCTCGACCGCCCTCTTTTTCTCGGTGCTCGTCTGGTTCAACTACTCCGCGGTCCTCCCCTTCGTCGTCGACGACTGGGGACTCACGGGGACCGAGGCGGGGGTCATCTTCGGGGCGTTCCAGGCGGGCTATCTCGTGGCCATCCTTCCGGCAGGGTGGCTCTCGGATCGGTACTCCCCGCGCTGGATCATCGCGGTCGGTGCCACGGGAACGGCCGTCCCGAGTCTCGCGTTCGCGGCCATCGCCGACGGCTACCTGATCGGTGTCGTCCTCCGGTTCCTCTCGGGGCTGTTCGTCGCCGGGGTCTACGTCCCCGGGATGCGCTTTCTCACGGACTGGTTTCCACCGGCGGTCCGCGGGCGGGCGCTCGGTCTCTACATCGGGACGTTCTCCGTCGGGAGCGGACTCTCTTTCGTGTTCTCGACCGTGGCGGCATCCGCGCTCGACTGGCGGGTCGCCATCGGCGTGACGAGCGTTGGGGCGCTGTTCGTCGCACCACTCGTGTTGGGATTGACCCGTGACCCGCCCGAGCGGGACCGAACGGCTCCGGCCGGGTTCTCGCTCTCGGTGCTCGCCAATCGGGAGTACCGCTGGTCGGTGAGCATCTACGCCTGGCACAACTGGGAACTGTTCGGGGTTCGCAACTGGCTCCTGGCGTTCCTGGTGGCCGCTCCGGCCTTCGCGGCGACCGGTTCGACGGTTCTGCCGGGCATCATCGTCGGTGCCATGATCGTCATGAGTGGCGTGGGGAACGTCGTCGGCGGGTACTCGAGCGACCGCGTGGGGCGGACGCGGACCATCGCCGTCGCCCTGGGCGCGAGCGCGCTGGTGAGCGCGTCCATCGGTTTCCTCGGCGACCTCCCGGTCGCGATACTGGCCGGTGTCGTCTTGCTGTACGGCGTCGTCCTGGCGATGGACTCGGCGCCGACCTCCACGCTCGTGACGGAGGTCGTCGAGGACGAGGTCGTGGGGACGGCCCTCTCTATCCAGTCGCTCGTCGGCTTCTCGACGACGGTCGTCTCGCCGGTCGTCTTCGGCCTCGCTCTCGACCGGGCGGGGTACGCGGTGGCGTTCTCGACGATGGCCGCCGGCGCGCTCCTCGGGCTCCTGTCGGTCGGGGGGCTCGTGCGATTGCGCCGAAAACGAGCTGCGTCCGCGTGACGACCGGAGGGATGCGCCGGGCGACTACCGGATCTTCGTTCCCGGCTCGGCGTCGTCGTGGGTAGTCAACAGATCGGCTTCCTCGCCGGCCGCGAGGATCATCCCGTTTGACTCCACACCGAACAGTTCGGCCTTCTCCAGGTTCGCCAGGAGGACGATGCGCGTTCCCGGGAGGGCCTCGACGTCGTGGAGTTGCCTGATGCCCGCGACGACCTGGCGTTCCTCGACGCCGATGTCGACCTCGAGTCGGACCAGTTTGTCCGCGCCCTCGATCGGTTCGGCCGCGAGTATCTCGCCGACGCGGATGTCGAGTTCCTGGAACTCCTCGAAGGAGATGCGTTCGTCTGCGATGGGTTCGAGTTCGGTCATTGGTTCGCTCTCGTCCTCGTCCGTGGTATCGGTTTCGACATCGTCGCCAGCGGTCGAATCGCTTGCACCCTCGGCCGCCGCGGCGTCCGCTTCGGCGACGCGTTCGGCCAGCTGCTCGTTCAGTTCATCGACGGTGTCGTCTTCGATCTTCTCGAAGAGCTCGGTGGGCTCGTCGAAGGTCTCGGGTGGTGCCTCGAGACAGGCCTCGATGCGCTGGTCGTGGATGGAGCCGTCTTCTTCGAGTTGCGACCAGACGGTCTCGGCCTTCTCGGGGGTGAACGGCGCGAGCAACACGGCGATGGCCTTCACCAGCTGGACCGTATCGCGGATGACCCGTGCGGCCCGGGCTGGGTCGTCGTCGGTGAGCTTCCAGGGCTCGTTGCGCTGGATGTACTCGTTGCCGAACCGTGCCAGGTCGATGGCGGCGTCGCCGGCCCGTCGCAGCGAGTAGTCGTTGAGCGCGTCCTGGAACTCGGCCATCGCGTCTCGAATGGCGTCTTCGACCTCCTCGGAGACGTCGGCGTCGGGCGTTCCATCGTAGTTCCGGGTGGCGAAGAGCAACGCCCGGTAGACGAAGTTGCCCACGTCGTCGGCGAGTTCGGTGTTGACCCGTTCCTGGAATCGCTCCCAGGTGAAATCGACGTCCCGCTCGAAGCTCCCGGCGGTCGAGAGGTAGTAGCGGAGCAGGTCGGTCGAGAAACCGGTGTCGAGGTAGTCGTCGGCCCAGATGGCCCGGTTGCGACTGGTCGAGAACGCTCGCCCCTCCAGGTTGACGAATCCACTGGCCATCACGGCCCGGGGTTCGGCGTAGTCGGCGCCGTGCAGCATGGCCGGCCAGAAGACGGTGTGATGCTGGATGATGTCCCGGCCGATGACGTGGACGATTTCCCCGCCGCCGGAATCGTCGTCGCGCCAGACCGCCTCCCAGTCGTACTCCTCGGCACCCACGCGCTCCGTGTACTGCTTCGTCGAGGAGATGTACTCGATGGGCGCGTCGACCCAGACGTAGAGGACGAGGTCGTCGGCCTCCTCGTCGTCGCCCGGATAGTCGATGCCCCAGTCGAGGTCGCGGGTGATACACCAGTCCTGGAGTTCGCCCTCGATCCACTCCCGTGGCTGGTTCTGCGCGTTCGAGGTGCCTCCCAGGCGGTCGATGAACGCTTGGAGGTACTCCTGGAAGTCGGAGACCCGGAAGAACTTGTGCTCGCGGGTGCGGTACTCCGCCGGATTCCCGGTGAGCGTACTCTTCGGATCTTCTATCTCGCCAGGTTCGAGATGTCGGCCACAGCCCTCGTCGCACTCGTCGCCACGGGCAGTCTCGCCACAGTAGGGACAGGTGCCGACCACGTACCGGTCGGGGAGTGGTTGATCGTCGATGGGGTCCCAGGCGACCTCGATCTCCTTCTCGTAGATGTGCCCGCGGTCGTCCAGGGTCCGGACGATGTCGCGGGTGATGGCCGTGTTCGTCTCGTCGTGGGTGTTCCCGTAGTTGTCGAACTCGATGTCGAACTTCGGGAAGGTCTCCTCGTAGGTCTCGTGCCACTCGAGGGCGAACTCCTCGGGGGAGACGCCCGCCTGTTCGGCGTTGACGGCGATGGGCGTGCCGTGCATGTCCGATCCGGAGACGAAGGCCGTCTGCTGGCCGATGGTCTCCAGTGCGCGCGAGAGGATGTCGCCGCTCACGTAGGTCCGCAGGTGGCCGACGTGCAGGTCCCCGTTGGCGTACGGGAGTCCACACGTCACCACCGCCGGCGATTCCGTTGGGAAGTCCTCGTGGCTCATGGTGTTCGGTGCCGCCTCCGAGCGGATAACGCTCGCGATTTCTGTGTTCGCATGGGTGGTGTGATGGGTTCGACACGCCGGGACCGGCCTGCCGAGTGGTACGCGATGGCGTACTCCCCGCCCAGCCAAAAGAATTCCCTTCACTCGCCCGGGGCCGTTCGGTTAGTCGAGGACCTCGACGCCGCCGAAGAGGGTCAATCCGGTGATGACGAGTTGCGTCTGCCCACCGCCCGTCCGGGGACGATTGTCCTCGCTGGCCCCGAAGAGCGTCAGGGTCTCCATCGAAACGGTCCAGTCCTCCGGAACCCTGACCTCGAGTCCGCCGAACAGGGAGAGCGCTTCGATGACCGCGGGTGGCGATTCGACGGCCGCGTCGCGGAGATCTATCTCCGAGCCGCCGAAGATGGAGACCACGGTTCCACCGACGAAGGTCTCCGCCGTCACCCGCCGCTGACTGCCACCGAAGACGGCCACCATGGAGAGGTCGTCGGCACTGCTCTCCTCGAGGTGCAAGCGACGTCGCCGGGACCGACCGACGAGGACGAGCACACCGAAGAGGACGACGAACAGCGGCCACCAGGTCCCGATCTGTGCGTCCGAGACGAGGCCGAGGTTCCGCAACTGGAAGATGCCGGCGACGGCGACGATCATGACCGGCCCGGTCACGTTACGGCCCCCACTTTTCACGATGGCCCAGAGACCGAGCAACACGAAGAGGAGGGGCACCCACGACCACAACGAGGCGGTCGGGAGGGCGTCCGTCGTCGAGGCGAGCAGGAGGAGACCAAACAGGACGATGAGGAGCCCACTAACGAAGCGGCCTGTAGTACGACTGACCATATAGCGAAGACGGCCGCCTGAATGAAAAATGGTATGTTCAGATGACGAACAAGGTGCCCTCGATGACGCCGATGGTGACGAGGAGTCTGCCAACGCTCCCCGCGAACGCGGCGGCGGCGAACTTCACGTAGTCGTCTTCCAGGATGGAGAAGGCGTACAGCGAGAGGGTATCGGGGAAGAAGGGCACCGACAGTCCCATGGCCATTCCGACGTACCCCCATCGCTTGACGAGGGCGACCATCTGTTTCTGGGACCACTCTTTCGGTCGCAGTCCCAGGCGGCGCAACGACCTGATGACGACGCCGGAGCGGGACGCGTTGTGGCCGATGGCCAGGGCGAAGACGCTCCCGAGGGCCTTGCCAAGCCCACTCACCACGATGACCAACACGACCTGCAGTTCGACGGGGAACCCGAGCGCGAGCGTGTTCCCCGAGCAGACGTAGCCGACCGGACAGAGGACCACCTCGCTCGGGAGTGGGAGGATAAAGGAGATGAGGACGGAGTACACGAAGATGAGGAACACGCCGCTCCAGCCACTGGCCGTTCGAATCGCGGCTTCGAACGGATCGAACCCCAGTGACTCGATGACGAGGACCAGGCTCACACGCCCTCATCTGGGATGGCCGGGCAAAACAATATCGTTCTCTTCTCCGGTGTCTCCGGTCTCACCGAGATACCCGGTCCAGATCGGACAGGAAGGCTTCGAGCATCTCCCGCGTCACGTGTGGCATCATCACGACGCGAAGTTCGCCGGCCGCCGTCCGGGAGATCCGCCAGCCCTCCCCGGTCAACGCCTCGAAGGTCGCCCGGGGGAGGTCGACGGCCACGATCGGATGCTGAGGTTCGACGACGTCGTATCCACGCGTCACCATCGCGTCCGCGAGCCACGTCGCGAGGGTCATCCCTCGTTCGTAGTTCTCGCGGTAGCCCTCCGGCCACTGTTCGGTCAGGGCGGCGTGGGCACTCGCGACCCCGGCGCCGCTGCGCGTCCCCGTGAGACTCGCCTGTCCGGCCGTCTCGAGGTACGGGGTGTCCACGGCGAGGGCGTCCAGGACGGTCTCGTCAGTCGTGAGCAACCCGCCAGCCGGGATGGCGGCCTGCCCCATCTTGTGGGGGTCGATGGTCATCGTGTCGATCGCAGCGTCGCCGAAGTTCCACGCTTCGTCGGTGAACGGGAGGACGAAGCCGCCCCAGGCGGCGTCGACGTGGAACCGGGCGGCGGCGTCGTGGGCGACGTCGGCGAGCGTCGGAATCGGGTCCACGCGGCCGTACTCCGTCGTCCCGGCGACCCCGACGACCAGGACGGTGTCGTCGTCGACCAGTTCGGTCACGGCGTCGACGTCTGCGCGGTAGTCGTCGTCGACCGGTGCCAGACGGAGGTCGACGTCGAGGATGTCGGCCGCCTTCTGGAAGGAGAAGTGGACGCTCTCGGGGCCGACGACGTTCGGGTCGTCGGTGCTGGAAAGATTTCTGGCGGCACGCACGGCCTGGATGTTGGCTTCGGTCCCGCCGGTCGTGACGTATCCCTTCGGGTCGCGCGCTTCGACCAGCTCGCCGAGGCGGGTGATGACCTCGCGCTCCAGGCGGGCGATGCCCGGGTAGGTCTCGGGATCGCCGGGATTCGTCGCGAGAAACCGCATCGCGGCGTCGCGTGCCTCGGGGATGGGCTCGGTACACATCGAGGAGAGCACACGTTCGAACGACTGGGGCTCGGGACGGGCGCCCATCTGGGGGGCGGTCATACCGGGAAAATGCAGTTCGTCTCGTTTAGCGATTGTGTTTGCGCGGCTACTCTCGAACCGCGTCGAGGATCAACCGCTGTTCGACGCGTTTGACCTCGTGCTGGACGTCGCGCACGGCGTCGATGTTGGCGGAGATGGAGGAGATGCCCTCCTCTGCCAGGAAGCGAACCATCTCGGGTTTCGACCCGGCCTGCCCACAGATGCTCGTGTCCACGTCGTGTTCGCGACAGGTGGCGATGGTCTGTTCGATGAGGCGGAGGACGGCGGGGTGCAACTCGTCGAAGCGGTCGGAGACGTTGCCGTTGTTGCGGTCGACCGCGAGCGTGTACTGGGTGAGGTCGTTGGTCCCGAAGGAGGCGAAGTCGATGCCTTCGGCGGCCATCTCCTCGATCATCATCGCACTCGCCGGCGTCTCGACCATCACGCCCCAGGTGCGCTTTTCCGGATCGAGGCCCACTTCGGTCATCAACTCGCGGGCCGCAGCCACGTCTCGCTCGTCGTTCACGAGGGGGAACATGATCTCGACGTTGTCGTACCCCATCTCGTAGAGGCGTTTGAACGCCTGCAGTTCGTGTTTGAACAGGTCGGGTTCGGTGAGCGACCGACGGATCCCCCGATAGCCGAGCATCGGGTTGTGTTCGTGGGGTTCGTCCTCGCCGCCCTCGAGCTGGCGGAACTCGTCGGTCGGGGCGTCGAGTGTTCTGACGCGCACGGGTCGCGGGTAGAACTCGTCCGCGACGCCGCGGACGCCCTCGACGATCTCGTCGACGTAAGCCCGTTCGCCGTGGTCGGCGATGTAGCGTTCGGGCGTCTTGTTCGTCGAGAGGATCATATGCTCCAGGCGCAGCAGACCGACGCCGTCCGCGCCGGTCGCGGCGGCCCGTTCGGCGGCCTCTGGGATGGAGACGTTGACCTTGACCTCGGTCGCTGTCATCGGTTTCACCGGTGTCTTCGGCCGTGCTTCCTCGATAGGTTCGCGTTCGGTCACGGATTCGGGACGGCCCTCCGTGATAACCCCTCTATCGCCGTCGATGGTGACGATCTGGTCGTCCCGAAGGGTATCGGTCCCGTTCCCGCAACCGACGACGGCGGGGACACCGAGTTCGCGCGAGACGATCGCCGCGTGACTGGTCATGCCGCCTTCGTCGGTGACGATCCCGGCCGCTCGTTTCATCGCCGGGACCATATCCGGGGTCGTCATCTCCGTGACGATGATGTCCCCTTCGCCGACCTTGTCTAGCTGGTCCAGTTTGTCGACGATGCGGACCGCACCCGAGGCGATGCCCGGACTGGCACCGAGGCCGGAGAGGAGTTCCTCGCCGTTACCGTCCTCCGAAACGGCCGCCTGGGTCTCGTCGGAGATGGTGGTGATCGGACGCGACTGGAGCATGTACACGTCGCCGTCGACGATCGCCCATTCGACGTCCTGTGGGGTTCCGTAGTGGTCTTCGACCCGCCGGCCGAGAGCCACGAGGTCGGAAAGTTCGTCGTCGGTGAGCACGCGTGCGGTGCGTTTGTCGTCGGGCACCTCCCGCTCGACGGTCTCCCCGGAGTCGGCGTCCCGCTCCATCATGATCTTCTTGTCGGCGATGGTCACGTCCTCGACGACCTCGCTCTCGCGATCGACGACGTAGTTGTCGGGCGAGACGGATCCTGAGACGACGGCCTCACCGAGCCCCCAGGCCGCCTCGACGATGACCTTGGGGGCCCCGGTCGAGGGATGGCTCGTGAACATCACGCCGCTCTTCTCGGCGTCGACCATCTGCTGGACGACGACCGCGATGTTCACGACGTCGTGTTCGAAGCCCTTCTGCTGGCGATAGTAGATGGCCCGCTGTGTGAACAGCGACGCCCAGCAGCGTTTCACCCTGTCGACGAGGTCGTCGCGCTCGACGTTCAGGTAGGTGTCCTGTTGGCCGGCGAAGCTCGCGTCCGGGAGGTCCTCTGCGGTCGCCGAGGACCGAACGGCGACGAACGCCTCCCCGTCTCCCAGGGCGTCGTACGCGGACTCGATCTCCTCGTGGAGCTCGTCCGGCATCGGCGTCTCGAGGATGAGACTCTTGGCGTGCGCCTCGGCCTCTGCGAGTGCCGCCGAGTCCTCCGTGTCCACGTCGACGGACTCGAACAGTTCCTCGTCGATGCCCGTCTCCTCGATGAAGTCACGATACGTTCCTGCAGTCACGACGAACCCCGGCGGTACCGGGAGGCCTGCATCCGTCATCTCCCCGAGTGAGGCCCCTTTACCGCCGACGAGGTCGATGTCGTCGGCTCGGATGTCTTCCAGCCAGCGTACAGCCATGTGACATCCTAGTTGACTGCAATCTCCATAAAGAAGGTTGCGCACGGCGAGTGACAAACATTGCCGCTACGGCCAGGCCGTGACGGGTGTTTTTTGTGAGCTGCTCTCCTTCCACCGCTATGGAATCACGACGCGCACTCGCGTGGTCCGCCCGGTACTTCCTGATCAGCGCGGTCTTCGCGCTCGTCGGCGCGGTGCTGGTCGGTGCCGGCGTGGGGTACGGCGGGCTACAGGCGTGGACTATCTACCAGCAGACGGGTGACGCGGTGGGGGCAACCCAGGGTGTCGCGGTCTATCTCGTGCTCGCGCTCGTCGGCATCCTCGTGTGGCGCTTCGGGAAGGCGTTCGCCCTCTATGCGACCCTGACCGGCGCCGTCGAGGAGCAACTCAGTGACACGTTCGACACCGAACACGTGAAAAGCGACATCGTCGCCATCCTCGACGACCGTCTCGCCGACATGCAACAGGACCTCCAGTCGGTCAACCGCGAGATCCGTGACGTGAAAAACGAATCCGAGTTCGAGTTTCAGCGCGAGTAGGTGGCGCGCCGCCGTTTTCAGCTCACTTCGAGGATGTCGTCGCCGTCCGGTTCCGGAACGACCAGTTCGCCGTCGAGCGCCGTCGTCGCCGTCCCACCCACACGAACGGTCTCGTCCACGCGAACCCGCACGCGTCCGGGCCGGTCGAGGAAATCCCCCTGTTCGAACCGGAGTTCGTCAGGCATCCCGTCGGCAACACTGACGTCGCTTCCGCCAGGTGCCGACCCGCCACCGTCGAAGGCACCGACGTATCGGAGGTACGCGCCGGTCGCACCGCTCGCCGTTCCCGTCACCGGATCCTCGGAGACCCCGGCGCCGGGGACGAAGGCCCGACCGTGCACGGTCGAATTCGATTCGAGCGTATCGAAGGTGAACGCGTAGACACCGACCGCGTCCACCCGCGCTGCCAGCGCGTCGACCGCCCCGTCGTCGGGGTCCGCCCGTCCGAGCTCTTCGAGGAAGTTGACCGGGACGACGAGGAACGGCAACCCGGTACTGGTGACCGCGAGTGGCAGGTCGTCACGGACCGCTTCGATGGCCTCGGCGCGGATGCCCAGCGCCGACGCGACCTCGGCCGTGTCCAGATCCACCGTTCGAACCGTTGGCTCGGATTGGGTCATCCAGGCCGTCCCGTCCTCCTCGACAGCCACGTCGAGGACGCCGACGTTCGTCTCGATGGTGAAATCGCCGGTGACCGTGCCCCTCTCCGCGAGGTGGACGAGGCTCGCGATGGTCGCGTGCCCACAGAGGTCGACCTCCGTGGTCGGCGTGAAGTAGCGAAGCCGCCTGTCAGCCCGAGTCGAAGGGTGGACGAACGCCGTCTCGCTCGCGCCGATTTCACTCGCGATGGCCTGCATCTGGCCCTCGTCGAGTCCCTCGGCATCCGGGACGACGCCCGCGGGATTGCCGGCGTAGGGCTCGTCGGTGAAGGCGTCGACGATGAGCCCCCGTGTCTCGTTCATGGGCAGTTTGTTCGGCGGAATCGTGTTGAACCCATCGGGTCGGACCACGGACAGATGTATACTATATAGCTCATGTGTATACTCTCAGATGGTGGCGAATACAACAATAGCTAAGTAGGTTCGGAATCCGGGTCAACATGGGTGTCAGAGGCACGGTCCGGTCGGAACTCCTCCCCTCCCACCGCACTCCCCCATCGTCTCCGGCCGCCCGTCCGACGCACCCATTTTGTATTCCCCCGTCTCCTCTTTCCAGTGTCCATGGCGAGCCTCGGGCCCCGTCGTGTGCCGAATCGGGGTGGATGTCAAAGCAGTTAATGCGAGTCGTGGCGTTGGTCGGGCGTGGTGACCGAGCATGTCTGATCTCCCCGAGGAGTTCTCCTGTACTGTCACGAACTGGGAGTACATCTACGGCCTCGCGCGGGACGTAAGCGACCAGGTGAAAGCGGCCGACTTCGAACCCGACGTCATCGTGGCACTGGCCCGCGGTGGCTGGTTCGCGGGCCGCGTCCTGTGTGACTTCCTCGGCCTCGACGATCTGACCAGTCTGAAGATGGAACACTACGTGGGGACCGCCGAACAGAGCGGGTCGCCGGAGATCCGCTATCCGATGCCCGAAGGGTCGGTCGAGGGCAAGGACGTCCTGATCGTCGACGATATCGCAGACACCGGCGGGTCCATCGAACGGGCCTACGAGTACGTGACCGACCGGGACGCGGGCGAGGTCCAGACCGCGACCCTGCAGTTACTCCAGACCAGCGAGTTCGAACCCGATTTCGTCGGAGAACGCCTCGAACAGTGGGCCTGGATCGTCTACCCCTGGAACTTCATCGAGGACATGGTCGACCTCATCAGCGGGGTCATGGCGAAGGCCGACGACCCGCCGTACACCAGCGACGATATCCGTCACCTGCTCACGGCGTATCACGACATCGAACGGATCGAGATGGAGATCGCCCAGCCCGACCGTCTCGGCGAAGTCCTCGACGAGATGGAACGGCGCGACGTGGTCGAACGGGTCGACGAGGACGCCTGGGCACTGCTCGACGACTGAGCCCGACTGAAGCCCGGGTCCCGTCCGCCCTATCGAACGGAATCATTTTCCCGCCCGTCCCGACAACTAGCGGTATGCTCGGGTTCATCGGTGGCAGCGGCATCTACGACGCCCTGCCCCTGCAGAACGTCCGCGAAGAGCGCGTCGAAACGCCCTACGGGTCGCCGAGTGCGCCGGTGACCGTCGGCGAGTTCGAGGACACCGGCACAGACGTGGCGTTCATCCCGCGTCACGGGGTGGACCACCAGTACTCACCGACCGACGTTCCCTACCGGGCGAACATCTACGCCCTCAAGCAACTCGGCGTGGAACGCGTCCTCGCCAGCAACGCGGTCGGCAGCCTCCGCGAGGACCTCCCCCCGCGGAGTCTCGTCGTCCCGGACCAGACCTTCGACCGGACCCGGCACCGCGAACAGACGTTCTTCGGGGATGGTATCGTCGTCCATCAGTCACAGCCGGACCCGTTCTGTCCGCACCTCTCCGGAATCCTCGCCGAGGCGGCCCGGGAGGCCACGGATGCCCAGGTCGAGGAGGGTGGCACGTACGTCTGTATCGAGGGACCGCAGTTCTCCACGCGGGCGGAGAGCGAGTTCTACCGCGAGCAGGGCTGGGACGTCATCGGCATGACCGCCGTCCCGGAGGCCAAACTCGCCCGCGAAGCCGAACTCTGCTATGCGACCGTCACTGGGGTCACCGACTACGACGTCTGGAACGAGGACAGCGAGGTGACCCTCGAGGAGGTGCTGGAGAACGCCGCGCACAACGAGGATCTGATCAAGCGAACCGTCGAAGCCGCGATCCGAAGCATGCCAGAGGGACGTGAGTGCGGGTGTGAGACGGCACTCGAGGGATCGATCAACACGCCGAAAGCTGCCGTCCCCGAGGAGACCCTGGACCGGGTCTCGCTCTTCGTCGACGACTACCTCTGAGACTGGTCGGATTCGGTCGTGTTTGCCTCGTCTGGGGCGTCGGTTTCGTCCTCCGCAGGGGACCCGTCGCCGAACGCCACGTCCGGGTCCGCATCCGGGTCGATGATCCAGAGGTCGCCGAAGAGGTCGTCCTGCTGGAGGTAGACGTCGCCCCGGTGGGAGAGGAACAACAGGGCGAGAAACGACTCGATACGCGTCCCCGCGGCGTCGGCGATCTCCTCGAAGAGGACCTCCGTGCGCCCCTTCTGATAGGCCAGCTCCAGTTGCGACCAGACGGCTTCGATGAGGGCGTCGATGTCCTCCTGGTGGGTCGTACCGGTGACGTCGTCCGTGTCCGGTTCGCCCTCCATCCGCATGTCGTCGCCAGAGCGGTAATCGAGGGTCTGGACGCCGCGACTGAACCCGCTCGGGGACTCGCTCGTGTCGTAGGAGCGCGACTCCTTCCACCAGGTCCCGCGCTCGGCCTTCCGCAGGTCCCTGACGAGTTCGTCCAGGGTCATCGGGGTGCCGCGGGCGGTCTTGCGGTCGAGTCGCCGCTCCATCTCGCTCTCGAGTGCCGCGATGGGGTCGCCGGCGGGCCCGTCGAAGGCGTCGTCGTCCCAATCCTCCTCCCAGGGCGGGGCTGGCTCGATCTCGTCGTCCGTCTCCGCCTCCTCGTCGTCGTCCGACAGCATCACGTCGCTTTTCATCCGGAGGAGGACGCTCGCGTAGAACAGTGCCCGTCCCGACGTCCGAAGGTCCCCGTCGTCCAGGGCCGCGAGGAACTCGTCGGTCACCGTGACGATGTCGACGTCCCAGGGGTCGATGTCCCCCTGCTTCGCCAGTTGGACGAGCAGTTCGACGGGCTCGACGTCCCCGTCGTCCTCGTTCGTGGGGTCGGGATCCGGTGGCCGGGCCACGTCGACGCCGTCAGTCATCGGCGATCAGCTCCCGCTGGGCGGCCAGATCGATGCCGGTGACGGCGCTGACGTTCTCGTCCTGCATGGTCACGCCGATGGCCCGCTCGGAGCGTTCGAGCATCGCCGAGCGGTGGGAGACGACGACGAACTGGGCCTCCGTGGCGAGTTCGTCGACCATTTCGCCGACCCGTTCGGCGTTCGCCGCGTCGAGGAAGGCGTCGACCTCGTCGAGCGCGTAGAACGGCGCCGGGTTGTACCGCTGGATGGCGAAGATAAAGGCGAGGGCGGTGAGGGACTTCTCGCCGCCGGACATCGCGTCCAGGCGCTGGATGGGTTTATCGCCCGGTTGCGCACGCATGGTGAGGCCCCCGTCGAAGGGGTCGGCCGGATTCTCGAGGACGAGTTCGCCGGTCCCGTCGGAGAGGCGCTGGAAGATGTCCTCGAACTGCTCGTTGATGGCCTCGTACGCCTCCATGAACGTCTCCTTTTTCAGCCGGTCGTACTTCTCGATGCGCTCCTGGATGGCGTCCCGTTCCGCCACGAGTTCGTCTTTGCGGCCCTCGAGATCCTCGAGTTTCGACTGGACGCGGTCGTAGTCCTCGATGGCCTTCATGTTCACCGGCTCGAGTTCGGCCATCTGGGTCTCGAGGCGTCGGATGTTCCGCTCGACCTCCTGGAGGTCTGGGATCTCCTCGGGATCGTACTCCTCGACCGTCTCGGAGAGCTCTTCGATCTCCTCCTCGAGACGGTCTCTGGCGCGTCTCAGGCTCTCCAGGCGGTTGGAGACCCGCTCGACCTCCTGTTGTTTCTCGTCGCGGTGGCTCTTGGCCTCCTTGAGGTCGGATTTCAGCCCCTCGCGGTCGTCTTTGAGTTCGGCCAGTTCTTCTTCGAGTTCCGCGACCGCTTCGCGCTTCTCCTCGAGTAGCCCCTCGTTCTCCTCGATCTCGGCTTCCAGCTCCTCGATCCGCTCCTGCTGGGCCGCCTTCTTGTTCTGGGCGGCTTCGACGTCGTCGTGGAGCTCGTCGACGGCCTCCTCGGCGTACTGCTTTTCGAGGTTGAGGCTGTTGAGGTCGCCGTCGATGTCGTCCATCCGCGATTCGATGTCGTCGATATCCGCCTGGATCTCCTCGCGTTTCGCCGCGAGCTCGGGCACTCGCGAGTCGGCCAGTTCGGCCTCTATCTCCTCGATCTCTGCCTGGATGGCGTCGATCTCGTCGCTCTTCTCGGCGATCTCCGCGTCGAGGTCCTGCATCTGCTCGTCGACGTCCTCTCGTTCGGTCTCGAGCCGTTCGATACGGGACTCCATCGCCTCGATGCGCTCCTCGGCGTCCTCGCGTTCGCCCTCGACGCGTTCGATGTCCGATTCGAGGTCGCGGACCTGGTCGGCCGCGGCGGCGCGCTTCTCGCGGGCGTCTTCCAGACGGCTCTCGATGCTTCGGACGTCCTCGCGGATGTCCGCCCGTTTGTCCTCGAGGCGCTGGATGCGTTCGGCGACCCGCTCCAGTTGACCCTTCCCGGTCTTCGAGAAGGAGTACCGTGAGCCCGACCGGCTGCCACCGGTCATCGCACCGCTCTTCTCGATGAGGTCGCCATCGAGCGTGACGAGGCGACGGTCGCCCATCAGCGAGCGGGCGGTGTCCAGGTCCTCGACGACCAGGGTGTCGCCGAGCACGTACGAGAAGATGGCGGCGTACTGCTCGTCGAAGTCGACGAGGTTGTAGGCGTAGTCGACGACACCCGGCTCGTTCGGGGCGCTCGGGAGCGAGCGCTCGTACATCTCGGTCAACGGCAGGAAGGTCGCTCGACCTGCGTTGCGCGACTTGAGGTAGTCGATGCACTGCTGGCCGACGCCGTCGTCGTCGACTACGACGTTCGCCATGCGGCCCCCGGCGGCCGTCTCGCAGGCGGTCGCGTACCGTTCGTCCACGCCGCCGAGTTGGCCGACGGTCCCGTGGACGCCGTCGAAGCCGGCGTTCAGCACCGTCGTCACGGCCCTGCCGTAGGAACTGTCGCCGTTCTCGTCGGCTCGTGCTTCGATTCGGGCGTATTCCTCGCGGGCCGCGCCCAGGTCGTCTTCGACGTCGTCGAGGTCGTCCTGTCGCTCGGTCTTCTCTCGTTTCAGGTCCTCGACGACCGCCGCGATCTGGGCCTCGTTCTTCCGTGCCTTCTCCAGTTCCGTACGGAGGTCCTCGATGCGGGAATCGAGTTCGCGGATGGTCTCCTCGGCGTCTTCGACGTTCGACTTCGCCTGCTCGATGTCGTTCGACCGCCGTCGGGCCTCGTCGATGAGCCGGTCCTTCTCGCGCTGGAGGTCGTTCCGGGCGCTCTTGGCCGCCTCGAGTGCCTATTTTTCCTCCTCGAGAGCGTCCTTCAGTTCGTCGTACTCCGTGTCGATGTCGTCGATCTCGCGCTGGACGTCCTCGAGGTCGGCCTCCTTCTCCTGTTTCTCGGTCGCGAGCGAGGACTTCTCGACCTTCCTGTCGCGGATCTCCGCTTCGAGGTCCTCGATCTTCTCCTGCTTGCGGTCGATCTGGACGAAGGCCTGCCGACGGGTCTGTTCGGCTTCCTCGATGCGCTCTTCGGCACCGTCGATCTGGTCCTCCAGTCGGGAGATGTCGCCTTTCACCTCCTCTATCTCGCGTTTGATGGCGAGCTGTTCGTCCTCTCCCTTGCGTTCGATCTCGGCGTTGAGGTCCTCCAGGTCCTCCTCGAGTCGCAGGACCACGCCCCGGCGCTCGTCGAGTTCCGCTTTCAGCTCCTCGAGTTCCTCGGATCGTTCGTCGATGTCGGCCTCCGTGGCCGCCAGGTCCTCCTGTCGCTCCTCGAGTTCCGCCGCCTTCTGGAACCCCTCGTATTCGCGTTTCTCGTCGCGGAGGCCCTGGTATTCGAGGGCGGTCTCGCGTTCGTCCTCGAGCTGGTCGAGTCGTTCGTGTTTCTCCTCGATGCGTAGTTCGGCCTCGTCGATCCGCTCGCGGACGACGTCAAGCTCCTCGAAGGCGTCGGCCTTCTTCTGATCGAACTCGGCGACGCCGGCGATCTCGTCGATGATCTCGCGGCGTTCGTGAGGCGTCATCTGGATGATGCCCGTCACGTCGCCCTGCATCACGACGTTGTAGCCCTCTGGCGCCACGCCCGCCTGCGCGAGCAACTCGGTGATGTCCGAGAGGTTGACCGACCGTCCGTTGAGGTAGTAGTAGGAGTAGTAGTTGTCCTCGGTGCGCTTCACCCGACGTTTCACCCGGATGCGGTCGACGTCACCGACGTCGTCCGTTCCGGCCGCGTTGACGACCTGCGACCGGGAGAGCGTCCGGTCCTCGTTGTTGAGGATGACCTCGACGTTGGCCTCCTTCGGACCGGTGACCTCGCCCTCCTCGTGACTCGGGTTGTAGATCAGGTCCGTGAGCTTCTCCGCGCGCATCCCCCTCGTGCGGGCGAGGCCCAGGGCGAACAGGATGGCGTCGATGATGTTGGACTTCCCCGACCCGTTCGGTCCACTGATGGTGGTGAAGTCCTCGTAGAACGGGATCTTGGTGGTCCGTCCGAAGCTCTTGAAGTTGTCGAGGACGATCTCGTCTATGTACATGGGGAGGGGGCGCGATAGTCCCGGTCAGGCGACGATGATCTCGTCACTGTCTCGAGACGAACCGTCCTCGTTCGCGGAACCGGTCGAGCCGTTGCCCTCGACCTCCTCGGACGCAGGAACCCACTCGCTCGCTCCTTCCTCGACCGACTGCTCGTCGGCGGTCTCGGCGTCCATCGTCGCTTCCAGTTCTCGGACTCGCTCGGTCGTGTCGACCAGTTCCGCGGTCAGCGTCTCGACGGTCGCCTCGAGTTCGCGGATGCGCCCCTCGAGCTCGTGTCGCTCCCGTTCGTCGCTCATGGTCCTACCAGTCGCCGCGAGCACTATAAAGGGAACGTCAGCCGTGCGTCAGACGCCAGCGGCCGGCCGTCCCCTTCGTTACTCCTAAGCGTGCCCGTGCCGAACCCGGGAGCAATGAGTGCGCAGGCCGCCACGCAGGAGGACCTCGCGGTCGTCATCGGTCTCGAGGTCCACGTGCAACTGGAGACGGACACCAAGATCTTCTGTGGGTGTTCGACGGACACCGCCGGCGCCGACCCGAACACGCACACGTGCCCGGTCTGCCTCGGCCTACCGGGTGCGCTCCCGGTGCTCAACGAGGCCGCCGTCGAGTCCGCCGTCAAACTCGGCAAGGCCATCGACGCCGAGGTCCCCGAACGGACCCGCTTCCATCGGAAGAACTACTTCTACCCTGACCTCCCCAAGGGCTTCCAGATCACCCAGTACGACGCTCCCATCTGCCAGGACGGATCGCTCGAGATCAGCCACGAAGGGGAGAAGCGGACCATCGGTATCGAACGCGCCCACCTGGAGGAGGACCCGGGCAGTCTCCAGCACGTCGGCGGGAGCATCGACACCGCCGATTACGTCACCGTGGACTACAACCGGGCTGGCGTCCCGCTGATGGAGATCGTGACCCGACCGGATTTCCGTGGTCCCGGCGAGGTCCGGGCGTTCCTGGCGAAACTCGAGGAAGTCCTCGAGTATCTGGCCATCTACGACAGCCAGCGCGACGGGAGCCTCCGCATCGACGCCAACATCTCGATGATCGACGCGACCGAGGTGGGTGCCGACGGGTCCATCGCGGACGACGTCCTCGCCGAGGCCAACCGCACCGAGGTGAAAAACATCTCGAGTCACAAGGGCGCCGAGAAGGCACTGGCCTACGAGGTCACCCGCCAGCGCAACGCCATCCAGCGGGGCCGCGAAGTCGCCCAGGAGACGCGCCACTGGGACGAATCCCGTGGCATCACCGTCTCGATGCGGTCGAAGGAGGCGGAGAAGGACTACCGGTACTTCCGCGAGGCCGACCTGCCGCCGCTCGAGGTCTCGGACTGGAAGGCGTCGATCCCGATTCCCGAACTCCCCGATGCCCGCCGGGACCGGTTCCAGACCGAATACGGCCTGAACGAAGAGGCGGCGGACAAGTTGACGTCCACGAAGCAGGTCGCGGATTTCTTCGAGGACGTCGCCGAGCGGTTCGACGCCGAACTGGCGGCGACGTGGGTCGCCGACGACCTCCTGGGCGAACTCAACTACCGCGACATGTCCATCACCGACGTCGCGGATCGCCTCGACGAGTTCGCCCGCCTGGTCGAGCTGGTGGCCGGCGAGGAGATCACCGAGAAGAACGCCCGTGAGGTCGTCCTCCGCACGATGCTCGACGATGGCGATTCGCCTGACGACGTCGTCGAGGCGGCGGGGCTGGGCAAGACGAGCGGCGACGAGGTGGCCCAGGCCGTCGAGGCGGCAATCGAGGAGAACCCGGACGCCGTCGAGGATTACCACGCCGGCGAGGGCGGCGCGATCAACTTCCTGGTCGGGCAGGTCATGCAGAAGACGGGTGGGAGTGCCGACCCCGGCGCGGTCAACGAGATGCTGCGCGACGCGATGG
>JBNJDE010000002.1:0-40771 GCA_051744605.1 Halobacteriota archaeon
CCGCCGGCGAGTCCGGATACTCGTCGTAGTGGTCGATGAGGGTATCCGCGTGGCGTTTGGCCCGGTAGAGCTGGAGGACGGTGTCCCAGTAGCCGAGGGCGTTGAAGACGGTCCGGAGTTTGAGGGCGAGGTCGAATTCGGCCGTTCCCGAGTAGAGCGCTTCGGAGAGTTTGTCCGTCGGCAGTGCGGCGAGCAGCCCCATCATCGTGTCAACGTCGAGGGCGGTCGTGAAGATGTTGTAGACGTCGAGGCCGGCGTAGCGGCCACCGAAGTGGTCCATGACGTTCTCGTTGTACGCCCAGAGCGTCGCTTCGCTCACGTCACCGGTCTCGATGGCCCTGATCGCTCGTTTCCCTGCGTACTCGCCGGCGTAGGCGGCCCCGGCGATACCCCCGCCGGTCGTGGGATTGACGTGTCCGGCGGCGTCGCCGACGGCCATGAACCCCGGAGCGACCGCCGAATCGTAGGGCCGTCTCGTCGGCAGGGCGGCCCCGAGTTTGTCGTGGACTTCCGCACCGGCGAACTCGGGGCGGTTGCGCAGGTCACGTTTGAGGTCGTGGACGAGGTGCATCGGAGGCTCGGTCATCTGGAAGCCCAGGCCGGCGTTGATGGTCGTCTCCGTCCGGGGGAAGTACCAGACGTAGCCCGCGGCGCGATCGGTCGGCTTGAACACGAGTGCGTCGGACCACTCGACCGGTTCTGGTACCTCGAGGATCTCCCGGTAGGCCGAGGTGAACTGGGTGTACCTGACGTTCGTGTCGAAGCTGGTGTCGGCGAAATCGGTGACGTCCTGGAGGATCGAGAGGGTGCCCGCGGCATCGATGACGATATCGCCCTCGTAGCGCACGAACTCGCCTTCGCGAATTCCCTCGACACCGACGACGCGGCCGTCCTCCTGGACGACGTCCTTGACGACGGTGTCGTAATGGAACTCGACGCCTGCCTCGTCGGCGGCCTCGATGATCCGACGACCGTACTCCCACCGGTCGACCACGGCGAGTTCCCCCGGAACGGGTATCTCCAGGACGACGTCCTCCTGTGGGATCTCGAATCGGCCGTGATCGACGTCGGTGTTCGTCATCGCCGGTTCGATCTTCGACTTGGGGATGGCCGAGGGGAACGCGTCCGCGCTCTTGATAGCATCGCCACAGGCGATGTGCCCGGCCTCCGTCGCGTTCTTCCGTTCGAGGATGACGACGTCGTAGCCAGCGTCGGCGATGGTCGCGGCCGCGTAGTTGCCTGCGGTCCCCGCCCCCACGACGACCGCGTCGTACTCCTGTGTGGACATACCTCCTCCAGTACGTCCACGGTCAAAAATCCTTGTTGCAGCGGCGAGCGACGTGAAACCGTCCCAACTCGTGACGGGGGTCGCCGGACTGTGGTCGCCAGATTTGCCACAATCTATATAATATATCCAAAACATGTTGGATGTATGGTGGAACATTCTTACGACCAGATACTGGTCCCGACAGACGGAAGCGACGCCGCCCTCCGGGCGGCCGAACACGCAGTCGATCTCGCGGAGCAGTACGAGGGGACGGTCCACGCACTCTACGTGATGGACATGGGGGATGCGGCGTTCGTCGCCACACCCTCGGACATCAGCGAGACTCGCGGCCGTCTCGAGAAAAAGGGCAAGCAATACACCGACGAGGTCAAAGTCCTCGCCGTCGATGCCGGCGTCGACTACGTCACCGAGGTCAGGTCGGGAATCCCCGAGGACGAGATCCGGGAGTACATCGACGACGAGAACATCGACCTGCTGGTCGTCGGCAAACGGGGCCGTTCGGACCCCGATAAGCCAATGTTTGGGAGTCTGACCCAGCGGCTCATCGGGAGTCTCGACGTCCCGGTCCACACCGTCTGAGGCGGTCTGGCGGGGTGTATTTTCGCCGACGCCGTGGAACAAGAGTTTTAGTACCGCTCGTTCTATCCGGGGGCATGACAGAGCACACGGTCGAGTTCGTGGGGACCGGCGAGACGATCGAGGTCTCCGAGACCGAGACGATACTCACCGCCGCGATCCGGGAGGGCGTCGCCCAGGAGTACTCCTGCCGGGTGGGCATGTGTCTGGCCTGCAGTGCAGAGATACTCGACGGCGACGTCACACAGCCAGCCGCTCGGGGGCTCACCGACGAGGAGGCCGAGGACTACGCGTTGACCTGCATGGCCCGTCCGGAGAGCGACCTCGAACTCGAACGGGGAAAGTACCCCCCGAGTATCGAAACGGACGCGACCGCCGGGAACTCGGCGGCAGCGGACGACTGAGGCGGATTGGTTTTCGATTGCAGAATGGCGTGATACGGCGGTCGGGCCGAACGTCGATCAGTAGATGAGCGCGTCGTCGTTCTCGACCATGTAGAGCGTCCGGGCGGCGATATTCACCGCGTGATCCCCAACGCGCTCCAGGTCGCGGACCGTGAGCAGAAGCCGTGAGACGTCGCCCATCAACCGTTCGATCTCTTCTTCGCTGGTGTCACCCGCTATCTCGTGTTCGATGAGGTCCCGGACGACCGACTCGGAGGCGACCCGACACTGCTCGTCGAGGTCGTCGTCGCGCTCGGCGAGATCGAAGCACTGCTCGGGGTCCTTCTGGTCGTAGGCGATCATCGCGTCCTCGACCATCTCGAGGACCACGGTGCCGATGGACTGGATGTCGACCTCCGGGAACATGTCCCGTTCCGCGTCGAGGGTGTAGTCGGCCAGGTTCACGGCGAGGTCGCCGATGCGTTCGAGGTCGGTGATGATCTTGAACGTCGCGGCGATGAACCGAAGGTCACTGGCGACCGGTTGCTGGAGTGCCAGCAGATTGACGCAGTCGCTCTCCAGTTCGAGGTAGAGTTCGTTGATCTCGTCGTCCCCCTCGATGACCGTCGTCGCCTGTTCGCGGTCCTTTTGCTCCATGGCGTTGAGGGCCATCCTGAGGCGGTCGATGACGACCTCGCTCATGTAGAGGACGTCGTTGTGCAGTTCGTTCAGCTGGTCCTGATAGCTCTTCCGTGCCATTGTTATCCGAATTTCCCGGTGATGTAGTCTTCGACGCGTTGGCTCTCGGGGTTCTCGAAGATTTTGTCGGTGTCGTCGAACTCGACGAGTTCCCCGCCCGTGAGGAAGACCGCCGTTTTGTCGCTGATACGGGCGGCCTGTTGCATGTTGTGCGTGACGATGACGACCGTGTAATCCTCGGCGAGTTCCTCGATGAGGTCCTCGATCTGACTCGTCGCGACCGGATCGAGTGCCGAGGCCGGTTCGTCCATCAGGATGACCTCGGGATCGACGGCGATGGCGCGAGCGATACAGAGCCGCTGTTGTTGGCCGCCAGAGAGGTCGAGCCCGCTCTCGTCCAGTTGGTCTTCGACCTCTTCCCAGAGGGCAGACCGACGGAGGGCGGTCTCGACCATCTCGTCGTAATCGCCCTCTTTGCCCTGGATCTCGAGCCCGTAGGCGACGTTATCGTAGATGCTCTTCGGGAACGGGTTCGGTTTCTGGAAGACCATGCCGACCTGTCGTCGGAGCGCGACCGGGTCGACGTCGTCGTCGTAGACGTTCTTGCCGTGGAGGAACAACTCTCCCTCGACCCGTGCGGCATCGATCAGGTCGTTCATCCGGTTGATGCTCCGCAGGAACGTCGACTTCCCACAGCCCGACGGGCCGATGATGGCGGTGACCTTCTGTTCGGGAATCTCCAGATCGACGCTCTGTAGGGCCTGTTCGTCGCCGTAGTAGACGTCGAGGTTCCTGGACTCGATGACCGTCCGGTCGGGCCGGTCGGAACTGCGAGTCCCGCTCGTGACGGTGGGTGACTGCACCGAGGTGTTCGACGTGGGGTCCGGGGACCCGTCCTGTTCGCTCATTGTTTGTTATCGTTGGTTTCAGTGTTCGCTTTCATAGCGGTTCCGCATGACGATGGCGATGGCGTTCATCGTCAACATCAGTGCGAGGAGTACCACGGCCGTGGCCGCGACGACCCCGGTTCTGAACTCGGGTCTGGCGTTCGAGGCGGAGGCGAAGATCTGGAGTGGCAGCGCGGTCGCCCCGTCCAGCAGCCCCGTCGGCGCCGAGTAGGAGGTCGTCGCGACGGCGATGATGACCAGCGGCGCCGTCTCTCCGATGGCGCGCCCCAGCGCGAGGATGGTCCCCGTGAGGATGCCCGGAATCGCCTCCGGGACGACGACCTCTCGGAGCGTCTGCCACCGACTCGCCCCCATCCCGTACGACGCCTGTCGCAGTGATCCCGGGACAGAACGGATGGCCTCCTGGGCGGAGACCACGACGATCGGGAGGATCAACAGTCCGAGGGTCGCGGCCGCGGAGATGACCAGGCCCGGGCCGAGCCCGAGCGCGTTGCGGAACAGGGCCAACCCGAGGAGGCCGTAGACCACCGATGGAACGCCGGCCAGATTCGAGATGTTGACCTCCAGGATGGTGGTGAGCCACCCGCCGAGACCCGAGGACGGGGCGTACTCCTCCAGGTAGATCGCGGCACCCGTCCCGACCGGGAACGCCATGAGGCCCATGAACCCGACGATGATGATCGACCCGACGATCTGTGGGTAGACGCCGGCGTTGGCAGCGTTCAGGCCGTCCCAGGAGTGCGTCAGAAGGGTCGGGGTCAGGTAGCCCTCGAGCCCCTGGATGGCGAATTCGCGTTCGAGGGAGGCGCCGGCCAGGATACCGCCGAGGACGACGAACGGGCCGGCGATCCCGACCTGCCCTTCCTGCTTGACGAACACCTGGTCGATCGCGACGTACCCGATCGGGACGCCGACCAGAGAGAAGAGCACGATCCAGAACGACGGAGGTGTATCGAGGACGATGCCGCCGACGGCGACGAGGAGTGCACCGCCCAGGACGACTGCGGCACCGAGGAGACCCTCCCGGCGCGACCAGCGCCGGTCGAGGGCGATGCCCACGACCGTCGCGACCGGTGCCGTGACGACGATGACGTACGCGATCCACGTCGCAAGAATTCCCGCGAGTGGACGGATCACGCCGTAACTCAGTGCCGCGATAACCAGGCCCACGAGGATGGAGACGGGTATCGCGGGGCCGAGGTACGTCGACCGCTCGACGCGTCGACCGGCCGCCCACACTGCGACGGGTGGCACGGTGGCGAACACCGTGTAGATGAGCACGTCGTAGGGGCTCAGGGCGTCGATGACCACGAAGGCCGCGAGTGCGAGCACCAGCCCACCGACGGCCGCGGCGAACGCCCGACCGTTCGCGTCCCTGGCCGCCGGCCGTTCGCGGATGTAGAGGGTGTACGCAGCGGTCGGGGTGAGCAGCGTTCCGAGGTAGATGAGATACCACTGCGGGGACGCGGCGAATGGGCCGATGGCGTCGATGGATATCTGCACGAAGAGGACGAGCAACGAGAGGATCCCGACGAGCGTCGCGCCGACGAGTCCCACCTCGAACAGTCGCCCTTTGAGCCGTGCCAGTCGGAGGGCCGCGTCGCCCGTGAAGTCCTTCGGTTGGTCGGTATTGGCTGCCATCACTCGTAGGCCTCCCTGAAGTGCTGGCGGACGACCTCTGCGAGGACGTTCATGAAGAGTGTGATCGCGAATAGCGTCATGCCGAGGGCGAACATCGCCTCGTAGGTGACCCCGCCCAGCGAGTCGGCCTGGGCGATCTGGACCATCGCGGCGGTGATGGTCTGGCCGGACTCGGCGAGGTTACGGAGGACGTTCGGGAAGTACGGCATCTTCGGGCTCATCCCCATCGCCATGGTCACGGCCATCGTCTCCCCGATGGCCCGCGATATCGCGAGGACGTACGAGGAGACGATACCGGAGGTCGCGGCGGGGACGACGACCTTCGTCGAGACGTCGAACTTCGTCGAGCCGAGTCCGTAGCCGGCCTGCCGGAGACTGTCCGGTACGGCGTTCAGGGCGTCTTCGCTGATCGAGGAGACCATCGGGATGATCATGATGCCGACGACGATGCTCGCGGACAGGACGTTGAACGTCCGGAGTTCGGGCATGTAGAACGTGAACTCGGGAAGGAAGCCGATGCCGGGTGGAATGATGGGAACCGTGATCGGGAGGATCCCCCGGATGGCCGGGGTGATGTAGACGAGGGCCATGTACCCGTAGATGACGGTCGGAACCCCGGCGAGGATCTCGAGGGCGGGTTTGAGGTACGACCGCGCGCGATCACTCGCGTATTCGCTGAGATAGATGGCGGCGGCGAGCCCGACCGGCAAGGCGATGAGCGCGGAGAAGACGGTCACGAGGAGCGTTCCACTGACGAGTGGGAGGACCCCGTAGGAGCTCTCGATGATCGGGCTCCAGTTCGTGCCGGTGAAGAAGGCGATCGGCGATACTTCGAGGAAGAACGTGATGGCGCGACCCGACAGCGACAGGACGATGCCGACGGTCACCAGGATCGTGAGGAGCGCGCTCGCGGCGAATAGCCGCCGATAGAGCCGCTCTTTGCGTATCACAAACGCCTCGCGCGAGAGCGATATCTCGTCCGTCTGTGGGGTCCCACTCATCTGTTATGTGGTGAAAGCGAGTTCATACCAATATAGACAGCGAAATCCGACCGGTCAGTCCACGTACTCGTCAAGCGCCGCGAGGTTCTCGTCGACCATCTCCTGAGAGCTCGGCACGTAGCCGATTTCCTCCGCGACGAAGTCCTCGGCTGCGGAATTGATGTAGAACCTGACGAACGCCTCGAGATGTTCTTTCTCCTGGAGTTTCTCGCTGTTCGCGTAGAAGTACAGGGGCCGGGCGAGTGGGTAGTTGCCGCTCTGGGCACCCTCGAGGCTGGGCTCGACTGGGTCGGAACCGTCTTCGATCAACGAGAGCGCCTTGACATCGTCCGGGTTGTTAGTGTAGTACGCGAAGGGGAGATAGCCCAGCGCGTAGTCGTTCCCCTCCACACCTGCGGCGATCTGGTCGTCCTCTTCGGTCCCCTCGAAGTCCGACCGGATCTTGCCCGCTTCGCCGGTCACGGCTTCCGTGAAGTAATCGAACGTCCCGGAGGTCGTCGCTGGCCCGTAGAGGTCGAATGGCTCGTCGGGCCAGTCGTCGTTGACGTCCGACCACAGTTCCGGTTTGGTGTCCGGGGACCAGATCTCGCCCAGTTCCTCGAGGCTGATGGAATCTATCCAGTCGTTATCGTTGTTGACGACGATGGTGAGGGCGTCCTGAGCGACGAAGAACTCGACGGGGTCGAACCCGTTGTCCTTGCACGATTGAATCTCCGATTCGGTGATGGAGCGACTCGCGTTGTTGATGTCGCTGTCACCGGGGATGAAGACGTTCTCGAATCCGCCGCTACTGCCATCGCGGGTGATGTCGAAGCTGACCTGCTCGTTCTGTTCGGCGAACCGCCGGGACATCTCCTGTGCGACCGGGTAGACCGTACTACTCCCCGAGATACGGATGTCTCCCGAGAGGCCGTCGTCCGAACCAGGCTCCTCGCTGGAGGTACACCCCGCCAGTGCGACCGCCCCCGCGAGACCCGTGGTTGTTACGAACTGTCGTCGGGACATGCGCCGAGTACCGGTTCCTGACATCGACTGAATCGAGTACTGGTTCGAATAAATACCCTGCTATGATATCTATATAGATATCAATAGTGGCCGTCAAGGACCAATCTCGGCGTCGAAATTGCCAACATATGATGGGTTGCGGTCACTGCGGGGTGGCCGCCAACAATCTCCTCGGGGTGTACCTGTACGTTTCGGTGAGGTATCTGGAAAATAGTGATTGAGATATATAGATATCGGATAAACTATATTCATTCGGTGCCTTCCCCCAGATATGGACCGTCGAAAGGTGCAGGTGACGGGTGGATCGACGTTCACCGTCTCGATCCCGAAAGAGTGGGCGCGAGAGCAAGACCTCTCCGCAGGCGACGAGATCGGATTCCTCGCGGACAGTGGGTCGTTGCTGCTCACACCATCCCCCGGTGGCGAGGTGGACGAGGGATCGCTCGATATCACCGGGCTCGAAGGGGACGAACTCATGCGCGCGCTCATGACGATGTACGTGAGTGGCTTCGACGTCATCACGCTCTCCGCGGACCGGATCGAATCCGGGCAGCGACGGGTCATCCGTCAGGCGACCCAGCGCCTCGTCGGGATCGAGATCCTGGAGGAGACGGCCGAGCGGGTCGTTGTCCAGGACCTCCTCGATTCGTCGGAACTCTCCGTCCACAACGCCGTCAGACGGATGCGCTTGATCTCGCTGTCGATGCTCGAGGACGCCATCGAAGGGCTCAGGACTGCCGACACCCATCTCGCCGAGGACGTCATCGAACGCGACGACGACGTCGACCGCCTCTGGTACGTCGTCTCTCGCATCTTCCGGAGCGCCCTCCGGTCGCCGAAGGTCGCACAGGAAGTCGGCCTCTCCAGGGAGGTATCGTTCGACTACCACTCGAGCGCTCGTCAGCTCGAACGCATCGCCGACCACGCGGCGAAGATCTGCCACGTCACCCTCGAGATGGACGGCGCGGTGTCCGAAGCGGTGGGTGCCGACCTCGACGCCCTGCTCGCCGAAGCATCGGACATCGTCGACACCGCCATGGACGCGCTGTTCACGGACGACCCGGATCGAGCCACGGAACTGGCCAACGAGACTCGTCGCCGGGTCGCCGACATCGACGCGACCGCGCGCTCGATCGACGAACAGCTTCGGGATCTCGACCCACGCCAGGCCCAGCGGATCGGCCTGGTGGTCGACTCGCTCTCGCGGAGCGCGGACTACGGCGGCAACATCGCGGAGACGGCCCTGCAGAAGGCGGCGCCCACGCCCAATCCGTGACCGATACCGCCGTCTTTATCCGGGGAAACCGCGTTCGGCTACCCATGCGAGAGGGCTTTCCCGAGTACGTCGACGTCGACTACACCGACGGTGAAGGGCAGGAACCGGCCGATTTCCCGGATCTCGAGGCAAAGATCGAGAAGGCCATCGACGTGACCCATCGAGGTCTCGAGGAATACGAACGACCAGCCGTGATGTGGACCGGAGGAAAGGACTCCACGCTGACGTTGTACTTCGTCAACGAGGTCGCCCGCAAGTTCGACCTCGAGAAACCGCCCGCCGTCTTCATCGACCACTTCCAGCACTTCGACGAGCTGATGGGGTTCGTCGAACGGTGGGCAGACGAGTGGGATCTCGAGGTCATTTTCGCCCGCAACGAGGACGTTGGCGATTACGTCGACGAGAACGGGCTCGAACCGGGTGACGACATCCCCATCGACGCGCTCTCGGAGCACAACCAGCACCACGTCCGGAACATCCTCGAGTACGAGGAGGAGTCGTTCCCCTTCCTCCTGGACACGTACGTCGGCAACCACCTGCTGAAGACCGTCGCGCTGAACGACGCCCTCGAGGAGTACGACATCGACGGCGTCATCTCCGGCGTCCGATGGGACGAACAGGAGGCCCGGGCGGACGAGACCTTCTTTAGCCCCCGTCACGACCCGGACATCTATCCGCCACACGACCGCATCCAACCCATCCTCCAGTTCACCGAGCGCGACGTCTGGGACACCTTCTGGCACTACGTCGTCCCCGAGACGGTTCCCGAGTTCCCCGATGAGGGCTACGTCCCCCAGAGCTACGATGACCTGCCGAACGGCCTCACACACGAGGACATCCCCATCTCGCCGAAGTACTTCGAGGGCTTCCGCTCGCTCGGCAGCGAGATAAGTACGGAGAAAGCCGATGAGGAACCGGCCTGGCTCCAGGACCTCGAGGACACCGTCGAGCGTGCGGGCCGTGCACAGGACAAAGAGGATCTGATGGAACGACTCCGCGACCTGGGCTACATGTAAGGCCGGGACTGGGCCCCTGTCAGGCCCAGAGCTCGGTCGCGACCGCGTCGAGACCGACGGACTCGAGCGTCTGGCGATACGGACTCCATTTCTCGTCCCAGCCGTTGCGCCGAAAGACCTCCCGGAACATCCAACCGAAAAGACTGCAGTGACTCGGTACCGGTTCGGTCAGTTCCAGGGGCCGAAGTCCGGGTCGACCTGCCGCTCCTGGCGGTCGATACCGTCGATGGTCTCGATATCGGCCTCGGTCAGTTCGAGGTCCCGACTCGCCCAGTTGTCGCGGATGTGGTCCTCGCTGGTCGCCTTCGGAATGGGGACGGCTCCCTTCTCGCGGAGCCACGCCAGACTGACCTGCGCCTCGCTCACGTCGTGTTTCTCGGCTACCGTCTGGATCGCCGGGACGTCGAAGACGGCACCTCGTGCGAGTGGTGAATAGGCGACCAGTTCGATGTCGTGTGCGGTGGCGTACTCACGGAGGGTCGATTGCTGGAGCAGGGGGTGCATCTCGACCTGATTCGCCGCGATGGGGGCATCGAGAATCGACCGGGCACGGTCCAGATGGCGCGGTTCGAAGTTGCTCACTCCGATGCGGTCGATCAGCCCCTCGTCGTGAAGTTCCTGGAACGCGGAGAGGGTCTTCTCGGGGTCGTAGGCTCCCGCCGGCCAGTGGACGTAGAGCAGATCGACGTACTCGACGTCCAACTTCTCGAGGCTCTCGTGGGTCGATTCGATGACGTCGTCGTACCCGAGGTCGTCGATCCAGACCTTGGTGGCGAGGAAGACGTCTTCGCGGTCGACGTCCGCGGCCGCGATACCGCGCCCGACGTCTGCCTCGTTGCCGTAGGCCTGTGCGGTGTCGACGTGGCGATACCCCATCTCCAGTGCCGTCTCGATCGCCGTCGCACACGCCTGTGGGTCCGTGTTTTGCCAGGTGCCGATTCCGAGGGTGGGGATGGAACCACCCGTCGCTGTCCGGGCAGCGTCGCGAGTCATGGACATCGAACCGTACCACTCCGAGCGGAAAAGCGATTGGGGTCCCGGTCAGTACTTGGGGTCGGCGCCGCTGATCTCGTAGACGTCCTCGAGGACGGCGTCGCGTCGGTTTCGCCAGGCCTCGAATCCGGACGTATCGCTCGGGTAGTCGTCGTAGACGGACTTCAGTTCGGTGGCTTTCTGGTGGACCCGGTAGAGACTCGCGAGCGTCCCCCAGTGACCGAAGGTGTCGACGAGCGTCTTCAGCCTCATCGACAGTCCCATCGACGACGTGCCCCCCTGAGCGAGTGCGTCGATGAGGGCCTGTCCGGGCATCGCCGTGATGATACTGGTCAGCTCTTCGACCTCCTGGCCCGTCGCCCAGATGTTGTAGGCGTCGATTGCCGCGAAGCGCTTGCCGAAGTCCTCCATGACTTTCTGGTTGTATCCCCAGAGGGCGTCCTCGCTCGTGTCGCCGGTCTCGACGGCGTCGATGGCTTCGAGTGCGGCCCAGTGGCCGGCCTTCGCCGCGCCCGGGATGCCGCCGCCCGTCGCCGGATTGACGTGGGCCGCCGCGTCGCCGACGGCCATGAAGCCGGGGGCGACCGCCGAATCGTACACCCGCCGGGTCGGGAGTGCCGCACCACGTTTGTCGACGACCCGTGCATTCTCGAACTCGGGTCGCTGCTCCAGATCGTCTTTGAGCACGTCCACCAGGGTCATGGGCTCCTGGTCCATCTGGAAGCCAAGACCCGCGTTGATGGTGGTGGCGTCCCGGGGGAAGTACCAGAGGTACCCCAGTTCCTCGGTCGGCATGAAGACGATGGCGTCCTCGTAGTCGACCGGTTCCTCGACTGCGATGATCTCCCGATAGGCCGAGCAGTACTGCTTGAAGTGGACGTTGGTGTCGAAGGTGGCCTCGTCGAGGTCGGCTTTGTCCTGCAGGATGGACAGGGCTCCCGCAGCGTCGATGACGACGTCGGCTTCGTAGGTCACGGGGTCACCGTTTCGCATCCCCGTCACTCCGGTCACCCGCCCGTCCCTCTGCAGGACGTCCTGGACGACCGTCTCGAAGTGGATGTCGGTTCCGACGCGGTCTGCCTCCTCGATGAGGACCTCGCCGTACCGCTTCCGGTCGACGACGGCGCCCGGTTCCTCGAAGGGGATGTCGAGGACCTCGCCGTTCTGCGGGTTCTCGAAGCGGGCTTTGCGGACGTTCTCGTTCGTAAACGCTTCGTCGCGGAGGTACTCTCGGTCGATTACGTCGGGGAAGGTGCTCTTGCCCTTGATCGCATCGCCGCAGGCGATGTCGCCGGCGTCCTCCTCGGGTTTGCGTTCGAGCAGCACGACGTCGAGGCCGGCGTCGGCCACGGTCGCCGCGGCGAAGGCACCGGCCGTTCCCCCGCCGACGACGACCACGTCGTGGGATTCCGTGGTCATCTTGTACACCATATCGGGTACGCCACCAAAAAGGTCGCGGGACGATGTGCCCTCGTCCACGGAACACAATCCGGCGTGGCGGTTACCCCGATCTGCTCGACGAAAAAATCTGCGGTCAGCTGGTCAGTAGAACTCGTCGACGAGGTCCTTGACGCCGTTGGGCGGCGTCTCGTCGAGTCGGGACATATCGCCGCTGACGTCGTGTGCCTGCGCGTAGGAGGGACGGTCCTCGTCCTCGTAGAGGACCCCGATGTACTCCGCGTCCCGGTCCAGTATCTTCTCTTTGGCCTGGTCGTAGTCGGTCCGGTCGAAGTCCTCGTCGTCCGCGAGGTCGACGATGGCGTCCTTGTAGTAGTCGTACGTGTCGACGTCGTTGAACGTCACACACGGACTGAAGGTGTTGACCAGTGAGAACCCGTCGTGGGCCATGGCTTCTTCCAGGATCTCGACGTGGCGCCGGGCGTCCGACGAAAAGGACTGCGCGATGAAGGTCCCGCCGGCCGCCAGGGCGAGAGCGAGCGGGTTGACCGGGGGTTGTTTCGGTCCCTCGGGCGTCGTCCCCGTCTCGAAGTCCTCGTGAGAGGTCGGCGACGCCTGGCCCTTGGTGAGCCCGTAGATGCGGTTGTCCATCACCACGTAGGTGACGTTGACGTTCCGCCGGACCGCGTGGATGAAGTGGTTCGTCCCGATGGAGTAGCCGTCCCCGTCACCGCCAGCGGCGATGACCTCGAGGTCCGGGTTCGCCAGTTTGACGCCGGTGGCGACCGGGAGGGCGCGACCGTGCACGCCGTGGAGTGCGTACGCTCGCATGTACGTGCCGATCTTGCCGGAACAGCCGATGCCGGCGGCGACGAACGTGTCCTTCGGCGGCGTGCCCTTGTTCGCGAGCGCCCGCATGATGCCGTTCATGGTGCCGAAGTCACCACAACCCGGACACCAGGTCGGCTGTTCGTCGGATTTGAATTCGGTGAAGTTGACTTCCGTGCTCATGCTATCACTTCCGAGGTCTCGGCGAGGATATCCTTGATCTCCTCGGCGAGTTCGTCCGCCTTGAAGCGAACGCCCGTGTACTTGTTGATGCGCTCGACCCGCTCGAGGACGTCGTGTTCGACGATGTCGGCGAACTGGCCGGTCGCGTTGGCCTCGGCGACGATGACCGTCTCCGCGTCCTGAACGGCCTCGGTGAGGTCCGGTCGGGGGAAGATGTACGGGACCGAGAGGAACCGCACCGAGACGTCGTCTTCGGCGAGGAAATCGAGGGCTTCGATCATGGCGCCCTCGGTCGACCCCCAGCCGATGACCAGTGTGTCGGCGTCCGGGTCACCGAACTCGCGGGGACTGAAGTCCTCTCGCTCGCGAGCGGTCTCGACCTTGCGTTCGCGTTTGTCGACCTGTTCGACGCGGTCGTCGACGTCCTCCGTCCGTCGCCCGAGTTCGTTGTGCTCCAGGCCCGTGCTCATGTGGATGCCGCCGTCCGTCCCCGGAACGGTCCGCGGGCTGATGCCGTCCTCGGTCGGCAGGTGGGGCTGGAAGCGGCCCTGGTCGTCCTGCCACTGTTCGACCTCGTCCTCGCGGACGAGGTTGCCGCGGTCGATCTCGATGGCGTCGATGTCGAACTCGTCGGGGTCGACCGTCTGTTCGGTGACGGCCATCGCCAGATCGATGGACAGGTAGACCGGAATCTGATACTTCTCGGCGAGGTTGAACGCCTCGACGGTCTTGTGGAACGTGTCGGCGATGGTGGTCGGCGTGATGACGAAGCGTGGAATCTCGCCGTGGCCACCGTAGAGCATCATGTTGAGGTCGCCCTGCTCCTGTTTGGTCGGCATCCCGGTGGAGGGGCCAGAGCGCATGACGTTGGCGATGACCAGTGGCGTCTCGCTCTGTGCGACGAGGCCGAACGCCTCGGACATCAGGTCGATCCCGGGGCCTGACGTCGCGGTCATCGAGCGCGCACCGGCGCGAGCCCCACCGAGGGCCATGTTGACCGCCGCCAGTTCGTCCTCCGCCTGGACGACGTGGCCGCCGAAATTCTCGATGCGGCCCACCAGGTACTCCATGACGTTCGTCGCCGGCGTGATGGGGTAGCCGGCGTAGAAGCGACAGCCCCCGGCGATGGCGCCGAGACCGATCGCCTCGTCGCCGTTGAGCAGGAGGTAATCGTTGTCCGTCGTCTCGAGGTCGTACGGGAAGGTCTCCTCGAACTCCTCGGCGACGAACTCTGCGCCGAGACGCGCGGCCTTCTTGTTGTTCTCGACGATGCTCGAACCCTTGTCGCCGAATCGCTTCTCGAGTGCCTCGTCCAGGAACTCGACGTCGAAGCCGGCGACCTCGCAGACGGCACCGAGGGCGACGACGTTTCGCATGATGGCGCCGCCGGCCTCTTCGGCGAGATCGGAGAGGGGAACGGACAGCCCAGTCATCCCCTCGGGCGCCTCGAAGTTCGACATCCCGGCCTGCTCGCCATCGTAGATGATGACGCTGTCGTCGTGTAGTTCGTCGAGGTTCTCCTCGACGGTTCGTTCGGTCAACGCGATGAGGATGTCCAGACGGTCGACGACCGACTGAACTTCGTCGACACTCGTCCGGAGCTTGTATGCCGTATACCCACCGCGAATTCGCGATGCGAAGTCCTTCGACGTGAAGACGTGTCGCCCGGATCGTGCGAGTGCGCGGGCGAAGATCTTCCCCGTCGAATCGATTCCATCGCCGGCTTCGCCGCCGATGGCCCAGTTCAGGTCCTCGTGCATGTGTCTCGGCCTTACACGGGAACGCGCAAAAAGGCTTCTAAACACACGACGCGGCGGATTCTTGGGGTTTGGCGATTGTTGCCGCTAGTTCAGAGAGCTGGACGTGCGTCCACTCACACATCTCTATTCACGAGTACACCGCCACCGTTTGGGGACGTCGACGATTGTTTGTGCGATTGTCGTCACGGCCTGGCGCGGGGCCGATTCCGTCCCCCGGCCGTGCTCGCCGGCGGGGAACCGCCTTTGTGGGTCGGGACCGAAGCCGTGGCCATGGAAGACGTTGCGGTTCCGGTTCGTTCGGTCGAGTCGGCGGGCGCCGACGCGGTGGCTCTCACCTTCGAGACGCCCGCTCAGTTCGACGGGGCGCCCGGACAGTTCGTCCGGCTCTCTGCGACCATCGACGGCGAAGTCGTCCAGCGCTTTTACACGCTCTCCTCGCCGGCTGTCGAGGAGACGTTCGAGGTGACGGTCTCGGTCGATCCGGAGGGATCGCTCGCGCCGTGGCTGGCCGACCGGGATCCGGGGGATACCGTGACGGTGAGTGGTCCCTACGGCGACCACTACTTCGAAGGCGAGGACGCGGTCGTCGTCATCGCCGCGGGCCCGGGAATCGGCCCCGCGGTCGGTATCGGCGAACGTGCGTTGCGTGACGGGACTGCCGTCGCCATCGTCTACCCAGCGGGCCATCCCATCCACCGTGAACGGATGGCGGCATTGGCGGCCGAAGGTGCCACCATCGTCACCTTCGAAGACGACCTCGAGGCTGCCGTCGAGAAAGCGGTCACCGCCGTGGACGGTGCCCCCTTCGTCTACGGGTTCGAGGAGTTCGTCTCCGCGGCCGCAAACGCGCTCGAATCCGTCGGCATCGATCCCGACGATGCGAAAATAGAGAGTTTCGGTCCCGGTCCCGAGCGCTAGTGCTCGACGAACTCGACGAGGACACCCCCCGTCGATTTCGGGTGGAGGAAGGCGACGGTGTGGCCCCAGGCGCCAGGCCGTGGTTCGTCGTCGATGAGCGCTGCGCCTGCTGCGCGAGCGTTCTCGAGTGCCTTCTCGATGTCCGGCACGGCGAAGGCGACGTGGTGCATCCCCGGACCGTTTTGGTCGAGGTAATCACCGATGGCCGTCCCCGCCTCGATCGGTTCGAGGACTTCGAGGGAGACGCCATCTGCGTCGAGAAACGCGACAGTCATCCCGCCGAACTCCTCCTGGTGAACGATCTCCAGGCCGAGAATCGAGGAATACAGTTCGGCGAACGCGTCCACGTCCTCGACGGCGATGCCGATGTGGTCGACGTGCATACCCGACGGTCCGCCGGCACTCACATAAGGGTACGTCCCACGGTTTATGGCGGATGACGAGGCCACCCCGGGGCGTGTTGTGATCTCGACCGGATCGCGGTCCGCGGGTGTGCGACACGACGTGATCCGGTAGCGACGTGTCGCCTGTCAGCCCCTACAGCGACGCGCCAGGTGTGTATTCGCCGAACTCGTCGCGGAGGACGCCCGCAATCTCGCCCACGGACGCGTACGCCTTCACGGCAGCCACGATGTACGGCATCAGGTTCTCCTCGCCACGGGCCGCATCGCGGAGCGCCTCGAGCGTTGCGTCCACAGCCTCCTCGTCTCGGTCGGCTCTCCTGGCCGCTAGCTGGTCGACCTTCCGCTGCTCGTCGTCCTCTTCTACCTCCTGGAGGTCGACGGCCGTCTCTTCCTCGTCGACCTCGAACTCGTTGACGCCGACGATGATCCGCTCGCCGCTTTCGATCTCCTGCTGGCGTTCGTAGGCGACGTCCTGGATCTGGCGCTGGACCCACTGGTTCTCGATCGACGGGAGCATTCCGCCTCTGTCGTCGATATCGTCGAGCAACGACCGTGCCTCGGCCTCGACGTCGTCGGTCAGCGACTCGACGTAGTAACTGCCGGCGAGCGGGTCGATGGTGTCCGCCGCTCCCGACTCGTGTGCGAGGATCTGCTGGGTCCGCAGGGCGGTCCTGACGCTCCCCTCGCTCGGGAGCGAGAGCGCCTCGTCGTAACTGTTCGTGTGGAGACTCTGCGTGCCGCCGAGGACTGCGGCCAGCGCCTGGTAGCCCACCCGGACGACGTTGTTCTGGATCTGCTGGGCGGTGAGCGTCGACCCCGCGGTCTGGGTGTGGAACTTGAGCTGTTTCGATTTCGGATCGTCCGCGTCGAAACGCTCGTCCATGATCGATGCCCAGAGCCGCCGGGCCGCCCGGAACTTCGCGACCTCTTCGAGGATGTTGTTGTGGGCGTTGAAGAAAAAGGAGAGCTGTGGCGCGAACTCGTCGACGTCGAGACCGGCGTCCAGCGCCGCCTGGACGTACTCGATGCCGTTCCCGAGGGTGAACGCTACCTCCTGGGCCGCCGTCGACCCGGCCTCGCGGATGTGATAGCCCGAGATGGAGATCGTGTTGAACTTCGGCGTCTCCTCCGCGCAGAACTCGAAGATGTCCGTGATGATTCGCATCGACGGCTCGGGCGGATAGATGTAGGTGTTGCGCGCGACGTACTCCTTGAGGATGTCGTTCTGGATGGTCCCGCGCAACTCCTCGCGGGGGACGCCTTGCTGATCGCCGACGGCGATGTACATCGCGAGGAGGATACTCGCGGGGGCGTTGATGGTCATGCTCGTGGAGACGTCGTCCAGCGGAATCCCGTCGAAGACCGTCTCCATGTCCGCGAGCGTGTCGATGGCGACCCCCTGTTTCCCGACTTCCCCAGCGGCCATCGCGTCGTCGGAATCGTAGCCCATCTGCGTCGGGAGGTCGAAGGCCATCGAGAGACCGGTCTGTCCCTGCTCTAAGAGGTACTGGTATCGCTCGTTGGTCTCCGCCGGGGTGCCAAAGCCCGCGTACTGGCGCATGGTCCAGAGCTGCCCACGGTACATCGTGGAATAGACGCCACGGGTGTACGGTTCCTGTGCGGGGAATCCCAGATCCTCATGGTAGTCGAGGTCGTCGACGTCGGCCGGCGTGTAGAGGCGCTTTACCTCGTTCCCCCCGGTATCGGTCGTGAAGGTCTCCTTGCGCTCCCCGAAGCGCTCCATGGTCGGCTCGACCGACTCGGCCTCCCAGTCCGCCTTGGCCTCGCGGATCGCCTCGAGGTCGTCCTCGTCGAACATTGTCAGTACCTGCGGCCAGCGAACCTATAATGGTTGACCTCCCACGCCGGTATCGAAGCTACGAGTCGTCGCCCGGGGCGTGGTCGCTCCGGTCGAAGGAGACCCGCGAGCGGATTTGCCGACCGATCCGCGATAGGGACGTCGAACAGGCGTCACACTCGCTACAGCCGACCGACGAACAGCTGATCTGATCGCCACACCGCGGACAGCCGAGTCCCGAGGCGGTCTCGAACGCGTAGCCACACGTCGGACAGTCGACTTTCATAGTAACACCAGGGCGAGCAGGCCCCCGACGGTGAACGCGACGACCCACGACCCGATCCACATGAGTATCCCACTCTTCAGGTCGCGCTCCTTGACGATCATCATCATCGAGAGGATGCAGGGGACGAACAGCGTGACGACCACGAGGCCGATGAAGACCTGTGGCGCCGACAGTGCCATGTCCGTCATCCCCGCAGCGGCGAAGTCCCGCCGGATGAGCCCCAGGATGAGCACCTGTCCGAACGAGGCTGGCAGTCCGACGATACCGACGAGCGGTTCGAGCCAGCGCTCGATGGTCGCGAGCGACCCGGTGTAATCGAGTGCGGAAACGGCGATCGCCGTTCCGGCGAACAGTGGACCGGCCTCCCGGAGGAAGGTCTTCGTGCGCGTCCAGGTCTTCGAGAGGACACTGTTCGTGCTCGGGCGGCGAAGCCGTGGTAGTTCGGTGATCAGCCCCTGTCCCGTCCCCGGGAGGACGCTATCGAGTACCTTCCCGGCGAGACCGAAGACGAGGAGGATGACGCCGAGGTAGGCCAGCCACCACCCCATCCCCAGGCCCGCGAGGAGGCCGAGGATGACACCGAGCTGCGCGGAACAGGGAATCGAGAGGCCAAGGAGTGCCGTGGCGATGGTTCGCTGGCGTTTCGTCCCCATCATCCGCGTCGAGATGACGGCCATGGTCACACAGCCGACACCGACGATCATGGGGATGATCGCCCGACCGTTCAACCCGATGCGGGACATGCCCCGATCCGTGAGGACGGCGAGGCGGGGGAGGATCCCGGAATCCTCGAGGACGGCCAGCGCCAGGTAGAAGGACACGACGAGCGGTAAGAGGACGCCCAGGATGTACTGGACCGTCACGGTGAACAGGCCCAGGTTGTCGTTGATCAGGACGAACTGCACCGGTTCCCAGAGCCCCGTGCCGGGGACGACCTCCCCGACCACGGTCGTCACGAAGGGGACGTAATACTCCCCGAACAGTTCGACCTCGATGACGTCGACGAGACGCTGTGCCACCAGGTCGCCGATGAGGAAGTAGATCAGGCCCATGATGGCGAGGGCGATGGGCGTCCCGGTCAGGGGATTCAACAGGAGGTCGTCGAATCGGTCACCCAGTGATTTCTCCCCGGGCCGTTCGTACAGCGATTCGTCGACGATGTCCCCGATTCGGGAACGGCGATGGGCGTATATCGTATCGCGAAGGTCGTCGGGGACCAGGGCTGCCGTGCCGCCGTCGGCGACGACCTCGTTCTCCCGGCCGAGTACCCGTTCAGCGGTGGCTTCGTCACCCTCGACGAGAAGGGTCTTCTCCAGGCGAGTCGCGGGGAGCTCCGAGGGGAGTTCCTCGAACCAGGCATCGATGGCCGTCTCGTCGGGCGTCGCCGCCTCGGGAATGCGTGACTCGACGTCCTCGATGCCGGTGCCATCGGTCGCTACGGTGGGAACGACGGGGACGCCGAGTTGCGCCTCGAGGGTCTCGGGGTCGACATCGATACCGTCCGCGCGCGCCTCGTCCATCATGTTCAGCGCCACGACGGTCGGGATACCCATGTCCAGTAACTGGAGGGTCAAGAAGAGGTCGCGGTCCAGATGGGTCGCGTCCACGACGTTGACGACCACGTCGAGGTCGAAGAGGATGTCCCGGGTCACTCGTTCCTCCTCGTTGAACGAGGAGATGCCGTAGACGCCGGGGGTGTCGGTCAGCGCGAATCCGTCGGCGTCGGCCAACGTCGTCTCGACCGTCGTTCCGGGGTAATTGGAGACGTCGACGGTCTCGTTCCCGAGAGCGTTGAAGATCACACTCTTCCCGACGTTGGGGGCGCCCACGAGACCGACGAGGGGCCCGTCCTCGGGTACCTGTTCGGTAGTCTCGTGGTCCATAGTCATCGATCCGGTACCGTTATCGCGACGTCCCTGGCGATGGGTGCGCCGAGGGCGAGGTCGGTTCCGCGACGCGAGATGATCACGGGGCCGGCGTCGAGATGCTGCCGGCACTCGACTTCACCATCCAGGAATCCCATCCGCTGCAACTGTGCGCGTACCTCGGTGTCCTCGACGGCGTCGATGCGAAACGCCTCGCCCTGCTCGACATCGTGTAATGTCGTTTCCATTTTGGCGCACCTAATTTAGTCCTACCTAACAATAGGACGAGGGCTGCTTATAAGAGAAACGCCAGTTCCACGAACCTGAAAACGTGGGCGTCGGGCACAACTATCTTGGTGCGCGACTCGTAGATACGGCCGTTCGGATCCGCGATGCGGACCGAGTGACGCCATGAGCCACGAGCGCGAAAAACAGTACACGGAGAGCGTGGAGATGTATCTCAAGGAGATCTACCTGCTCGCACGGGACGGCGAGCCGGCGACGACGGGCGACATCGCCGACGCCCTCGGTGTCTCCCCGCCGAGCGTGACCGACCGTCTCGGCCACCTCGAGGACCGGAACCTCGTCGAGCACGAGAAGCGACGGGGCACCACACTCACTTCCGAGGGGGAGGAGGCCGCACGACGTATCCTTCGCAAACACTGTCGAATCGAACGGTTCCTCGTCGAACAACTGGACGTGACCGAGGGGTTCCACGACGAAGCCTGTCGACTGGAACACGCGATGAGCGACGACATCGCTCGTCGCCTGGACTCGTTCGTCGATCTCCCGCCGGAGTGCCCCGACTGTTACGATTACGAGGCCCAGCACTGCTCCCGTCTCTTCGACGACTAGCGCCCGGTATCGTACTTGTACGTCGCCGACTCCGGGTCGATACCGAAGTCCTCCGGTGACTCCTCGGAGTCGTCGTCCTCGAACCGATGTCGAAGGCGCCGCGGAACCGAGAATTCTCCGGCCGTTACCCTGAGGGGAACGGCATCGGGGTCGGCCGCTTTGCGGACCGCGTCGAGTCGATCGCGCTGTGGGCCCGGCAACGAGTCCTCGCTCACGGTCTCGAAGCCGAATCTCTCCAGGTACCCGACCAGCGAGGTGAACGCGTAAACCGTATCGAAGCCCCGCTCGTTCGCGATTTCGACCAGTCGTTCCAGGATATGCGCACCCACGCCCCGATCCTGCCACGCATCCAGGACGCCGATGGCCGTCACTTCGCAGAACTCGGGATCGGTCGAGTGCACGCGGAAGCGCCCGAAACCGACCTTCCGGCCCGCATCCTCGTCCAGCGCGATGACGTAGTCTCGGGAGCGAAACGCGGGGTCGTCGATATCGAACTCCTCGAGTCGGTCGAGTAACCACACCTCCTCTCGTTTTTTCGCCTCCCGGACGTACATAGGAGACCGAACGATGGGCGGACTGAAAAGGGTTTGCGCGTCAGATCGCCGAAATATCTTTGGCAGTCCGTGTCAAGTATTACCATCATGGATTCGCTCGCCGACGTGGACGAGGTCGTCCACGAACCCGATCGGTCGTTCGTGGAGTCGACGAACGTCTGGTCGTTCATGCAGGCCCAGGGCATCGAGGACTACGACGACCTCGTCTCGAAAGCCAGCGAGGATATCGAGTGGTTCTGGGACGAGGTCGTCCAGTACCTCGGCCTGGAGTTCTACGACGACTACGACGCGGTCCGTACGGACGCGGACGGTCCCCAGTTCACCGACTGGTACGTGGGCGGGACCCTGAACGTCGCGCACAACGTCGTGGACCGCCACGCTCGCGTCGACGCGGGAACGCGAAATCACGTCGCGACCATCTGGGAGGGGGAACCCGGGGACGTCCGGAAGGTGACCTATCACGACCTCCACGAGGAGGCGAACCGCGTCGCGAACGCCCTGGAGCATCGGGGCGTGGGTCGCGGCGACACCGTCGCGCTCTACATGCCGATGGTCCCCGAGGTCGTCTCCATCCTGTACGGCATCTTCTCGGTGGGCGCTATCGCCGTCCCCATCTTCTCCGGGTTCGGCACCGACGCGGTTGCCACAAGACTCGACGAGTCGGGTGCCGAGGTCCTATTCACCGCCGACGGGTTCTACCGACGCGGCGCCGAGGTCCCACTCAAACGTACCGCCGACGCCGCGGTCGAGGGGGTGGGCGGTCTGGAACACGTGATCGTCTACGATCGCCTGGGGAGCAACGACGCGACCGGGAAGTACGCCATCCCGTGGGACTGGGACCGGGACGAGTGGTGGGAGAACGCAGTCGGTGGCGCCGACGCCGACCACGAGACGGCAGTCATGGACGCGAGCGACTCGGCAATGCTGCTCTACTCCTCGGGGACGACCGGTCGACCGAAGGGCATCGTCCACACGCACGCGGGGTCGCTGGTCCAGCCGGCAAAGGAGATATTCTTCGGGTTCGATCACAAACCGTCCGATCGGTTCTTCTGGGTGTCGGACATCGGCTGGATGATGGGGCCGTGGTCGCTCATCGGCAACCACGCCTTCGGCGGGACGGTCGTCATGTACGAAGGGGCGCCGGATCATCCCGCGCCCGACCGCCTGTGGGAACTCGTCGACGATCACGGCGTGACCACGTTCGGTATCTCGCCCACGGCCATCCGGGCCCTTCGCAAGGAGGGCGACGAGTGGCTCGCGGGCCACGACCTCTCCTCGATTCGAATCCTGGGCTCGACGGGCGAACCGTGGGATCCCGAATCCTGGCGCTGGTTCTACGACGAGGTGGGCGGTGGCTCGGCGCCCATCATCAACATCACCGGTGGGACGGAGATACTCGGCTGTTTCCTCATGCCGTCGCCGGTCCAGTCGCTCAAGCCGACGACCGTCGGCAGCCCCGGCCTCGGGATGGACGTGGACATCGTCGACGAACACGGTGAGAGCGTCGCGGACGAGCACGAACGGGGCTATCTGGTCGCCCGCGACTCGTGTCCATCGATGACCCGGTCGCTCTGGGCGGGCGACGAGCGCTATCTCGATGCGTACTGGAGCCGGTGGGACGGCCTCTGGAATCACGGCGACTGGGCCCAGGTCGACGAGGACGGATACTGGTTCCTGCTCGGCAGAGCGGACGACGCGATCAACGTCGCCGGGCGGAAGGTCGGGCCGGCGGAGGTCGAAGGCGCCCTCATCGACCACGAGTCGGTCAACCAGGCCGCCGTCGTCGGCGTGCCGGACGAGACGACCGGCGAAGCGGCCGTCGCGTACGTCATCCTCGAACCGGACGTCGACCCGAGCGATCACCTCGAATCGGCGCTGGTCGAGCACGTCGGTGCGGAACTCGGCAAGCCGTTCCGGCCCCGGGAGATCCACTTCGTCGAGGCGTTTCCCAAGACCCAGAGCGGGAAGATCGTCCGCCGGATCATCGCCAGCGCCTACACGGGCGAGGCGATCGGCGACACCAGCAGCATCGAGAACCCGGCGGCGATCGACCGTCTCCGGGACGTGTGATCGTGGTCAGGCCTCGACGCCTGCAGTCCCGCCCCGGTCTGCCGTCTTTCCCGCGACCCAGATGAGTCCGGCGCCGACCATCCCGACGGCACCGGCGACCCAGAAGACCGGCGTGTAGGTGCCGATTGCGTCGAATGCGAGGCCGGCCGCGGCGGGGGCCGTGAGACCGCCGATGGCGAACGAAACCGACGCGAGGCCGAAGACGGTGCCCAGATGCTCGCCGCCGAACAGTTCGGCGACCAGTGGGGACAACAGGGCACCGGCGCCACCGTAGCCGATGCCGAAGACGACCGTCAGCGCGAAGAAGGGGAGACGACCATCGATCAGGGTCATCGCCGGAACGGCGACGGCCACCAGTGCGCCCGAGGCGACGAACGTGTGCACCCGACCCAACCGATCGGACGCCGACCCGACGCCGACCCGGGCCAGGCTGGTGGTGACGCCGACGAGACTGATGGCCGCGACGCCCGTGCCGGCCGGGAGGGCCGTCTCCGAGGCGAATCTGACGACGTGGTTCATGTAGATGTACAGCGGCGTCCAGACGAACAGCCAGCCGACCAGGACGGCCACGAACGGACGGGATGCGGCGACGTCGCCGACCGCGCGTAGTTGCTCGCGGAGGGGTGTTCGCGTCGGTTCTGGTGGGGGACCGTAGGGGAACTCGGCCTCGGTATCGGCCCCGACCGCCTGCGGACTGTCGGCGATGAGGGACGTCGCGACGAGCAATATCACCCCGGCCCCGAGCCCGAGCAACCGGTACGCGCCACGCCAGCCGACCAGTTCGACGAGCCAGGCGGCCAGGGGTGGGATGAGAAGGAGCCCGATACCGAGGCCCGAACTGGCGATACCAGTCGCGAGACCACGGTGACGACCGAACCAGCGGGGGACCGCCGTGTAGGCGACGACGTACAGGAGACTCATCCCGAGTCCGGCCACGACCCCGTACCAGGCCAGGAGGACGACGAAGCTTCCCGCGAGGCTCGCGCCACCCAGCCCCGCGACGACGAGACCGCTCGCGAGGAGGGCGGATCGACGGGCGCCGACGGTGTCGACGACCGTCCCGCCCGGAACGGATCCGCCGTAGATCGTGAACGTCTGGACGCCGAACATGAGCGAGACCGTCCCGCTTCCGACCGGGAACGCGTCCAGGAGCGGGTCGAAGAAGACGGCGATGGAGTAGGAGAGACCGAAGAGGACGGTCGCGGCCGCGAATCCGGCGACTGCCACGATCCAGCCGTAGTACACGTCCAGCTTCGAGAGCCGATGTCGCAACACTATCTGCAGTTTCCCGAGAGTCCTGAAAAATCTGCCCGTACCGGTCAATCGCTCGCAGGCGGAACGTCTGGCGCGTCGAGGACCCGCTCCTCGGGCCCCTCCGCAGCACCGACGACGACCGTTCCTTCCTGCCCGTCCTCGGGGAGCAGGATGGTCGCGCCGACCACCAGCGGGGCGAGCACACCCCCGATCAGCGTGGAGGGCTCGGTCAACGAGCCGCGTATCGCGACGACGTCGTCGGGGGAGAGGTCCGCTGCCGCGTTCCGGGCCGCCCGCAGGGCGACCGTCTGGGTCCACCCGCCGAAGAGCGTGGCGTCCCCATCGACGTCCGTCGGCGGGAAGAACGGATTCTCGCTCCAGATCTCGCGTTCGAAAAAGGCCCACGACGGGTCGGTCGGCTTCGCCCCGTAGCCGATCCGTTTGCATCCGCCGGCGACGTCGTAGCCGTCGAGTTCGTCGGTCGGCCCGAAGAGGACGGTGTCTTCGACGTCCGTCTCCGGGTCGAATCGAATACGGCCGCCGAGGAGTGCCGTCCCGAGGAAGCCGAATATCGCCTCGGGCGCGGGGTCGTCGAGGACGGAGACGGTCGCCTGCCCACCCACGCCGTTGTACCGCAGGTAATTGCCGGTCTTGTACGCGGTGGCCCTGAACCGATGGTACTCGTACGTTCGTCTCCCGTTCCGTAACGCGGGTTCCTCGTCGGGGTGCGGGAGGTCGAGCAGGTCGCCGACGGTGTCCATGCTTCTCCGTCCGTCGTCCACCGAAAAACCGCTTGCTATCTCGTCGTCGTTCGAGAGACTACAGGCTGTTGCGGATACGCTCGAAAAAGCCGTCCTCGACCTCGACGGATTCGCCACCTGCCTCCGCGAATCGTTCCAGCGCCGCTCGCTGTTCTTCGTTGAGCGACTCCGGGGTGACGACCTGGACGTCGACGTAGAGGTCGCCGTAGCCGTGGCCGCGGAGTCGCGGCATGCCCTTGCCACGGAGGCGGAACGTCTCGCCACTCTGAGTGCCGGCGGGGACTTCGAACTGGGCCCCGCCGTCGAGGGTGGGGACCTGGATGGTATCGCCGAAGACCGCCTGCGGGAACGAGATGGGCTGATCGAGGCGGAGATCGTTGCCATCCCGTTCGAAGTCCGGGTGGTCCTCGACCTCGACTTCGATGAGGAGGTCACCGTTCGGCGCACGTGGGTCGCCCGGTGCGCCTTCGCCTTCCATCCGGAGGGTCTGGCCACTCCGGATACCGGCAGGGACGTCGACCGAAAGCGTCGCCTCCCGGCGGACGGTACCCTGGCCGCGACACGTCGAGCAGGTCTCCTCGTAGAGTTCGCCCTCGCCGCCACAGCGTCGGCAGGTTCCGGTCTGCTGCATCTTGCCGAACGGCGTCTGCTGTACCTGTCGGACCTGGCCACGACCGTTGCATTCGGGACAGGTCCGGGGTTCCGCGTCCGGGGGATGGCCGCTGCCGTCGCAGTCTTCACACCGCTCGGGACGACGGATCGTGACCTGTTTGGTGACGCCCTCGTAGGCCTCCTCGAGGTCGATGGTGAGGCCGGTGCGAAGATCCTGGCCCTTGGAGGGGCGTGACCCGCCACGACCGCCACCACCGAAGAACTGGTCGAAGATGTCGCCGAACCCGCCCATGCCGCCACCGGCGGTCCCGCCGAAGGGATTGCCCCTGGCCCCGCCGCGGTCGGTGGCGCCCTGTTTGTCGGCCTCGACGAAGCGTTCGTGCCCGAGCTGGTCGTACATCTGACGCTTCTCGTCGTCGGTGAGGACGTCCTTCGCCTTCTGGATCTTCTTGAACGTCTCCTCGGCGTCCGGGTCGTCGTTCACGTCCGGGTGATGCTTGGCCGCCTTCTTCCGGAAGGCGCGTTTGATCTCGTCCTCGTCCGCGTCCCGGCTTACGCCGAGTACGTCGTAGAAGTCCTCGGGCATCAGTGATGTGTGGTTTCGGTCCGGTTACTCGTCTTCGTCGTCGGTCCCCGTCTGCCCGGCTGACGATGGCTCCTCGTCCACGTCCTCGAAGTCGGCGTCGACGTACTCCTCGCCTGTCTCGCCGCCGGCCGCACCTGGGCCGGCACCGGGACCTGCACCGGCGGTCCCTGGTCCAGCGCCCGCTGCACCCGGGCCGGCACCGGCCGCGCCAGCCTGCTGGGCCGCCTCCTGCTGGTAGGCCTGTTTGCCGATCTCCTGGAGTTTCTCGGAGAGTTCGCTGGTCGCCTCCTGGATCGTCTCGAGGTCGGCGTCCTCGTCTTCGAGCACCTCGCGGACGGTCTCGATCTCGACTTCGATGTCCTCTCGGAGGTCGTCGTCGACCAGTTCTTCGTTCTCCTCGAGGAGTCGTTCGGCGCGCTGGATGGCGCCCTCGGCCTCGTTGCGCGCCTCGATGCGCTCGCGGCGCTTCTCGTCTTCTTCGGCGTGCTCTTCGGCTTCGGCTTTCATCTCCTCGATCTCGTCGTCGTCGAGGCCGACGCCGCCCTCGATGGTGATGTCCTCGCTGTTGCCGGAGCCCTGGTCCTCGGCTTCGACGTTCACGATACCGTCGGCGTCGATGTTGAACGAGACCTCGATCTGTGGGGTGCCCGCCGGTGCAGGCGGGATGCCCGTGAGCATGAAGGCCCCGAGCAGTTCGTTCTCCTCGGCGATCTCGCGCTCGCCCTGGAAGACGCGGATCTGTACGGAGGTCTGGTTGTCGGCGGCGGTGGTGAAGACCTTCGACTCCTCGGTCGGGATCGTCGTGTTCTTCTCGATGAGGCGTTCGAAGAGGCCGCCTTTGACCTCGAGGCCGAGCGAGAGCGGCGTAACGTCGAGGAGGACGATGTCGTCGACGTCGCCTGCCAGGACGCCGCCCTGGATGGCCGCGCCCAGCGCGACCGCCTCGTCGGGGTTGACGTTCTTCTTCGGTTCCTGGCCGGTCAGGTCCTCGACCTTCTCCTGGACCTGGGGCATACGGGTGGACCCGCCGACGAGGATGACCTCGTCGATGTCGCTCTTCGAGAGGTCGGCGTCGGCCAGGGCTTGCTCGGTCGGGTCGACGGTGCGATCGATGAGGTCCGCCGTGAGCGATTCGAATTTCGCGCGCGTGATGTCCGTCTCGAGGTGGACCGGGCCGTCGTCGGTGGCCGTGATGAACGGCAGGTTGATCGTCGTTTCCTTGCGACTCGAGAGTTCGATCTTCGCCTCCTCCGCGGCGTCCTTGAGACGCTGGAGCGCCTGTCGATCCTCCCGGAGGTCGATACCGTGATCGTCCTCGAAGTCATCGGCCAGCCAATCCACGATGGCGTCGTCCCAGTCGTCCCCACCGAGGTCGTTGTCCCCGTTGGTCGCGACGACCTCGTAGACGCCACCACCGAGGTCGAGGATGGAGACGTCGAACGTGCCGCCACCGAGGTCGTAGACGAGGACGGTCTGTTCGGTCTCGTCGTCGAGTCCGTAGGCCATACTGGCCGCCGTCGGTTCGTTGACGATGCGTTCGACCTCGAGGCCGGCGATCTCTCCCGCGTCCTTGGTCGCCTGGCGCTGCTTGTCGTTGAAGTACGCGGGGACGGTGATGACCGCCTTCTCGACGTCCTGGCCCAGGTACTCCTCGGCGTCCCGCTTGATCTTCTGGAGGATCATCGCGGAGACCTGTTCCGGCGTGTACTCCTCGCCGTTCATCGTCACGGCGTAGTCCTCGCCCATGTGTCGCTTGATCGACTGGACGGTCTCCTCCGGGTTCTGGACGGCCTGGTTTTTGGCCGCCTTCCCGACGAGTTGTTCACCTTCGTCGAACGCGACGACCGATGGGGTCGTCCGGTCGCCTTCACTGTTGACGATGATCTCCGGGTCTCCTCCCTCCATCACCGCGAACGCGCTATTCGTGGTCCCGAGGTCGATTCCGAGAATCTTCTCACTCGCCATCTTGAGCGTTTGTTATCGTCTTGTAGCCTTTAAGCCTTGCTAGTGAGACCGGCACCCACGATTTACCGACCCGACGCTTGCTTGCGATTCCATTCAACTCGGTCGTTCACCGCCACAGCATATATTACGACCGCAATTTCATCGGCGAGCGAACACGGTGCGACGGCCTCCTGGCGTGGTACCCCCGGTGACGGCGATGTGACTGTGCCGGTATCCGCCAGGACAAATGGGCCCCGGACCTCCCGCCAGTGCAGCGTCGGGGCCGCTATTCGGCGTCTGTCGCCGCTTCGTCGTCGGTGTCGTCCGCCGTGCCCGCGGTCTCTTCTTCCTCGGCGTCTTCGGGGGCCGCTTCCTGCTCGGCCTCGTCCGTGTCGTCTTCCGGCCCGTCGCTGACGGTCACCTGGGCGGTTCGCAAGACCGTCTCGCCCATCTCGTACCCCGTTCTGAAGACGCTCGCGACGCTATCTTCGGGTTCGTCACTCTCGACGCGCATCATGACCTCGTGGCGTCTCGGATCGACTGCGGTGCCGGGTTCCGGGTCGATCTGTACGACGTCCTCGGCGTCGAGGACTCTATCGAACTCGTTTCGCGTCACCCGGACCCCCTCCTTGAGGGACTCGAGGTCGTCGGACTCGTCTTCGATCGCACGGGTGAGGTTATCCCGAACCTCGAGGAACCGTTCGATGACGTCACCTTTGGCCTGCTTCTCGAGGTCCGCCTGGCGTTCTTTGGTCCGCTTCTTGTAGTTCTGGAAGTCCGCCTGCGTCCGCTGAAGTCGCTCGGTGAGCGTCGCTATCTCCGATTCTTTCTCTTCGACGGTCGTCTCGAGGTCCTCGATGCGGTCCTGGAGGTCTGCGACGGCCGCTCCGAGTTCCTCGTCGTGAGCCGTGACCTCCCCCACCAGGTCGAGCGATTGCTCGGTTTCGGCGTGCTCGTCGGCCGCTGTCATGGGTCGAGAAAACCGACGAAGCGGTATAAGCGTATAGAACTCGCTTCGATCGTCGTGGCCGGACCGAGATCCGGGTGGGCGGGGTGGGGCGTCGTCAATGGATCGGTGGCTGCTCAGACTGCTGGCCCGACGGTGACAGAATCGGTGCGGACGGTGATGGTGTGGCCCTGGTAGTCGAAGATGACGCTGGCGTCGGTGTCCGTTCTGAGCAATGAATTCAGTGCGTCGGTATCGATATATTCGTGCAGCGGTGGGAGTTCGTCGTACGATTCGTCGCGGGCGACACAGAGCGCTTCGACGATAGCGTGGACTGGTGTCGTCCGGGTAATGTCATACTGTACTGTCATATCCTCTGTACCCACCGAGACATCCGTGAGTTGTGGACCCATCGCGATACAATCTGTCTCTGCCATTGTGTCGTACTCCACGTAACTATTTTTATAGCTACCGTTTCACCTCGGAGATAGCGTTCGAAGTCACCGTTTTTGGCTTCCAGATGGCCCGAGAATGGCGTTTAGCTATTCACGGGGTTCGTACCAGTCCGAGTCGTGTTGGATGTGCGGGCGGCATCGAGGCGACCCTCACCGGCGGAACCATCGTCCGTCCCTGGATGCCGGGGGTACACTGACGACCGCTCGTCGATCAGCCCTCGAAAGCGGGTTGCTCGAGAACCGATCAGCGATGGCACCGTATCGGTATCGCCGGGAGTAACGGGTCAGAGAACGAGTGGCTGTCGGGGCTCGTATCGCTCGGTGATCGTCGTCCCACAGATGGGGCAGTCGTACATCTGCCGTTCGTCTTCGGTATGAACGATCCAATCGCCGTCGACGTCGCTCTCGTGGCCGCAGTCGCGGCAGATGAGTGTCGCCTTCTCGGGCGGGTCGGTCTCGGAGGGGGAGGGCTGGGCGTCTATCACTTCAAATATGTACGACGTTCGCGGGGATAACCCTGTTCGTCGCGGTAGATAGAGGGTTTCTCGACGCCGTGAGTCGGTGTTCGTCGCTGGTTCGGGATCGCCACGAGCGAACCGACCGCGATGTATCTCTGTGAAATTGTGCTTCGAAAGAAATGCATCGGTCCTTCACCGGATGGTGAGTGGACGTCGACTCAGTTGCGAACGATGTTCGTCGCGCGCGGGCCCTTGGGGGCGTCTTCGATGTCGAAATCGATGTTCTGTCCTTCTTCGAGGTCCGCTCCGCCAACGTCCTCCATGTGGAAGAATACGTCTTCGTCCGCGTCCTCAGTCGTGATGAAACCGTAACCGCCAGTGTCGTGGAAGAAATCCACAGTACCGTTTGCCATTACAATATATCACAGGGCCGATACACGGATAACCCTTCCGAGGGTCGTGGTACCACGACGGTCTGCCGGGAGACTGATACTGCCACACGGACTGACCGACTCAGGAGTCCGGCGGTTCGATCTCCACGTCGAGGGAGAAATTCCGGACGTCGTCCCACAGGACGTCGTAGGTGACGGTGTACTCGCGTGTCCTGTGCGCCTCGAGTGCGACGTCGCGAACTCGAACGATCGTGTCGTCCTCGAGCTGGCCGGTGAAATAGAGTGTCCCCTCCTGCGGTTCGTTGGCGACGTTGGAGACCGTCGCCCACGCTTCAAGGTAGCCGTCGTCGTTCTCGTCGAAGTTGTAATCCGCCACGCTGAGCGTGAATCTGTCTTCTTCGCGCCCGAGACAGCCGGCGAGGGCAGTGCCCCCGAGGCCCGTCGCCCCGATCAGGAAGGTCCGACGGTTCATGTGTACCTCCAGCGAGTACCGCCGCAAGAACCTTCCGAGTCGCTAAAATTCCCGCCGTCTCCCCTTGGGCACCATCGACTGGAGGGTTCCGTAGGTGAACAGACCGACCCCGATCGGTTCCGGATCGCCCGCGATCTCGTGGGCCGCGATGAGGTAGCCCCAGTCGCCGTCCCACGCGATCTCCTGGTCCTCTCCCGCGACGAACCGGTCTGCTTGCCGTTCGTCGAGTTCGATCACGTTCGTCGACGCGTTCCGCCCGAACCGCTGGACGGCGTCGGTCGTCGGCTTCCAGAACTCCTGGCGGGTGCGGAGGATGGGTAATCCCAGGGCCTCGATCTGGACCGGCCCGACCAGGTCGTGGTGGAGGGCCCACACCCTGCCGGCCCCCTTCTCCCAGAACGTGAAGTCAGCGAAGGTCTCCCGGTCGATGTCGAATCGCTCCTCCCACCACTCGAGTACGGCGGTCCTGGTCGGTCTCCCCGGGACGGATCGGTCCTCCTCGGTCGCGGGGAGTCGTTCGAATCGGTCGCTTCGGTTCTGGGAGTTTTGGTCCGTACCACTACCGTCCGCGACGAGTCGCCGGCGTGGTCCGTTCATCTCGTCACCTCCAGTTTCGCGACGTAGAACCCGCCGGTGTCGTTCTGGTGGGGGTAGAACCGCTTGGTCGCCGCCAGGTCGTCGGCGTAGGAGTCTCCGTCCCATTCGGTGAGCCCGGACGAGTGTTCGAGTGGCACCTCGAACGGGACGACCGTCGCATCGCCGGTCTCCAGGACGGCGTCGACCACGGCTTCGTTCTCCTCGGGGGCGAAGGTGCAGGTCGAGTAGACGACCGTCCCGCCCGGCTTCGTCTTCGCGACGGCGCGGGCGAGGATATCGCGCTGGACGTTCGCGATATTCTTGCTACTCTCCGGTCCGGCGCCATCGAGTGCGTCCGGGCTCTTTCTGACGGTCCCTTCGCAGGTGCAGGGCGCGTCGACGAGGGCGCGGTCGACGCGTTCGATTCCGAACGGGTCGAACGTCTGGAACCTGGCGTCCTCGTTGGTGACGGCCATCGAGGTGACGCCGAGCCGGTCCGCGTTGCCACGCAGGGCCGAGAGCCGACCGAGGTTGTCGTCGTTCGCGATGACGAGTCCCGTGTCCTCCATCAGCGCCGCAAGCTGGGTCGCCTTGCTCCCGGGGGCAGCGGCAGCGGCCCAGACGACCTCCCCGGGTCGTGGGTCGAGGACCCTCGGTGGGATGGCCGACACCTCCTCCTGGCCGTGGATCCAGCCGTGGACGTACGGCCACGTGTTGCCGGGTTTGGCGGTATCGACCGCCAGCATCGTCGGGTCCCACGAGCGCTGTGTGGCTGTGACGCCCGCTGCTTCGAGGGCTTCGATGGCTCGCTCGGGGGTGGCCTTGATGGTGTTCACTCTGACGGTGGCGGGGAGCGGTCGGAGACACGCCTCGCGGAACGCATCGTAGTCCTCCACGATCGGTTCGTACCGTTCCAGCGCGTCCATCGGGTGTACAGTGCCGGGGTACGCGTTTGTCCGTTTCGACTGCGGCCGCCGGGCCAGCACAATCCCTACACTTATCCTGCACTGCGACGGGGGATAGCACATGACGGCATTCTCCGAACGGGTGGAAGCGATCTCGATCAGCGGTATCCGGGAGGTCTTCGAGGCCGCCGGCGAGGACGCCATCAATCTCGGCATCGGCCAGCCGGATTTCCCCACGCCGGAACACGCACGCCAGGCGGCCATCGAGGCCATCGATGCCGGCGATGCCGACGGGTACACGTCGAATTTCGGCACGCAGTCGCTCCGCGAGGCCATCGCCGACAAACACGCTCGGGACGACGACCTGGAGCTGGCCCCGAACCAGATCATCGCGACCGCCGGTGGGAGCGAAGCACTCCATCTGGCGCTCGAAGCACACGTCGACCAGGGCGAGGAGGTACTCATCCCCGATCCCGGGTTCGTCTCCTACGACGCGCTGACAAAACTCGCCGGTGGGACTCCGGTCCCGCTCGCCCTTCGCGAGGACCTCACACTCGACCCGGCGACCGTGGAGGCGGCCATCACCGAGGACACCGCTGCGTTCGTGGTCAATAGCCCGGCGAACCCCACCGGCGCCGTTCAATCGGTCGCCGACATGCGCGAGTTCGCCCGTATCGCCGACGAACACGACGTCCTCCTGATCTCCGATGAGGTCTACGAGCGCATCGTCTTCGAGGGCGAACATCGCTCGCCGATGGAGTTCGCCGAGTCGGACAACGTCGTGGTCGTCAACGCCGCCTCGAAGGCGTACTCGATGACCGGGTGGCGGCTGGGCTGGGTCGCGGGGAGCGAGCGACGTATCGAGCGCATGTTGCGAGTCCATCAGTACGTCCAGGCCTGCGCGAGCGCCCCCGCACAGTACGCGGCAGAAGCGGCACTCTCGGGACCGCAGGACCGGGTCGAGGAGATGGTGGCGGCCTTCGAGGAGCGCCGTGACGTCCTGCTCGATGGCCTGGCCGACATGGGACTGGACGTCCCGACGCCCCGAGGAGCCTTCTACGCGATGCCCGCCGTCCCGGACGGGTGGGTCGATGCCGTCATCGAGCGGGACGTGGTGGTCGTTCCGGGCCGAGCCTTCGGTGAACACGGGGAGGGCTACGCTCGGATCTCCTACGCGGCGAGTCTCGAGGAGATAGAGACGGCGCTCGAGGCGATGCGGTCGGCGACCCGTGCAGTGCAGTAAGTGGCGAGAATAGTCGTCGACGAAAATCGCGAGACGTGGTATAGACCTGGACGGGAGACGTTTTCCCCATCCCTCGCGGCCGTCGATGGCTTTACCCGGAATCGCACCGGGATTTCGACGACGACTCGAACGACACTCAGCGAACGTTTCGTCGAGTGTCGCGGATGTCGACTGTGTGTCGACGTTCCTTCGTCGTCCTCGTTGTAGCCGGTTTTTCACCGGCCTTGCCATCGGTGGTTCCCGAAATTCGCTTACGCGTATTCCGGTACTTGGCCTTCATCCCGAACCACCATGGTGGTTCGGCAGTGGGATGGCGCGGTTCTCCTTCGGAGCTGTTTCCTTGGGACCGTGTTACCGGCACTTCGGTTATCGCCCCTACCTCGAACCGTCTCGTCCGGCGGGTGCCGGTCGATCTGGTCCGTTGGCGTCCAGTGTGTCTCCGCGCCTCGCGGCAAGTGAATGCTATGCCGCCACAGGATGTAAGCCTATCTAAATGTAGCTGACACAACAGGTCTGGAAAAATCGCCCGCGTCGATCGCGACAAACGCCGCCGTTATCTCGCGGTACTGACGATCTTGATCACGTCGCCCTCTTCGAGTTCGTAGCTGTCTCCGACCTCGCGATTGGCTCGTGCGTCGACCGCGTGGAGATATCCCTCGCCGATATCGGTATGGACGGCGTAGGCCAGGTCGCGCGGGGTGGCACCACTGGGGAGCAAGAACGCGTCTGGGAGGACGTTCTCCTGGCCGTCGGTCCAGTGGGTCGCGTCCTGGACCGGATAGACGGTGACTCTGTCGAGCAGGTCGTAGACGGCATAATCGAGGGCGGCCTGGACGCCGGTCCCACCCCACCGATCCATCGTCTCTCGCAACTCGGCCAGGACGGTCCGCTGCTGATCGGAGACGGCGTCGGCCATTTCGAACGTCTCGTCGCCGGGGTCGTAGGAGACCGCGTCGTGTTCTGCCCCGCGCCTGAGGGCGAGTTCACCCTGGGCAGTGGCCGGGATGACCGGCTTGTCCAGTTCCAGCAGCCGGTCGACGTTCTCCGCCGGCGCGACGTCTATCTTGTTCGCGACCACCACGATCGGTTTCGTGCGGGCGCGTATCTCCGTCGCCAGCGCCTCCCGGTGCTCGTCGTCCCACGCCATCGGGTTCTCCGGGTACTCGAGGTCCCGGAGGCTCGCGGCCACGTCGTACTCCGTCGCACCGAATCCGGTCAGCAGTTCGGTCAGGGCGTCGTCGATGTCGAAGCCCGGTGAGCGCGATTGCCGTTCGATCTTCTCCCAGTTCCGGTCGACGATGCCGGCGAGCCACATGTCCATCTCGGATTCGATGAAATCGATGTCCTCGATGGGATCGTGTGCGCCCACCTCGACGGGTTCGCCCTCCTCGTTGGTTCCCCCGGAGGCGTCGACGACGTTCAATATCGCGTCGGCGTTGGTCAACTCGTCGAGGAACTGGTTCCCGAGCCCTCGCCCCTCGTGGGCCCCCGGAACCAGCCCTGCGACGTCCAGCAATTCGATCGGGACGTAGCGCTTTCCCTCGTGGCAGTTCTCGTTCCCGCATCGCTGGTCGAGGTCGAGACAGGGACACCTGGTCCGGACGTGACTGATCCCGCGGTTGGCGTCGATGGTGGTGAACGGGTAGTTCGCCACGTCCACCTCCGCCATCGTCGCTGCGGTATAGAACGTCGACTTGCCGGCGTTCGGCTTCCCGGCAAGTGCGAGCGAAATCATGTACCGAGGTACCGGGGACCGGGGAAACTACCTTTCGGTTCCGCGCCGGTCACCGGGGGATGTCATCCGAAAGAGAGGGATAGATCGGAAGGCCCCACAACTTGTGGCCGGCGGTACGAGGGGTCGCGCCCGCCCAGGCATCGATCCCTCGCGTTCGTCCGCCGGCGCAATTGGGTCAATGCCCGGCCATACCAAGAACGTTCCACCGATTCCCAGCACCTTGGAAGAGGTGAGGCGTTACTCCGGGCGTCGCTGGGCTTGCCGGCCGAGTCGCATTGCCCCGCGCGCCCGAATCGTCCCGTCGACGTTCGCGTCCTGGTGGATCGTGATGTCCTCGCCGACCACGTCGCCCAGGATCAGTGCCTCGTCTTCGACGGTCACGTCCCCGCCGCGCGAGGTGACGTCGCCGTGGATCTTGGTGCCCGACCCCACGACGATGTCGTCGCGAGCCCGGAGACTACCGAACAGGTTGGTGTCCTCGCCGACCTCGATGTCGTGGGCGCGGATGTTGCCGTGCAGCCGACAGTCGTCGCCGATGGTCGCGGGTGCGGACACCTGCCACGTCTCGTCGCTGACTCGCGACCCGCGAGGGATCTGCAGCGGTACCGCATCGGGTTCGTGGGCCAACTCATCGACGAGTTCCTCGGCCTCCTCCTCCTCGCCGATGCGCAGGAGGTGTGTGAGATAGACCACGAAGAAGGTGATCGTGGGCATCGGATTGCGGATGACGATCCAGCCGCTCGCCTCGAAGCCCTCATCTATCTGGACGTCGTCGCCGATGTCCAGGTCGCCGCCGACGACGAGACGGCCGTCGACGTGGACGCGCTCGCCGAGATACGCGTCGGCACCGACCAGCGCGTTGCCGTCGACCGAACACCACATGTCCAGGCGACAGTCGCCTTCGATCTCGATGTCGCCACCGAAGTGGACGCGCTCGCCGGCGATGAGGTCCTGTCCGCGGACGCCGAACTCGACGGTGCTCTGCCCGCCGACGAGGACGTCCCCATCGGTGACGAGGTCGTGTTCCTCCACCGTCGTCCCGTCCGGGATGGCGAGTCGGTCGATCGGATCGCGTCCAAACACATCTCCTGCGAACACCCACAACAGTATAAACTCCCCGAGACCGGCAGACGGGCGTCCGACGCGGGGCTTATATCGACTGACCGAATAGCCGGAGACGATGACCGCACTCTCATTCGACGAGCACGGCGTCGACGTCGTTTACGAGGGGACGGAGTTCCGCATGGAGCGCGCCCTCATCGAGGAGGCGACCGAGAAGGAGTACACCGACGTGACCGATCACGAAGTGCTCAAACTCGTCGAACCCAACCCGTCGCTCGCCGGCGAACCGCGGCGTATCGCGGACATCCTCGCGTGAGCTCTGGACTGCCGCTTCGTCGCGACCGCTCCGGGTAGCCCGCCCCTCGAAGACCGCTGGCATACAGTTTTACCATTCGAACGGTATGGTCGACGTATGAGCGAACTCACCGCAACGTTCGACCATCCGATCTGGCAGACCATCGTGGGCCTCGTCGTGGGGTACGGCATCCTCCTCGCCGTCGTCTTCCTCGCGTTCTTCATCGTCCCCTACCTGTTGTTCCTCTGACCCCGGTCCGGGGTCGACGTTCTATCGGTTCGAGAACTCGCCGGCACAAGTAGCGGTGGTGACGGAGTGCCAGACCGTTCAGGCGAAGGTCCGCGAGACTTCCTCGTCGGCGTCGTCCGTCTCGAGTTTCTCGCGGGCCAGTCGGAAGTCCTCTCCGGTGACGGTCGTCCGATCGTCGCGGATGGCGAACATCCCTGCTTCGGTACAGATGGCCTTGATGTCGGCACCGCTCATTCCCTCCGTGTCGTGAGCGAGGACCTCGAAGTTCACCTCGTCGGAGACGTTCATCGCGCGGGTGTGGATCTCGAAGATCTTCTCGCGACCCTCCTCGTCGGGGTTCGGCACCTCGATGAGGCGGTCGAACCGACCTGGGCGGAGGATGGCGCGATCGAGCATGTCGAAGCGGTTCGTCGCGGCGATGATGCGGACTTCGCCGCGCTCGTCGAAGCCGTCCATCTCCGAGAGGAGTTGCATCATCGTTCGCTGGACCTCGGCGTCGCCAGAGGTCTTCGAGTCGGTCCGCTTGGAGGCGATGGCGTCGATCTCGTCGATGAAGACGACGGCGGGCTCGTGGTCGCGGGCGACCTGGAAGAGGTCGCGAACCAGCTTCGCCCCCTCGCCGATGAACTTGTGGACCAGTTCCGATCCGGCCATCTTGATGAAGGTCGCGTCGGTCTGCTGGGCGACGGCCTTGGCCATGAGCGTCTTGCCGGTCCCCGGTGGTCCGTAGAGGAGCACGCCGCTCGGCGGGTTGATGCCCACGTCCTCGAAGAGATCGGGTTTCTTGAGCGGCATCTCGACCGTCTCGCGCACCTCGTTGAGTTGGTCTTCGAGGCCGCCGATGTCCTCGTAGCCCACGTCCGGGCTCTCCTCGACTTGCATGACGCGGGCCCGAACGTCGGCTTCGTCGTCGAGGCGTTTGACGATGGAAAGCGAGTTGTTGACCGCCACGCGGGAGCCGGGTTCGATCTGCTCGCGCATCTCGTCGGTGACCTCGGTGAGCGCCTCCTGGTTGTTCCCGTGCTGTTTGATGATGACGCCCCGATCCCCGATCTCCTGGACAGTCGCGACGAACAGTGGCGACTGCTTGAGCTTCTTGTTCTCGTGGGAGAGGCGTTCGAGTTTCTGCTGGTACTTGTTGTTCTCCGCGTTCGCGTCCAGCAGTCTGTCCCGCATCTCCTCGTTCTGTTGTTCGACAACCTCCAGTCGCTCCTGGAGGGCTTCGACCTTCTCCTGGTGGGAGGCTTCCTCCGTGTAGGGAAGATCGATGTCGTCGACGGTATCGGTCATTGCTCCTCGATACGTCGCTAATTCTTAAGAGATTTCGGGTGGACACATTCTCCGAATAATATGCTCTATAGTAATTAACTTATACCACAAATATTATTACCTAACATCGAATACGGGATGATAATGAGCGCAACGACGTCGTCACGACAGGCGAACCACCACGAGGAACTGCGCGAACTGCCCCCTAGCGCGAAACTCGTCGCCAAGGTTCTGGAGTACAACGGGACCCTCACCCAGTCGGCCATCGCGGAGCGCACGCTTCTTCCGGCCCGCACCGTCCGGTACGCCATCGGCCGTCTCGAGGAACACGGTGTCGTGACCTCGCGACACTCCTTCTCAGACGCGCGGAAACGGCTATATCAGCTCGCCGAGTGACCTGTACTGCTGGTCGAGTGACCGATACCGCTGGTCGAGTGGCGGCCCACCGGGACCGCGCGTTTTTTGCGAGTGGCAGCCAATCCGGTGTATAGCATGAGCAGGGTCATCCACACGGGGGACACCCACATCGGCTACCGGCAGTATCACTCTCCCGTGCGTCGGCAGGACTATCTCGACGCGTTCCGGCAGGTCGTCGAGGACGCCGTCGCGGACGGGGTCGACGCGGTCGTTCACGCCGGCGACCTGTTCGACGACCGCCGTCCCGACCTCCCCGATCTCCTGGAGACCATCTCGATCCTCCGCGAACTCGACCGGGCCGACATCCCGTTTCTCGCCATCGTCGGCAATCACGAAGACGCCCGCCGCGGTCAGTGGCTCGACCTCTTCGAGACGCTGGATCTGGCTATCCACCTCGACGACGACGGAACGGTCGTCGATGATACCACCTTCTACGGGCTGGATTACGTCCCCGAATCGCGCCGCGACCGACTCGAATACGATTTCACGCCGCCTGAGACGGCGCACGCGGCACTCGTGGGCCACGGCCTGTTCACCCCGTTTCCACACGGCGACTGGGACCTCGAGACCGTTCTCGAATCCGCGACCGTCGACTTCGACGCCGTTTTGCTGGGCGACGATCACACGCCCGAGACGAAGAACCTCGATGGCGTCTGGGCCACCTACTGTGGCTCGACCGAGCGGACGAGCGCTTCGGAGCGGGAGAACCGAGGATACAATCTCGTGACCTTCGACGAGGGCGTGAACATCACCCGCCGGGGGCTCGATACGCGCGAGTTCGTCTTCCTGGATCTCACACTGGCCGAATCCGAGGGAGCCGCGCTCGTTCGCGAGCGCATCCGCGAAGCGGACGTCGAGGACGCCGTGGTCGTCGTGACTATCGAGGGCGACGGTGGGGACGTGACCCCGGCCGCCATCGAGCAGTTCGGACAGGAACGGGGAGCGCTCGTGACCCGGGTCAACGACCGCCGTGAGTTCGACGACGAGGCCGACATCGAGGTGTCCTTCGCCGACCCGGACGACGCGGTCCGGGAACGGGTCCGGGAGATGGGTCTCAGCGACGCCGCCCGAACCATCGACGACACCGTCCGCGATGCCGACGTGGCGGACGCGAACGTCAGAGACCGGGTGAAATCCCGGGTCGAATCGCTGCTCGACGAACCAGACGCCTTCGAGCCAGCGGCCGCGGAACAGTCACCGGCTGACCACGAGGAAGACTCGTCGGAGGACGGGCACGACGCGCCCGTCGAAGCGGCTGGGAACGGAGATGTCGACGCGGCACGAGGTGATCGGTCGGAAGCGAACGATAGATCTGTCGACGAGGATTCCGCCGTGGCGGCCGACAGTTCCGAATCGACGGGCGAATCCGGTCAGACTGACGGGGAATCCGCCAATGAGGAACCGGTCGAGGACGGCCCCGCCGATGAGGAACCCG
>JBNJDE010000003.1:0-40091 GCA_051744605.1 Halobacteriota archaeon
GCTCCCGGCGTTCACGGACCGGGTAGACGAGTACGCGCAGACGGAGTTCTATCGTCGCCTCGCCGCGGAGTCGGCGTCGTTCGTGAGCGACGACGTCGAACTGATCGTCGACCGGCGCGACCGGATCGCCGACGGGGACGACGTGGTGGCCGCCCTCTCTGAGAGCGAGTGAATTCACTGTCCCGCCGCCACGCGGCGCCGGTCACGACCCGACGACGTCCCGTCGAGCGACCCCCTACGACAACTGTTCGGCCACCGTCTCCGCGAAGTAGGTGACGATCACGTCCGCGCCGGCCCGCTCGATGGAGACGAGCGACTCGAGCGCGACCGCCGTTAGGTCGAGCCAGCCCTTCTCGCTCGCCGCGTGGAGCATGGCGTACTCGCCGCTCACCTGATAGGCGGCGACGGGCAGGGTCGTGTGCTCGCGGACGTCGCGCACCACGTCGAGGTACGGCATGGCGGGTTTCACCATCAGTGCGTCCGCCCCCTGCTCGACGTCGAGGTCGGCCTCGCGGAGCGCCTCGCGACGGTTGGCGGGATCCATCTGGTAGTGGCGGCGATCGCCGAAGGCCGGCGCACCGTCGGCGGCGTCCCGGAACGGCCCGTAGAAGGCGCTCTCGTACTTGACGGCGTAACTCATGATGGGGAGGTCCTCGTGACCGGCGTCGTCGAGGCCCCGCCTGATGGCCCCGACCATCCCGTCCATCATGGAAGAGGGAGCGACCATGTCCGCCCCCGCCTCGGCGTGTGAGACGGCGACGTCGGCGAGACGGTCGAGGCTCGGATCGTTCTGGACGGTGAGCGTGGTCGCCTCGGGGGCCGAGGGCTCGAGCACGCCGCAGTGGCCGTGGTCGGTGTACTCACAGAGACAGACGTCGGTGATGACCGTCGCGTCGGTCTCCCGCGAGATGGCTCGCGTCGCCGCCTGGACCACGCCGTCCGCGGCGTCGGCGCGGGAGCCGATCTCGTCTTTCTCGCTCGGGATGCCGAACAGGATTACGGTCTCGACGCCGGTCGCGAGTACCTCCTCGACGCGCTCGACCGCTTCCTCGACGGGGACGCGCTCGTGGCCGGGCATCGAGGGGATGTCGACCCGTTCGTCGGCGGTCGCGTCGACGAACACGGGGGCGATCAGGTCGCTCGCCGAGAGCGACGTCTCGCGAACCAGCTCGCGGATGCCGTCGCGGCGAAGGCGTCGGGGGCGTCGGGTGCGGTCCATGGCGGTGCGTGGGGGGCCAGCACATTAGTGCTCCCGGAAACCGGTTCTCCCTGGGGCAGAAGACTGATTGTGGCTCGGCGTGCGCTGCCGGTATGCCCGGCCCTCCATTCCGTCGCGGCGACCCCGTCGACCTGTGTCCGATCGAAGCCGAGGACCTCCCCTTCCTCCAGCGCAACTACAACGACCCCGTGGTCCGCCGATGGATGCCCGCCGCCCACCCCACGAACGGCCACCAGTTCGAGTCCGACTTCGAGGACTGGCCCGAGGACGACGTCGTCCGACTGCTCGGGTGTGTCGACGACGACCCGGTGGGCATGATCTCGCTGTTCGCCGTCGAGGAGGACTCGGGGCGAGCCATGCTCGGTGCCTGGATCGACCCCGAGCACCAGGGGAACGGCTACGGGCGGTCGATGACCGCCCAGATGGTCGACTACGCCTTCGCCGAACGCCGACTCCACCGGCTCACGGCCAACGCCCTGGCGACGAACGAACCGTCCCGGGCGACCCTCGAATCGGTCGGCTTCGAGCAGGAGGGTCGTCAGCGAGAGGCGTACTTCGTCGACGGCGAGTACGTCGACCGGGTCATCTACGGCCTTCTGCGGACCGACTGGGACGGCGTCTGACCGCTCGGCCCGGTCGCCGCCAACCGCCGTGCCATTGTGACACATTTCCGGACAATAATTATTACATACCGCCCGAAACGATCTGTCGCGTCGATCAGGTGAATACGATGTCACGTCCACTCGCCCCACGACCGCTCGCCTTCTTTCGGAGCCTCGCGACTCCGACGCCGGGACCGGACCCGGCCACCGGGTGCGACGGCCCGACGGGACGAGTGGATGCCATCTGGCCGGGGATCCGGTCGGTAGCGACGGAATACCGCGGCCCGCTGAAGACCTGACGTCCGCCCGAGGCCCCTCCGAATCCGTCCGGTCCGCCCCCTCGGTTGCCCACCCGAGTCCCCGCTGACGCACGGACCACTCTTCGTATCGATTCCGACGACGATCGACCCCCCTCCACAGCAGACGATGTCACGACACGACCGACTCCGATCCGTACAGCACGCCGACCACGCCGACGGTCGCCGCCCCTCGCCGCCGCCCGCACACTCGCTGGCGCTCGCGGCCGCCATCCCCGTGGCGGCCGTCGCCCTGTTGTCCCCCGTCGGCCCCGCACTGCTGGCCGCGATGGCCGTCTCGGTGGTACTCGTCGCCGTGGCGCGGTGACGGCTACCGCCAGAAACGTCGACTCCCCGTTCAGTCGGCGGCCACTGGCTCACCGGCCGCCGATTGTTCGCCCTCGAGTGCCTCCCAGACGAGTTCGGCGAGGTCCACGACTTCGATATCGTCCTCGTAGCCGCCGGTCTTGCGGCCGTCCTCGTACATGGTCATGCACATGGGGCAGGAGACGACGAACTGCTCGACGTCGTCCCCGGCGCGGGTGTCCTCCAGGGCCTCGCGGATACGCTCCTCGGAGGGTTTGACGTCCTCGTCGGCGTCCATCCAGAGGCCGCCGCCACCGCCGCCACAGCAAAAGGAATCCGACTTGTTGCGCGGCATCTCGTCGACGGTGACGCCAGTCGAGTCGAGGACCGCCCGCGGCGCCTCGAACTCGTCGTTGTAGCGGCCGAGGTGACACGGGTCGTGGAAGGTCACCGTTCTATCGAGGTCGCTCGCTGATAGCGGGAGGGCGCCCTCCTGAATCAGGTCCTCGACGACCTGCGTGTAGTGGTGGACCGAGTCGCCGTTCTCCCAGCCGAAGTCCTCGTACTCGTTGCGGAAGGTGTTAAAGGAGTGCGGGTCGGTGGTGACGAGCGTCTCGAAGTCGGCGGCCTCGAGGGTCTCGATGTTCTCCTCGGCGAGCATCTCGAAGAGGCCCTCCTCGCCGACGCGGCGGACGTCGTTGCCGTCGTTCTTCTCGTCCTCGTAGAGGATGCCGTAGGAGACGTCGGCGGCCTCGAAGATGCGAGCGAGCGCCCGGGCGACGGTCTTGTTGCGGTCGTCGTAGCTGGGATAGTCGCCGACGTACCAGAGGTATTCCACCGTCTCCTCGCGTGCGTCGGGGATCTCGAAGTCGAGGTCGTCGGTCCAGTCGGGACGTTTGCGTTCGGGCTCCCCGAAGGAGTTGCCGTTCTGGAAGACGTTCATCATGGCCTCCTGGACGTTCTCGTCCATCTGGCCGGTCTCGGTGAGTCGGCGGTTCATCTCGGTGAACTGCGGGACGTGTTCGATCTCGACGGGACAGGCGTCCATGCAGGCCATACAGGTCATGCAGGCCTCCATCGTCTCGCTATCGATGACGCTCTCGCCTTGCGCGGAGACGATGTCCATCTCCTCGGCCTCGCCGTTCTCGACGGCGTGGCGGTACTCCTTGAGGTCGAGGATGACGTCGCGGGGGTCGAGGGGCCGGCCGGATTCGGCGGCGGGGCAGACAGACGAACAGCGCCCACACTTGGTACAGGCGTCCTGGTCGAGGCGCTGCTTCCAGGACATGTCCTCGAGGCCGGTGAACCCGATCTCCTCCGGGCTGGCGTCTTCGGGGACGCCGGGCAGGCGAGTCCCCGCCTGCTCGTCGCGGGTGACGACGTTGGCGAAGGAGGTGAGCATGTGCAGCGGCTTGGCGTAGGGGACCGCGGCGATGAAGACGAGCGCGATGACGGCATGCGACCACCACAGCGGGCCGTAGGCGGCGGTGGCGCCGGCCTCGGAGACGCCGGCTGCCGCGAGGGAGTTCGCGACGGTCCAGCCGACGAAACTCACGACCTCGTAGTCGGGCATGCCCATCCCGAGGATGCGGATGCCCTCCTGGAGGAAGCCACCGACGCCGAGGAGGAACAGCGACCAGACGAAGAGGTCGTCCTCGGGGCCGGTGTGTTTGCCCCACAGCCGGTCGTTACGGATCCAGTACCGGCGGTAGAGCGCCATCCCGATGCCGACGACGAAGAGGAAGCCCAGCGCGTCCATGACGAAGGAAAAGGAGAGGTAGAAGGCGCCGACGAAGAAGGAGGGCTGACCGAGGAGTTTCGTCCAGACGTCCATGTCGATGGCGAGGATGGTGGTGCCGACGAGGAGGGTGAGAAAGCCCCAGAAGATGAGGGTGTGCATCAGTCCGCCGTACCAGTCGCGGTCGAACTGCTTCTCGTTGGAGGCGACGATCTTGGTTGCCGTGACGACGCGCCGGCCGAGGTCGTCGAGTCGGTCGATGGGGTCGGCGGGGCCGGCGGCAAAGGAGCGGACCCGTTCGTAGGAGCCGTACAGGAAGATGGCGATGGCGACGGCGGCGAGGTAGTAGAAGACGAGCTCGCCGGCGGGGCCGATCTGCCAGAAGGTCGGCCGGGTGACGTCGGGCGCGACCTGCGCGAGGGAGTACATGTCACACTAGGCGAGTCAGAATCCGCATAAAGCTTACCACAGGCCCGTCGAATTCAACGGCGGGAAACGCCTTCTCGGTTGTTTCGACGATCGCGATCTCGCGGCCGATCGTCTCAGACGAACGCCACGAGGAGCAGCCCAGCCGTCCCGCCGAGGACGGCGTAATCCCGGCCGCCCAGTGCCATCGACGGCGGCGTCGGATTCCACGAGAGACAGCGGGCGCGGAGCGCGACGGCGAGCCCATCGGCCCGACGGGTCGCCCGCCGCAGGCCGTCGAGGGCGACCGTGCGCATCCGCTCGTGGAGCGGGCGTTCCTCGCCGAGACGGGCCCGCGAGGCGTCACGCGCACGCTGGAGGTCCGTCTGGAGCAGCGGCAACAACCGGAAGACGAACGCGACGCCGAGGGCGAGTCCCCGGCCGACGCGTCCCGGCACCAGCCACGCGACCGCCGCCCGCGACTCGCGGACCGGCGTCGTCTTGACGTAGGCCGCCCCGACCGCCAGCAGGAGGACGCTCCGGTAGCTTGCGAGGGCCGGCCCGACGGTATCGGCCGGGACGAACCAGGGCGCACCGAGGGTCAGGCCCGCGACGAGGGGCGCCCCGACGAGGAACGGAACGAGCGGACCGTACTCCGCGAGCGCCGCGACGGGGCCGACTCTGGCGGCCAGCAGTACGCCACCGACCACGAGCGTGAGCGCAGAAAGACCGACCGGGGTCGTCAACTCGAAGGCGGCGACCGCGAACCCCACCTGTGCGAGGAGTTTGGTCCGCGGGTCGAGCGCTCTCGCGAGCCCGTCACCCGTCTCGTAGGTCAGCATGGTGGCCTGACGTCGACCTGGCCGAGGCGGTCGAGCACCTCCGCCGGTGGCCCCTCGACCGTCACGTGGCCGTCAGCGAGGGCGACGAGTCGGTCGGCCCGCTCCCAGACGTCCCGAAGGTCGTGGGTCACGACGATCAGACTGGTTCCCGACGCGTGGAGGTCGTCCAGGTGCGCCCAGACGGACCGACGGCCCGCCTCGTCCAATCCGTTCATCGGTTCGTCGAGGATCAGATGCGATGGCTGCATTGCCAGTGCCCCCGCGATGGCGACGCGGGACTGCTCACCCCCGGAGAGCGAGTCGATGCGGTCGTTCTTTCGGCCGCCCATTCCGACGGCCGCGAGCGCGGTCGCCACTCGCTCGGCGATCTCGTCTCTGGGGAGTCCGAGGTTCTCCGGGCCGAACGCGACGTCGGAACCGATCGTCGCCGCGACGAACTGATCGCGGGGGTTCTGGAACACCATCCCGACCGCCGTTCGAGCGGCCACGGGGTCGTCGGTCGCCTCGGTTCCGTCGACGACCACCGATCCCGAATCCGGCGTTTCGAGCGCGTTGCAATGTCTGACCAGCGTCGTCTTCCCGGAGCCGTTGGGGCCGGTCAGGACGAGGAACTCGCCGTCGTCGACCGTAAGCGAAACGCCGTCGAGGGCGGTCACGTCCCCGTACCGTGCCACGAGGTCGGTGATCTCGATCATTCGGCGGCGATGGCGTCGCTCCTGACGACGCCGACGGCGGCGGCCATCTTCACGAGTTCGACGGGAACGAAGGGCGCGCCCGCGAGGAGGAACGCTTCGACCAGGCCGACGTCGCCGGCGATGGCGAACCCGACCGTCCCGAGGGCGTAGATGACGACGGTCGCGAGCCCCATACCCGCGAGCAATCTGGCGAGCGAGACGTCCGCGGGGTCGACGAGGCCGTCGATGCCGTGGACGACGACGCCCACGACCGCGGCGGCGATCGGATACGAGACGAGATAGCCGCCCAGTTTCCCGAAGAGGACCCCGGCCCCGGCGGCACCGAACGCGAAGATGGGGGCCCCGACGGCCCCGGCCGCGACGTAGACGCCCATGGAGGCGAATCCCCATATCGGGCCGAGGAAGATGCCCGCGAGGAAGACGCCGAGCACCTGCAGCGTGATCGGGACCGTCGTCAACGGGTGCGGGAAGGAGACGTACGCGAACGCGCCCGTGAGGGCGGCGAAGACGGCGGCGCGGGCGACGTTCTCGACCGTCTCGTCCCCGACGAGTTCGACGGCGTCGGATTCGACGCTCATGGTACACAGTGGCTCGTCAACCATCCTTATTGTGTCGGTTGACGACACGACGTGGACGACTGGAGCAGGGCGACCAAGACGTCTTAGCGCTCGTCGAGGGACTCCGGCGGGTCGTACGTGACGAGAAGGTCCGGGGTGACCGCGTAGTATCGCTCGCGGTTCGGTTCCTCGATGACCGCGACGTTCGCGTCGATGGCGAAGTCGACGAGGTCGGCGAACGACGCGGCCGTCGATTCCTCCCGATCGAGGACGCTTTCGGGCAGTTCCGCGCGGACCACCCACTCGTCGAACTCGGCTCGCTGGTCGCGGTAGTCGAGGAGCGCGCGCTCGGTCGGGGTCAACGCGATCGGTTCGTCACGGAACCGCACCGCGGCGAGGCCGCCGAGGCCCACGAGCCCGAGGAGCAACACGAGCGGCCCGCCAACCGCCATGACCGGCCCGTACTCACGCGGGGCCGTTTCGGTCGTCGTATACGTCACCTGCTCGGAGGCCTCCGTGGGCGATCCGATCGAGTAGGTGCCGTCCGACAGGGTGACGGGGAGTTCTGTGGAGTAGGTCAGCTCGGCCGGCTCACCGTTTGCCGGCGCGGTCGCCGTGACGTCGACGACGATGACGGTGCTGAGTTCGCCGGGCGTGCTCCCGAGCGCGGTCGTGACGTTCTCTCGCCGTTCCATCGCACGGCTGGCGTTGACCGAGAACTCGAGGGACTCCGTCTCGCCGGCCGCGACGGACTCGGCCTCGGACGCGGCGAGGTCGGTTCGATCCGACCAAAACACGGTCTCCTCGTCGGCGGCCCGGTGGACCAGGTCGGCGTCGAGTTCCATCGTCGCCGGTTCGTCACCGGTCGGTCGATACTGGGCCGAGAAATCCCCGTCGAGGATCGGCGAAGCCGCCACGAAGTACGTCGAGCGGTTCTCCAGGGTCGCACCGGTCTCGAACACCGGATTCGGACGGGTCACCGTCGCCGAGTGGTCGAAGGACCCGTCGACCGCCCAGGCGGTCTCCTCGCTCGTCGATTCGACGGTACCCGGGTCGACGTGAGCCGTGTAGGTGGCCCACCCTCCCGCCGCCACCGCGATCACTGCAACGACCGCCAGCACCGCGAACCAGGACGCGAGTATCGCCCGTACTCGTAATTGCTGCGTGCCCTCCCCCGTACCGAGCGTGTGTGATTTCATCCCACTGAGATTTGTTGATTTTCCAATTGGTTACCGATTCGATTCCGACCGATCGCCCGACGGCGTCACGAACGCGAGGAGTCGGCGCCCAACCGACCGGGCGTGTCTCGACTCTCGACGGCGGAGTCGGACGCGCCCACCCAGTGCTCCGAAGCCCAGCACCAGCACCGTGGCGGCGAGCAGCGCGTCGATCGCCAGGATCGGTGCCCACGGGTGGACGCGGTAGAGGCCGTCGATGAGCGATGCCGGTAGCACCGCCAGGTAGCGGTGCTCCACGAGGTACGTTCGGTAGTAGCCCGTCTCGTCGGGTGCCGTCAGCGTCACCGCCGCCGTCCCGGCAGTCCGCCCCCCGACGGACTGGTGGACCGGATCGACGGCCACTCCCTCGCTACCCGGTTCCAGGTAGACGTGGACCGGTACGAGCCCCCCGTTGGGAACCTGATAGTCCAGCGTCGACGACTCGCCCGCCGGGATGACCGTCGGCCGTTCCGACTCGAATTCGGCGCTGACGATGCCGATCGACTGGGCGCCGGCGGGCGCCACCATGGCGGCCGTCGCCGAGACGACCAGCAGTGCGGCGAGGCCGCCGACGACGAGTGCGCCATCGAGGCCGTCGTCGTGGCCGGTCGACCGCCCGCGCTCCCGGGACGGTCCCCTGCTCAGCAGTAGGTCCACGAGGTAGAGCGCGATGGAGAGGCCGAGGACGACGTAGGCGAGTCCCTGGCCACCGAGCAGCGAACGCATCCCGGTCAGGGCCACGACCTGTCGTTGCACCCCCTCGAATGCGCCCTGAACGGCTGTAACGCCCGTCCCGAGGTGGGGGATGACGACCGTCTGGCCGCCAACCTGCAGCGCCACGGCGACGACCTGGGCGTTCTTCACCGGTGGCTCGCCCCCGTCCTGGTCCGTGAACGGGTTCGCGTCACCCTGGGTCAGATAGCCCCGGTCGGTCGCCCCGACGATGCGGTGGGTCGTGAGACCGCCGCCGTGGAGCTCCTCCGCGCGGAAGGTGACGACGTCGCCCTTCTCCGGCGAACCGGCCAGCGCGGCGGGCACGGCGACGAACCCGTCACCCGCTTCCATGGTCGGCGCCATGCTCCCTGTCTCGACGTACCCGAAGAGTACCGGTGCTCCCAGCACCTGCCCGACGACGAGACCGGCGACGACGACGATGAGCAGCACCTCCAGGCCGTTCCAGCCGAGTCGTCGTGCGTCCATGGCGAGCACTGGATGTCGCTGACGGGTTTGTACCAATTAGTTAGCGACCGACTTACCGGGTACTCAGGGGCGACGGCGGCCCGATAGCACCACCGCCAGCGCCGCAAACAGGACGAGCGCGGCCGTCCCCAGGGCACCCCCGGTGAGGCCGGTCGCCCGCTCGGTGAACAGCGCGATGGTCGGCGACCGTTCGGCCGGTTGCGTCGTCGGTACCGTCGGCACCTCGTCCTCGGTACTCTCGCCGGTGGTCGTCGGTGTGCTCTCTGGTGGAGCGTCCGCCGGCACGTCGGCGAGTCCTGTCCCTGGCGAAGCGGCGGTCGTGGTCGTCGGCGCTGCGGTCGTCGCATCGCCGTCGTCGCCCGGTTCCGTGGTCGTCGTGCTGTCGGCACTGCCCCACCACCCGCCCGTTCCGCCCTCGTTCGAGCCGCCAGCCGACGATTCGGGTGCCGCGGCCCGCGTGTGGACGGTGAACTCGTCGACCTGCTCGACTGCGTTCCCGTCGGTCGTATCGACGAGCAGGCCCACCGCGGCGGTCTCGTTCGGGCCGAGGGTGATGGCAGTCGAACGCGACTCGACCGACTGCCCCGCAGCAGTGAAGGTCAGTCCCTCCCCCTCGTGGGTCAGCCACACCTCGGCGTACTCGCTTCCGTTGTAATGGACGACGAAGACGTTCTCGAGGTGGGTGACGGTGCCCGGGTTGACGCCCTCGACGTCCCCGGCCGGGTTCGACGACGAGACGTCGATCACGAGGTCGCCGTCAGCGAGGGAGGCGTAGGCGCCGTTCTCGCCAGGCGCGGGCTGGAGGTGGACCTGGTTGCCGAGGTCATCGGCGGGCTGGGTCGGGACGAACAGCGTCGCGGCCGACGGCACGAGCAGGGCGACGGCTGCGAGGAGGGCGAGACCGACCGCGAGACGGTGGGTGGTGCGGGGCATGGTCGGGGTGTGGTGGGCTCTCTGTCCCAGCATTCGCCGAGTATACGTTTTGTATTGGGCCGTCTAGTCGGTGGATGGTTCTCCCTGAGAGGAGTTCGCGGGCACTCGTGGCCCGCGTTCATCACCGTGACCGCCGCTGCTCGGTGGCCGCGGTCGCGGAAAATTTGGGAGTGGGGTGCCGGTATGGGTCGTTACGTGTCGTTCTGGGGGTCCGTTTTCGAGGCGTGGATGACCAGCGTTCCACCGGCATCTTCGATTGGCTCGTTGGTCGTGATCGTCATGTCGACGAAGACGCTTCCTGGCTGCCCCGGGAACTGGAACGGCTCGGTCAGGTCGGTGCCCTCCGTCGGCACCGCGTGTCCACTCTGACCACCGCCAGCAGTGAGTTCGACGTCGACGTCGAAGTCCTTCAGTTCGACCCAGAAGTAGAACTGACCGGCGCTACTTCCCAGGTCTGCCCAGATCTCGAACACATCGGTGAATTTGAATGTTGCCTCGCCGTTCATCCCCTGTGACTCCGCCGCCCAGACGTTGCCTGGGTACTCGCCGAAGTCGAGTTCGAGCAACCCGTCGTCGTCGTACGACGCGTAGTCACTGAGTGGATTCAGCGAGATCCACGCACTCGCGTCCTCTTCGACTTCCACGGTCACGTTCCGCGTCGCAGATGCCGATTCGAACGCACCGGTGCCTATTGCAGCCGCCGAACCGGCGGCGAGCGATCCAACCGTCGCGAGGAATTTACGTCGTTGCATTGGTTTGGCCTCGTTTTCGTGCCCCGGTCATCCGGAGCACTCAATTTACTCATCTGTTGAATACCACGTAGTATTGACACGATTGCCATCGGTTCAGTGCCCTCCTTCTAGACCCGACCGAACCCTCTGTCCCTGGCTGTTGGCCCGTCTAGAGAGTTATTTCGTGGAACAGCCGTGGCAATACGAGGGCTCTCTTGCTATTCAGTGGTGGATGAGGGTGCGACGATGCATCTCTGGCGACATCGTCGAGTCCGTGAAAAATCGGAAGTGTATCGGTGGACTGCAACTTCCGATACGTGTGTGTGTCGCGGGAGGCGTCTCCTGAAAGACTGGAGACGCTGAATGCCAGTGGTGCTGGTCAGTTGGTCGGCGCTTTGGCGTTGATCGACAGCGTCACGTCGTAATCGTCGTCCTGAACGGGAGTGCCGTGGGTGTCGATTTCCAGCCCACAGAGGAGCTCGTCTCCGACGCCGAGCAGTTCCGACGGACTGTCCTCCGTCAGGGTTTCACCGGTCTCGACGTCGAAGATGGTGATGGTCGGGACGCCCTTAGTCGTGGCCTGCGAACTGTAGATTCTGACGGGGTTCGTGCCCTGGTTCATCACACCGAACAGACCAGGCTCGTCATTGGCAGCGTCCGAAGCGAACCGATACACGGAGTTCGAACCGAGGCCGTCCGGGTCCGTTCCACCGTAGTCCGATTCGGAGGGGCCGGGGATGTCGAACCCGACCATTTCCGTCGCACCGTCGGTATACGAACGTCGCCCCGTGCCACGCTGAGTCAGCTTGAGGAACGCCCTGTCGTCGTCGACGACCGAAATGGACACGGTCCGTTCGACGTTCGCGAAGTTGAACGCTCCAGATCCGACGACCAGCCCACTGGCCGCGACGGATCCTGCGAACGTTCTGATGAAGGTACGCCGTTTCATTGGTGCGTGGTGGTTGCCTCGGTTTCCCGAATCAGTTACCTTGAGACGCGTCTGCCACCACGTTCACCGTGCTGGGCAGGTCAACATTGTCACCAGTGTTCAGGATGACGACGTTGACGTACACTTCCTCTCCCGGATCGAGCGCGTACGGGTTTCCTGGTCCTTCGATGCTGTTGCTGAAATCGGGCGCGGCGTACCAGGTGACGGAATCCGAGTCACTACTGGCGTCGTCATTGATCCAGACGCCGACCGACTGGTCCCCCTTGTTCTTGATCTTGAAGACCTTCCGGAAGGAGTAGTCGGAATCCTGGTTGATGCCGTCGCCCATGGCGTTGGCATCTTCGTTGAAATTGATCGAGAGCGTGCCCCCGGAATCGTCCGCGTATCCGCTGGTGGCTTTGAGGGCGAGGAACGCATTCGCGTCGTTCGTGACGTTGATGTCGGCCTCCCGCTCCACGTTGGCGAAGTTGAACGCGCCGGTTCCTACTGCAGCCGCCGAGGCGGCCGCGAGCGATCCCATACCTGCGAGGAATTTGCGTCGTTGCATTGTCGTTAGACCTCTATCGTGTGCCCGGTCATCCGGGATCACACGATTCATCCATCTGCAGAATACCACGTAGTATTGACACGATTGCCGTCCGTTCAGTGACTGCCTGTCAGTACTATCATCTCCGCTTGCTCTGGTTACTCTCGGGATTGGGAATGGTGTCGATCGAACGAATTGTAGTAGTAACTAGATTGTGGCAGAGTAGGCGGCGACTGCCGTCAAATTCCCGTTTCACAACGATCTCGAAACAACGGCTTACCATCTGATGACTACCAATAACAGTCTTCAAGCATCCACATACCAGTCCGAAGCCCCTCCATAGCAATGTTCCCTACCTCGTAACTATCTCGTGACGTGTCTACAATAACGGGTGCACCGGGGGGTGCGGTTCACGAGGGGCCGTCAGAGGACGACCTGTTCGAGATCCTCTCGAACCGTCGTCGTCGCTACGTGGTCCACGCGCTGGAGCAGGCCGACGAGCCGATGCGGATCGGGGACGTCGCCGAGCGGGTGGCGGCGTGGGAGTACGACGTCGACGAGTCGGAGCTCTCCTACGACGAGCGAAAGCGGGTCTATACGGCCCTCCAGCAGAGCCACCTCCCCAAGATGGACGACATCGGTATCGTGGAGTACGACAAGCATCGCGGGACGATCGAGCCACGGCCGGGCCTGGAGGACGTCGACGTCTACATGGACGTGGTGACGGGGCGGGAGATACCCTGGAGCCAGTACTACCTGGCGCTCGCGGGGCTGGCGCTGACCCTCGTGGCCGCGATAGGGGCCGGTATCGGGCCACTCGAGGCGATTCCCGAACTCGGCTGGACGGCGGCCATCACGGTCGCGTTCGGCGTCTCGGCGGCGATTCACGCCTACTTCGAACGGACGTCGCGGCTCGGCTCCCAGGGCGACCCACCGGAACTACTCGAGAGGTGACTCATGAACGGATTGAAGACACTGAGCGTCGCACTGGCCCTCGTCGCGGTCGCGGGATTGCTCGTCGGATCGATCGGGTTCGGTAGCGTGGCCGCCGAGCGTGGCGTGTCCGTCGCGGTCGTCGACGACGACAGTGCGTACATCGGCTACGAATCGAGCGATATGACCGTCGCCGATGGGGACCGCGTCGAGGTCGTCACCGTCACGAATCGGCTCTTCGACGACGTCTCGGTGACGAACGTTGCCGTCGAGTCCGCGTCGATCACGTTCGCGGACCTGAGCGAACCGACGCTCGCGCCGGGCGAGTCGGCGGCCATCGAGGGAACGGTCGACTGTTCGTCGGGTGCCAGCGAGACCGTCGAGGTGACCGTGACGTTCGACGGGGAGGGCGTGATCGCGTCCATCTACGGCGATACGGTCACGCGCGAATTCGACGTTTCCTGTGCGGACACGACCCCGTCCGCGACGTTCCTGGCCGACGGTGACGTCGAACTGGTCGACGCGCCCGTCGCGGAGACCGACGTGACCTACTGGGCGACCAGTATGGACGACACCGAGGACGAGCGGACGGTCACCGGTGAGTCCCTCGAGGGGTTCCAGACGAACCAGTCGCTCCAGTCCCAGGTCCAGGGTAGTCCCGGCATCGTCGCGGTCTACGTGCCCGCCTTCGACGTGACCTACGTCCACCCCGAGTTCGACCGCGAGAACGAGACCATCGACTCGTGGGAGGGCGGTGACGCGCAGGTCGTCGACGGCGAGATCGACCTCGGCTCCTGACGTGGCAACCGACGGCCGCCTCGCTGGCGTGGCCGAGGCCCCTCCCTCGCCGCCGTCCCGAACGAGGCAAACACCTATATCTCCGTAGCGTTCAGTTGCAGGCCATCGATGGACGAGAAGACCGAGGAACTCCGCGACATCTTCATGCAGGTGAGCGACGACGCCGAGGTCACCGAGAAGCAGTCCGAGTCCCGCGGGTCGCTCGTCGACGACGTGGACGTCGAGGGGCGGTTGGTCGAGATCATCGGGCGCATGCGGGACGACCTCGGGTTCGATACGACCCTCGACGACCAGGCCCTGGCGACCGTGGTCCGTGGGTTCTACGAGGGCGACACTGACGCCGAGATCGCCAGGGAACTCGGCGAGGAGACGGTGGCGAAGACGGTCGGTCGGGCCCGCATCGACCTCCATCTCCTCCGGGACCGGGACGAGGACGCGCCGTTCCCGCTGGAGGACCTCGAGGAGGCACTCGATTCCGGTTTTTCGGTTTCGGAGGCAGCGGCGGAACTGGGCGTCAGCGAATCGACGGTGCGCCGGTACCGACGAGTCCTCGACGCGAAACGGGCGATCCGCCAGGTGAACGACCGATACCGTGACGACTTCGAGGACCTCCTCGAGGATCGGGGGCTCGCGGAGCAGATGACCCGTGACGTACTCGAGACGGGTCTCGAGGGTGCCATCGAGGGGCAGGAGACGGACACCCAGATGTGAGGGTTCCGCGGTAGCCGGCCGGGGTTTATCCGGGAGGACCGGTCAACCTCGCGGCGTGACCGACACCGTTCCCCTCTCCGACCTCGCCATCGCCGCCTACTGTCCGCGGAAACTCCATTACGCCCGCCAGGGCGACCGCTCGCCACCGGAATCGGCCGAGCAGGCCCGTCGCCTCTCCCGCTCGTATCCCCACCTTCGCGTCGCGAGCGACGTCGCCCTCTCCTCGATGGGCCTCGACGTCCCGCCGGGGGAGTTCCGGGCATCACTCGACCGTTCCCGCGAGAGCCTCGAGGCGTGGGATGCCCTCGTCGCGCCGTGGGAGACCGACGTCTTCGTCCGGGGCAAGGACACGCACGGCCGACTCGCGAAGGTGCTCGACGAGCCGCTCGCGCCGGTGCTCGTCTCCCCCGGTAGTCCGCCGGAGACCGGCGTCTGGCACCCGCAGTCGGTCCGCGCGGTCGGCGCGGCGAAGGCGCTCTCCTGGCGCGAATCCACGCCGGTCGAGTCGGCGTTCGTCGAGTATCCGTTCCACGGGGTCGTCCGGAAGATCACGCTGACGACCCGCCGAACGGCCGACTATCGACGCACCCTCCGGGCGGTTCGTGCCCTCGACGGTCCGCCACCGCGACTCCACGACGAGTCCCGGTGTGGGGCCTGCGAGTACGCCGACGAGTGCGGCGTGCAGACCCGCTCGCTGCGTTCGCTGCTCTCGCTCAGCGGTGGTCGGTGAGCCACGCACGCACCGCGGCGGCGTCCCGGCCCTCGCGGAGCACCTCGCCGGCGGCCACGTCGACGACGGTGCTGGCCGTTCCCGCCGTCTCCCCGCCGTCGAGCACCACGGCTGCCGCCTTCCGGATGGCGGGGTCCAGGTCGTCGGGGTCGGTGACGCTCGGAGTGCCACTCACGTTCGCGCTGGTGGCGGTGATGGGGGCGACGGCGTCGAGCAGCGACCGCGCCAGGTCGTGGTCGGGAACCCGAACGCCGACTCGCTGGCGGCCGCCGGTGAGCACGTCCGGCACCGGGTCCCGTTTCGCCACCACGACGGTCACGGGGCCGGGCAGGAACTCGCGCATGAACGTCGCCTCCCGGTCCGTCGCGTCGACGTACTCGAACGCCCGATCGACGGTCGGAACGGCGAGGGATACCGGTTTCTCGTGGTCCCGTCGCTTCGCCGCGAACACCCGCTCGATGGCCGCCTCGTCGAGGGCGTCGGCGCCGAGGCCGTAGACCGTCTCGGTCGGATAGACGACCAGTCGTCCCGACCGGATGGCGTCGGCGGCCTGCTCCACGTCGTGCATACGCGTGGTCCGGCGGCCTGGCGGAAAAGTCTCGCGCCGGTGGGCGAGCGGGAATCGGCGGTGGCGAGCGGTCGGGCCCCGCTTTCCGTGCGATCGATGGGCAGTTTGGCCCCACCGTCCGTGCGATCGACGGTGGGTTCGGTCCCACCATTCGTGTGATCGGCGGGCGTGTCACCCCCGATATTCGGCCATCGCCCCTCTCGGGGAGGAAACGCTTAATTCGCCGGGCGCGGAAGGTGCGATACTGAATGGGTATATCTCTGCTTCAGACGGTCGGGGCTGTCGCGATCGATCAGGACATCGTCCTCGTCGGCGGTGGTCTTGCGGTCCTCGTGTTGATGGTCCTCTCCGCGTTCTTCTCCTCGTCGGAGATCGCGATGTTCTCGCTCGCCCAACACCGCGTGGAGGCCCTCCGAGAGGAGGGGCTCCCGGGCAGTGAGACGGTGGCCCGTCTGAAGAGTGACCCCCACCGGCTGCTCGTGACGATCCTCGTGGGGAACAACCTCGTCAACATCGCGATGTCCTCGATCGCGACGGGGCTGTTAGGGTTCTACCTGTCCCAGGGCGAGGCGGTCATCGCCGCGACCTTCGGGATCACGACGCTCGTGTTGCTGTTCGGCGAGAGCGCGCCGAAATCCTACGCGGTCGAGAACGCCGAATCGTGGGCGCTCCGCATCGCTCCCGCACTCGCCCTCTCGGAGAAACTCCTCTATCCGCTGGTGGTCACCTTCGATTACCTCACTCGCGTCGTCAACCAGGTGACCGGCGGTCGCGCCGCCATCGAGAGCTCCTACGTGACCCGCTCGGAGATCCAGGACATGATCGAGACGGGCGAACGCGAGGGCGTCATCGAGGAGGACGAACGGGAGATGCTCCAGCGTATCTTCCGGTTCAACAACACCATCGCCAAGGAGGTCATGACCCCACGCCTGGACATGACCGCCGTCTCGAACGAGGCCGAAATCGAGGAGGCGATCCAGACGTGTACGCAGTCGGGCCACGAACGCGTCCCCGTCTACGAGAACGACCTGGACAACGTCATCGGCATCGTCCAGTTGCGCGATTTGGTCCGCGAGTACCTCTACGGCGAGTCGGACGGCGTGGACCTCGACGACCTGCTCGAACCGACCCTGCACGTCCCGGAGAGCAAGAACGTCGACGACCTCCTCCAGGAGATGCAAGAGGAACGCGTCCAGATGGTGATCGTCATCGACGAGTTCGGGACCACGGAGGGACTGATCACGACCGAGGACCTCATCGAGGAGATCGTCGGCGAGATCCTGGAGGGCGAAGAGGAACGCCCGATCGACGTCGTCGAGGAGGGGACGGTCCTCGTCCGTGGCGAGGTCAACATCGACGAGGTCAACGAGGCCCTCGACATCGAACTCCCGGAGGGCGAGGAGTTCGAGACCATCGCCGGCTTCATCTTCAACCGGGCGGGCCGCCTCGTCGAGGAGGGCGAGTCCTTCACCTTCGAGAACGTCGAGTTGCGCGTCGAGCAGGTGGAGAACACCCGCATCATGAAGGCACGCGTCATCCGCCACCCGCCCGAAGAGGTCCCCGCGGCGGAGGGCAACCCCGACGTCGAGGACCTGGAGTGATCGGTTCGAACGGCGTCACCAGACCGCACTCGGCGATCTATTCTGACGGGAGTGGGATATGTTCGGGTGCCGCCGTTGGTGGATTGCATACCATCGCTCACTGGGATCTGTCAAAAGCCGTATGCTGAACTTCGACGATGAATTCAGCACGGCGTATTATTGGGTTTTTGTACCGCTTCTGAACCAAATTCTCGAAGCCTTCGAACTGTCTGCTGGCATAACGGTGGTGCTGGTGAACGGAGAATATTTCTGCAGTAGCGAAATCTTCATTGACAGCACGAGAACAGGACTCACTGGGAATACGTATGCACAGCACACGACGGTGTCACCCCCGCGATCTCACGCGGACTGACGAGCCATGAGCGGTTCGGACTCCTGGACATCCCCGCCGGATGTCACCGGTCTACTCGAACGGGTGATTCGCATGGGTCTCGCCGCCATCGTCGTCGAGGGGATCCGCAAACGGAATCCTGGGGTGGTAGTGAATGGGCTCCTGGCTTTCCAGGGTGCGTTTTTGCCACCGCATTTGGAACGACGCTTCGGCGTCGAATTCCGGCCTTGGCAGCGGATTCACGTCGAGACAGCGATGGTGACACACGCCTTCGGGATGCTCGGACCCTACGACGATATCTGGTGGTGGGACCATCTGACACACATCCATTCGTCGACACTACTTGGCGGTCTGATTCACGTCCATTCCCGCCGATCGGACGAAGACCCGCGACAGCGGATCATTACCGGTACCGCCATCATGGGCATCCTCTGGGAAATCATGGAGTACATCATTCACGCCGTCTCGCGCCGTATCGGTCTCGAACCGATCCTCGTGTCCTATAGTGCGCGGGACACGGCTCTCGACCTCGTCTTCAATCTCGTCGGCGCAGTTCTCGTCCTTCTCTTCGGCGATACTCTCCTCGGAAATCTCGTTCGACGCGAGAACGACTGATCGTCGTCTCCCGTGGACCGCTGTGATGGGTGATCGGAGCTCCCACGCAGCCGAGCACGGAACGCGGTGACTGTCAGCTCGACGCGGACGAGGGCGCTCAATCCGAGAGCTGATCGATAAAGGACAGCCACCGGCGGTAGTCGTCGAGTCTGGCGTCGTGGCTTTCCGCGGCCAGATTCGTCTCGTAGAGGTTGCTCAATGCGGTGATCGCCCGGTCCAGGCCGACGATATTCCGCGCGACCGTCTCGGCTTCCTCGGTATCGAGGGCGTCGTTTTTGAGCCGTTCGTGCAATCGGTTGCGTTCCGCTTGCAGTTTCGTCCGGACCCGGCGGACCTCCTCGCGGCGATCCGGGGGGACGTGGCCGGTCCGTTTGGTCTCCCAGACGAATTCGCGCAGGGGGAAGTCGGCACCGTCGATGGTCACCGTGTCCGGAATGGATTGTCCGATCGTCGCCGTCTTGCGCTGAACCCGCTCTAAAAGCTCCGCGCGTCGCGTATCGTCGAGGTCGTCGCCGTCGTCGGACTCCGACATACTCGTCGATAGGCGGGCCCCACGGGAATGCGTTGTGCCCCGCTGGCCCCATACCCATTGTGACGTGGATGGACAATCTGGGGAGTTTTTGGGGACGGCCCGGTAACTATCACGCATCACGGGCGTACGAGACCGGTGCAGTGTCTCACAGCACGGGGGTGAAACTCTCGACCGATGTCGTCTGTCGTCGGACTGGTGATTGCATTCGTTGCGAGCGTCTTCCTGGCGTGGGCACTCGGAGCGAGCAGTACGTCACCGCCCCTGGCCCCGGCGGTCGGTGCCCAGGCGGTATCGGTTTTTCGAGCGGCGCTGCTCGTCGGCGTGCTCGCGGCAACGGGCGCGATTCTTCAAGGTGGGAGTGTCTCCGAGACGGTCGGAAACGACCTCGTGCTTGGAGTGTCGCTAACGCCGCTTGCCGTCGCAGTCGGACTGCTGACCGCCGCCGGGTTCATCGCCGTTGGCGTCGCCACGAGCTATCCTATCCCCGCCGCGTTCGCCACGACGGGCGCCGTGATCGGTGTCGGACTCGCGCTCGGTGGTGGACCAGCGTATGGAACGTACCGCGAACTGGCCACGTTCTGGCTACTCGTCCCACCGACCGGCGCGTCGATCGCCTACCTCACCGCCTCCATCCTCCGGCGCGACAGTGTCCCCGACACGATCGCGATCCCGTTGTTGGGCGGTTTCGTCGGCATCTTCGTCGCCAATGTTACCCTGGAGGTCCTCCCAGCAGCCGCGGGTACCCGGCCGACCCTCGCTGGCCTTACGTCTCGTCTGCTTGGACCCACTCCGACAGTCGTCGGTACCTACGATCTCGCCATGGTCACAACCAGTCTTATCTGTGGGGTCGGAGTCTTCTTCGTCCTCCGCCTGCAGGCGAGGAGGTCCGTCGAGAAGGCAGTTCGACGCTTCCTTCTGGCACTCGGTGGACTCGTCGTCTTCTCCAGTGGCGGTAGCCAGGTCGGTCTCGCTATCGGACCGCTGGAAGTGCTCGCCGGCGAATCGGCACTGTTGACCCCCGGCACTGTGACCCTGGTCGGAGCGGTTGGCCTCCTGGTCGGGGGCTGGACCGGCGCACCGAGGATCATCCGAGCCGTCGCCCACGAGTACTCTGAACTCGGCACGCGCCGGTCCATCGCCGCGCTCGTCCCTGCCTTCGTCATCACTCAGACCGGAATCCTGCTGGGCTTTCCCATCTCGCTCAACAACATCATCATTTCCAGCGTGATCGGTAGCGGGCTGGTCACCGGCCGCGGGGGCGTCTCCGTGCGGAAGATCACGATCACCGCCGCCGCGTGGCTGGCCGCGCTGGTCGGTTCGTGTCTGATCGGGTACGTGGGATTCGGTTTCGCGTCGACAATCGTCTAACCGCGACTCCCCGATACACACTCGTACTGACCCGTCGCTCCGCGCAATTCGTCGCTACCGAGGCGGAACGCATCGGACCCCTCAGAGGACCATCCCGACGCCGAGATACGCCCCGTACCCGACGGCGAGCGAGAGGACGAGCGACCCGATCCAGGCGAGCACGGTGTACCCCATCTTCGAGCGACTGACCCCGCCCGAGCCGACGGCCAGCCCGCTGCCCACGATGGCGCTCACGATGATCTCGTTGAACGAGACGGGGATGCCGAAGAAGACCGCCACCTGCGCGATGACGAACGCCGGGATCAGCGCGGCGATGGACCGGTTCGGTCCCAGCGAGGAGTAGTCCTGTGCGACCGCCTTGATCATCCGGGGAGCGCCGGTCCAGGAGCCAACGAGGAGGCCGATACCCCCACCGACGAGGACGAATTCGATCCGGATCGTCTCGCCCAGCAGTGGCAACAGGGGGCCGACGGCCAGGCCGACCTGACTGCCACCTGCGGAGAAGGCGACCAGCGACCCGAGACCGACGAGGAACCGTCGCTGGGCCGCCGCGACACCCCTGCCGACGTCCCACCGGACTACCGCGACCACCAGCAGCGCGAACACGACGCCGGCGACGGCCTCGAGAAGGGGGCCGCCCCCGGCCAGGGTGTTCGCAATCGCGGCAGCGATGGACCGTTCTCCCCCGGGCGGTCCGAGCACCACGAAGCGAACGTTCGCGAGGACCAGTCCCACGATGCCCGCGAGCGCCGGAATCGTCACGTGGTCCCGTGTCGTCCCTCGAAGGAGTCGCGCCGTCGCGAACGCCACGCCCCCGCCGACGAAGGGGGTGCCGACCCACAGCGCGAGGATCTGGCGATACTTGTCCCAGGCGGGGTCCCCGCCCATCGCCAGTCCGACGCCGACGACGGCGCCCGTGACGGTGAACGCCGTGGCGATGGGATAGCCCGCGAAGACGCCGATGGCGACCAGGGTGGCGCCGGTGATGAGGGCGACCGTCGCCGCGAGCGGGGAGAGGCTCACGTTGTAGATCAACTCCGCACCGATGGCCTCGGAGACGTTGGCCCCCTGTAACACGGCTCCCGCGAAACCGAGGATGCCCACGTAGAAGCCCGCTCGCATCACCGAGATGGCGTTCGCCCCCACTGCCGGAGCGAACGGCGTCGACCCGGAGGAGCCAGCACCGATGGCCCAGGCCATGAACAGGCTCGCCGAGGCGGCGACGACGATCGTCACGAGTCCGGTGCTGATCATTACAGTCGCCCTCGCCCCCGTCGATAAAGAGCCTGGCGGACCGCGTTCAGTTACGCGTCGCCGTCGGGTCGGCGTCGTCCTGTTCGATTTCCCCCTCCGAGACCTCCGCTCCCTCCGCGGCTTCGACGTTCTCGACCACCTTCTCGGTGTCGACGTGCCAGCGATCGAAGTCCTCCTCGTAGGAATAGAGCTGGTCTCTGACCGAGTCCTTGCACTCCTCGTCGTTGATGTTCACCTCGAAGACGAACTCCTCCTGGCTGCGGACGCGCTGGATGTTCGCCGAGATCAACTCGTTGTCGAAGTAGTACGGTGCGACCTGGGTCATGACCTTCCGGTAGACCGTGTCCTCGACCTTGCGGAGGGCCTTCCTGCTCGCCGTGTCGGCCGCCCTGGCGACGTAATCGAGGGAATCTTGCCACTTCTCGACGGCGCTCTCCGTGTCGTCGTCCTCCAGATGTTCGTACGACTCCGACAATCGCTCACCCGCCGTCTGGAGGTCCTCGTCGGCCGTCTTTCCGGCCTGCTCTCCCTCTCCTTCGGTCACGGAGGCCTGTTCGGCGGTCTTCTCGCTGACTTCGGCTTCGATGCGCTCGTGCATCTTGGGCCGCCACTCGGTCCACGCGTCGAACTGGTCGGGGTACGCCTCGTGGGCACCCGTCTCTCTGAGCGCCTTCGTGATGCGCTCGCCGTGCTCGACGACGTCCTCCCACGTCCCACGGGCGACGAACCCGGATAGCCGTTCCTCCATCGTGGGTGCCTATCTCGGCAGGGAATTTACGTCTTTCCGACTCAGCGACCGTACGTGAGTGCGGTGGCCCATTCGTCCAGGCGGGATTTGATCTTTCCGAGGGCGACGACGTGATGGGAGACGGCCTTCATCTCGCGTTCGTCGATCTCGATTCGGTCGCCGTCCCACGGATTGGTGCCACGACCGCTGGAGACGTCGACCGCCGTGCTCATCGAGCAGCGTCCGCAGTGTTCGACATCGTCATTAGTCCCCATGGTATCTTCTATCGTCCCTTCGAGCGCCGGTCGGATAACCGTTTCGCGGGTCGCGGGCTCCAACGGATATTTATCTCGGGCCAACCTTGCGAATGGTATGAATTATCACGACAGATCGCCAGTTCTCGGCCCACGGCGGGTGAGCGCGCGATGAGCGAACAACTGCCGGCGGACGTCCCGGACTGGGAGGACGAATACCTGGACCGGGTCTCCGACCGGATCATGTACAACTACGACCTGGAGAAGGACGTGACCGTCCACGGCGAGTTCTTCGACCTCGCCGGATCGATGCGCATCGAGAGCGAGAAGCACTTCTTCCACCCCGCGCTCAACTACGCGAACCACGAGTCCCGGGAGTACCTCTATACCCGTCGACAGGACGCCGTCTCGGTCGCCGACCTCGAGGCCCTCGTCGAGGTGGCCCACGACATCGCCGAGGAGCGAGTCGAGCACACGGACACTCACTTCAGCACTGACGTCACCGTCGTCATCGTCGTGCCGGCACTCGACCCCGACGTCGACGACTTCGTCTCCGGCTTTTCGGATCGGACTCTCCTCAAATTCGGGTTCAATGGCCACTACGAGATCAATCTCGTGGTCGCCGCGCCGGACCGACGGGAGATCACCTACAGCGAGAACGCGGACGTCTGGCAGGCGTTCCAGACCTGGGAACCCATCGAGACCGAAGAACCAGGCCTCTTCCAGTTGATCACCCGACGGCTACAGATCTGAACGGGACGGACTCGACGCTTTTCCCGTCGGTTTTCCGGCCGACGATCGCTCTCGATGGGCTAGCACCGCTGTCTGCTGGTAGTGCAGCGGCTAGCGAAGCGGAAGAAAAGAAAAGCGAGCGTCAGTCAGTCCGCGTCTTCTGCGCCGCCGTCCGCGGCGACGGCCCCGGAACGGACCGAATCGAGATTACGGTACCCGATCCGAAGGAGCGAGAGTCCCAGTACGACCAGGACCAGCGCGATGACGATCTGTGCGGCAATCGACACCTGGGCGAACAGCCCCTGTCCCGCGAGGCCTCCCTGGATGAATCCCTGATAGAGGTTCGTGTACAGCGAGAGGTATAGCAACGCACTCACCGTGATCACGAACATCAGGGCCATCGGAACACCGGTGCTCATCAACTGCTTCGAGCGGTCCCAGTTGGCCAGCCAGACGGTGGCCGTGAGGAGCGCCAGTGCAGCGAGCATCTGGTTCGCCCCGCCGAACAGCGGCCAGAGCGTGCTCCACGTCCCGCTCGCGACGAGCAGGAATGCGGCGACGCTCTGGATGCCTGAGCTGACGTACTTGTTGGTCACCGTCTCTTGGGTCGAGGTCGTGGGGGTCCCGACGACCTCCTCGAGCATGTAGCGACCGAGACGCAACGCGGTGTCCGTCGACGTGAGCAGGAAGCTCACCATGACCAGCGCCATGAACGGGGCACCGAAGCTCTCGGGGATACCCACCGTGCTCAGGATGATGCCGCCACCCGTCGCGAAGTTGGGCAGCGCACCGCCGACACCGCCTCCAGCGGCGGTTCCGGCCAGACCGGCGACACCGAGCGTGATGAGCGCCGTGGTCGCGAGGAGCCCCTCACCGAGCATCCCACCGTAGCCGATGAGTCGGGCATCGGTCTCGCGGTTGAGCTGTTTGGCCGTGGTCCCGGAGGAGACCAGCGAGTGGAACCCGGAGATGGTCCCACACGCGATGGTCACGAAGAGGATCGGGAACAGTGGCTGTGCGTACTCGCCAGCCATGAAGCCGGTGTACGCGGAGATCTGCATCTCGAGCGTGGCGGGATCGGAGACGAGGAACGTCCCGACGATGACCGCGAGGAGGGTCCCGCCAACACCGGTGTACAACAGGAACGACGAGAGATAGTCCCGTGGCTGGAGCAACGTCCACACCGGAAGGACGGATGCGATGAACGCGTAGATGATGATGACGGCAACCCACAGCGAGACGTTCCCATTGGTGATCGTCGGGAGGAACGCGGGAGCGGTCTCGGCGGTGGAGAGGACGATCGGGTTCTGGATGCCGACCCAGACGCCGACGAACACGGCCGCGACGAATACCACCGTGCCGGGGATGAACGGCAGGTTCAACTGGTACAGGTAGACGCCGAACACCAGCGCCAGGGCGATGTAGATCAGGCTGGCCGTCGCGGCGCTCGGGTACGCGTCGAAGACCACGGCGACCACGAAGGCGAACACCGCCACCACGAGGATGATGGTCAGGAACGCGAACCAGAGCAACATGTTCTTGCCGCGATCACCGACGTATTCGCCGATGATGTAGCCGATCGACTTCCCCTCGTGTCGGATGCTGCCCGACAGGGAGACGAAGTCGTGGACCGATCCCATCAACGGATTACCGATACCGATCCACAGCAGGGCGGGGAGCCATCCCCACCAGGCGGCCGCCGTGATCGGCCCCACGATGGGGGCCCCACCGGCGATACTCGAATAGTGGTGTCCGAGCAATACTGGTTTCTTTGCGGGTACATACTCCTGTCCGTCTTCGTACTTGTGTGCGGGTGTCTCTTTGGCGTTGTCGAGCTCGACGAAACGCGCAAGGTATCTCGAGTAACCGAGATACGCGACCGTGAAGATCGCGAGCACTATGAGCACCAGCCATATTGCCTGCATGGTATGGAACCTCACGCCGGGCTTAGTGCCACCTTCACTTAAAGATTTGTAGACAACAATAATTACTGTCCGATTTCAGTGGTGTCGCACCGCTCAGCACACACGGCAGCGGCGCAGTACCGTCGTCCGATATTGCACGGGGCGGTGCCGACTGCGGTCGGAACCTATCAGTACGATATACTGTTGTCGGTCGGTCCAGCTACCGCCCGTCTGGTGACGTGGTGGCACTCTGGTTCTGGCGTCTCTGTGTCATGGGTTGACGGCCATAATGCTTTGGGTGTTTCGGCGGCGGACGGACCCGGGTCGCTGGGGATTACGGTTCCGCGGCCGTTTCGATCCCGACGTCGATGTCGAGTTCGGCGGCCACGTCGTCGAGGAGTTCGTCTCTGATCTCCTCGACCCTCGATTCGATGGTCGCGACGACCGGTCGGTCGAAGTCGGTTCGAATCCGTTCGATGCGCTCACGCTCCGTGGCTACACGGTCGCGGAGGTATCGGGCGCCGACGCCCGTCTCGTCCTCGTCCGGTGCCGGGGTGATCTTGTTGATGACCAGCCCATCGACCGCGATACCGTACTCGTCGAGCTGTTCGATGGCCCGTTCTGTCTCCCGCATGGACAGGTCGTCTGGATTCATGACGAGGTAGAACGCGGACCGGTTTCGCAGCTTCTCGCCGGCGAACTCGAATTTCTCCTTGCGCTCCTTGAGGTGAGTGATGATCGGGTCCGTCTCGGCGCGTCGACGCGCCTTCTGCTCGCCGATGGCGGCCTTCTCGAAGAGGTCGATGCTCTTCGCTCGCTTGTCGATGAGGCGGTCGATCCAGTCCTCGAGGAACGCCGGTAGCGAGAGCAGGCGTAACGTTCCACCGGTCGGTGACGTGTCGAAGACGACCCGGTCGAAGTCGTCGGCCTCGCGCATCACCTGGATGAACCGGTCGAAGAGGGCTGCCTCGTACGCGCCGGGCGTCTTGTGGGCGAGTTCGATCTGACTATTGATGGCGTTCACGATGGACGGGCTGACCTGGTCGGCCATCCGCTGTTTGATCTCCATGAGGTGGTCCTCCACCTCGTCCGCCGGGTCGATCTCCATCGCGGAGAGGTTCTCGACGCCCTCGACGGACGACGGTTCGTCGTCGAACTGCTGACCGAAGACGTCGGAGGTGCTGTGTGCCGGGTCCGTCGAGACGAGCAGGGTTCGGAGGCCCGCCCGGGCGTTCTTCAACCCGTACGCACTCGAGACGGTCGTCTTGCCGACTCCTCCCTTCCCGCCGAAGAAGACGAATTTCTCCATCTTAGAAGTGGTACTGTTGTCCGGCGCGTTCGATCATCGATTCGCGGTCCCACATGCGGCGTTCGAACTTCTCGAAGTCCTCGCCGATGTACGGGAGCAACTCGACCGTGTAGTAGGAGACCGGACTCGGGATGCCGAAGGCGTCGGCGAACATCCCGAAGAAGAGTTCGTCTTCGATGTCTTCTGCCTCCTTCTCGATCTTCTCCGTCGCCGGATGCTCGATCATCCCGTGCCAGAGGCCGTGGGCCCACTCCCTCGCGACCTCGCGTGCCCTCGCGAACTGTTCGTGGATGGTCATACTGGGGAGTATTGGTACAAACGCGCATAAATGCGTGGGTCGAGTCGGCACGAGACACAATATCGCCACGAGGACGACACGGCAGTCAGATCGACCGGGCCCGGCAGCCGTCGGATCGTCGATTCGTGCCCCTTCAGCAGGCACAGCCGCCCGAATCCGGACTTCGCTCGAACCGCATCTCCTGACCGCACTCCGGACAGGCCGGTGTGCCCTCGCCGTCGTAATCGACGTCCCTGATGCGAACGGAACAGTCGTCACACCAGTAGGCCCCCTTCGACTGGGGCCGCTGGGCCGCCTCTCGGTCCGGGCCCATCTCGGAAACGACGGCCGATACTGTGTCAAGCAATCCCATGAGGAATGGTAACGTCCCGAAAGCGTAAAGTCACTCGGGTATCGGCGGGTCCCTCGGCCAATTCCTACACCGCCTCGTCGATGGCTCGCAAGGCGCGTTTCAGCTCTCCCCGGCGCTTCCACGCGGCGATGCGGTCGGTCACCGACGCGAACGGGAGCCCGAGGCTGACCGTCGAGTCCATCGTCAGGAGGGATCCTTCGTCCGCCGGCGTCACCACGAGCGTCGTCTCCATGGTCTCGAAGGGACCGGCATCGCCGAGCTGTTCGTACTCGTAGCCCTCGTCCGTCCGGCTGAACGTGAAGACCACCTCCATCCCGCCGCCCCGGGCGAAGACCCTGGTCCCGTCGCCGGTTTCCTCGACGTCGAGGGCCGAGAACGTGCCCTCTGCGTCGATGATGGCCATCGGGTCCAGGCCGTCGAGGACTGCCGCCGGCGGGTCCCCGACCCGCCTGGTCGCCGACACGGTTCGCATACCAACACCCTCCAGGAGCGTCCACTTATCCCTGTTGGGTGGCGATGGGGATGCTCACGGCGAGGAGCAACAGGATGCCCGCGAGGACGGCGTAGAACAGGCGCTGGATACGCAATTCGGGTGCGATCTCCGCCCTGAGGTCGGGCCGAACGGTGTAGACGAGTCGCCAGTACCCCGCCACGACCAGCGCGAGGAAGCCGATCGACAACGCGACGATGGAGGGGACCAGGGACAGCCCGTACTCCTGCAGGTAGATGGGGCCGATGGAGAACAGGAGCATGAATCCCAGGGCGGCCGTGACGACCCATGGAAACGGGTCGACCGGATCCCCGTCGCGATTCCTGACCGGCATAAACATGTTACTCGTCCAATAGGCAAAGCCGTTTCGCGGCCGGCAGAACGAGCGATATCCACGGGGACCGTCCATACGTTTAATTTGACCGCACTGTCATTCGGCGCATATGGCAATCGAGGACCGCGGGGACGCATCGGTCATCACGCACGCGCTCGCGAAGGACACCCTCTCGCGACTCCGCTCGGTGGAGACCGAACAGGTCGCCTTCCGCAAGGGGCTGGTGAAACTCGGCCGAATCTGCGGGTACGAGATCATCGACGGGGCCATGGAGACGGAGTACGTCTCCATCGAGACCCCGCTCACCGAGACGATGGGCGAGCGGGTCCGGGGGCTGGACGACGTCGTCATCGTCAACGTCCTGCGGGCGGCGACCCCATTCGTCGAAGGACTCCTCAAGGCCTTCCCGCGGGCGAAACAGGGCGTCATCAGCGCTGGCCGGGACGAGGCGGCCGGCATGAGCGACGACGGGACGTTCCCCATCAGCATCGATTACGTCAAACTACCCGACATCACCGCCGACGACACGGTGATCGTCGCGGACCCGATGCTCGCCACCGGATCGACCATGACCGCGGTCCTCGAGGCGGTCCTCGACTCGGGTCCGGACCCGGCGGATCTGTTCGTTCTCTCGGCGGTGAGCGCACCGGACGGCCTCCTCCGCGTCCAGTCGGCGGTGCCGGCGGCGACCCTCCTCACGGTGAGCATCGACGACCACATCGACGAGCACGGGTACATCGTCCCCGGCCTCGGCGACGCGGGCGACCGGGCCTTCCGGACCACCTGATCCGGTCGACGGCCGGCCGGAACGGACCAAGATATTTGTCCTTGCGCCCGTATTCGCAGTCATGACCGACGATCCCTGTGACGCCTGTGGCGACCCTGTCAGCGAGGCGCTCGCCAGGACGGTACGACTCTCGGTCGATCGCTCCCAGATCGACGCCCAGCGACTGTGCCCCGAGTGTTTCGCCGAGTGGATCCATCGGTACAAATCGGAGATGGAACCGGACCAGCGCCCACAGGAGTTCGTCGAGACCGAGAGCGGGGGCGACGACATCATCGTCGATTGAAGCCGGCGAGGTCCCCGCCGACCCCGCCCGGAGTCGCCCCTCGAAAGCCGCACGTCCCTCCCCGTGACCGGGTAATTCTCGCCGATATCGGCGCGTGAGGCCCGCTTCCTCCCGAACCCCTCTATTTCGGGTGCGGAACTCCCCGCAGTCTATCGATTATCTCCGCTGAGAACCGCTGTCGAAACCGTCCTTAAGACTGATAATCGGGCGATATGGCTCCCGACTCGTAGGGATTCGCCAGATTCCGTCTCACTCGACGACGATCCCGTCTCACTCGATCGTCGCCCGACCGCTGGTCGCACTCCGGATGCGGTCTCTGACCGCCGGGGCGACGTCGACGGGGGCCGAGACCGTGAACCGGACGGCCGTCTCGTACTCGGCATCGAAATCGACGTCGCTCGACTCGAGGATGCCCCTGACAGTCCCCGAGTCGTCGTACTCCACCGCGACGACGAATCGTTCGCGGGGCCGGCGTTCCACGACCCCGGCGTCCGCGACGGCCTCCTTCACCGCCCGGGAATACGCTCGCGCCAGCCCACCGACACCGAGATTCGTGCCGCCGTAGTACCGCGTGACGACGACGGCGACGTTCTCGAGGTCGCGTTGCTGGAGGACGTTCAGGGCCGGTTTGCCGGACGAGCCGGTCGGTTCGCCGTCGTCGCTCTGATATTCCCGGAGGAGATGTCCCGACCGACCGGAGTCGACGCGGACGCGATAGGCGGGGACGTTGTGGGTCGCGTCGTCGTACTCTTCGGCGATGGCATCGACGAAGGACTCCGCTTGCTCGCGGCTCTCGACCGGGGTGGCGTGGCCGATGAACGCCGAGCCCCGGATCTCGAATCGGGCCTCGCCCCGCCCCGCGAGGGTCCGGAAGACGTCCTCGTCGGTCATCGTGGGGAGTGCGTTCCCGCACCTGAACGGTGTTTCGATTCGAGCGCCCGACCGCGGGCCGTGACCGGTTCGCCGACGGCCTCGCCGCTGACGATGCCCACGTCCTCCATGGTGTGGGGGTTTTAGGTACTGTCCGTCGTAACCCCGACCATGGCAGCGCTGTGGGGCGTCGAATTCGCCTATGCCGCGACCTCTCTCGTGTTGGCGCTGGCCGGCATCACGATGGTCGCCCTGGCCACGCACGCGTACGCGACGACGGAGCGGCGGGAGATGTTGTTCCTCGCGCTCGGATTCTCCCTGGTGGTCGCCGCCGCGATCGCCACCACGGTGTCGGCGTTCCTGAACGACTTCCAGAACACGGTCGGCCTGTTGACCGTCCACAACGCCATCGCCTCGCTGGGCTACGCGTTCGTCATCTACAGCGTCATCGGACGCTGATCAGGACAGTTCGATGGAGCGGACGAACGGGAGATCCGTGAGCTCGGTGAGCAGCTCGCCGGGGATGGGGTCGGCCGTGACCAGGTAGAGTCTGGGCTCGTCGGTGAACTCGGGGTCCTCGCTGATCGTCTGGCGGATGGTGATCCCGTTGTCCGCCAACAGCCCGGTCACCGTCGAGACGATCCCCGGCTCGTCGGCGTCGTGGACGGCGACGGTCAGGACGGTGAGGTCGAGGACCGGGGCGAGGTCCATCAGGCTCGGAATCTGGGAGATGTTCTGGAAGATGCGACGGAGTTCGTCGTCCTCGAGGATGGCGCTCGTCGTGGAATCCACCACGCGGCGGTCGACGCCCGCCTCCTTTGCCACCTGGGTGTCGGGTATCTCGATCGATCCGGAGACGACCCGCCCGTCGTCGTTGACCGAGAAGCCGCGTTCGAGGAGCAACCTGATGACGGCCTGCTGGCCGGGGCTGCCTTCGAACTTCTCCATGATGGCGTCGAACATCACAGCGCTCCCTTGGTGGACGGCGTCTCGGCTCGGCGTTCGTCGATCCGCGTGGCGTCGTCCAGCGCTCGCGCCAGCGCCTTGAACAGGGCCTCGACCTCGTGGTGGGCGTTCTCCCCCTCGACGCCAGCGTGGAGGGTGAGCCCGGCGTTCGTCGCCAGCGACCGGACGAAGTGTTTCGCCATGACGCTTTCCATCTCGCCGACGGTCTCCTGGGAGAACGTTCCCTCGAAGGCGAAGTAAGGGCGCCCGCTCACGTCCACCACGACGCTCGCCACCGCTTCGTCGAGGGGGACGCGCCGGTCCGCGTACCGGACGATACCGCGTTTCTCGCCCAGCGCTTCGGCGACGGCTTCGCCGACGACGATGCCGACGTCCTCGACGGTGTGGTGGTCGTCGATCTCCAGGTCGCCGTCGCACTGCACGGTCAGGTCGAAGAGACCGTGCGTGGCGAGGGCCGTGAGCATGTGGTCGAAGAAGCCGATGCCCGTGTCTATCGACGTCGACCCGTCACCGTCCAGTTCGAGGGTGACGTCGACCGTCGTCTCGGCCGTCTCCCGGCGAATCGCGGCGCTCCGCTCGCTCATACACTCGTTCTCTGCACGCCGGGTACAAGGCCGTTGCGCTCGCTCGGGCCGACGGCGAACTCGTCACGACCCGTCTCCGCCGACCGCCGCCTGCGCCTCCGCGAGGGTGAACGCCCCCTCGTAGAGCGCCGTCCCGACGACGACCGCGCCTGCGCCCGCATCCGCGAGTGCGCGGACGTCGTCGACGGTGGCGACGCCGCCGCTGGCGATCACCGGGATATCGACCGCATCGACGACGGCCTCGACCGGACCGGTACGGACCCCGGTCTGGCGCCCCTCGACGTCGACGTCGGTGAAGAGGATGGCCGCTGCACCGAGTTCCTCGTAGCGGGTCGCCGCCTCGGCGGGGTCGAGTCCCGTTCCCTCCGTCCACCCGGACACGACGACCTCGCCGTCTTTCGCGTCGAGGCTGACGACGACAGTTCCCGGATGCGTCTCGCTGATTGCGGCCACGATGTCGGGATTCTCGACGGCGGCCGTTCCGACGATGACGCGCTCGACACCGCCGTCGAGGAGGGATCTGGCGTCTTCGGCCGTCCGTATCCCACCGCCGAGTTGGACCGGGACTGAGACCGCATCGACGATGGACTGGATCGCCGCGGCGTTCGCCCGTTCCCCGTCGAAGGCGCCGTCGAGGTCGACCAGGTGGAGCGCTCTCGCCCCTTCGTCGACCCATCGCTGTGCCGCCGCGACCGGGTCACCGTACCGAGAGCCGGTCCCGCGTTCGCCCTGGACGAGCTGGACCGCCTCGCCGTCCTTGACGTCGACGGCGGGGATCACCGCGAAGGACTCGAAGGTCATGTCAGACGGTACCGCCCGGCCGCGCTTAAACGACGTGGGTCCCCCTGGCCGTCCACTCGCGAGATCGTACGACGTATCAAAAACCCGAGATCGGTCGCTCTCACGACTCTTTGGTACACCTAAAGTACAAAAAGGAAAATACTATCCCGGAAGCCGCCGAACAAGGCTAGTGATGCCGACAGTAGAATACCTCAATTACGAGACGCTGGACGACCAGGGATGGGACCTGGACGACGACGATGTGTTCGAGAAGGCCGACGGTGCTGGCCTCGACGACGAGGATTACGGGACCCTCGACGTCGCCGACGGGGAGTACATCCTCGAAGCAGCCGAAGCCCAGGGCTACGATTGGCCGTTCTCGTGCCGCGCTGGCGCCTGTGCGAACTGCGCAGCGATCGTCAAGGAGGGCGAGATCGACATGGATATGCAGCAGATCCTCTCCGACGAGGAAGTCGAGGACAAGGGCGTTCGCCTGACCTGCATCGGCTCCGCTGCCGAGGAAGAAGTCAAGATCGTCTACAACGCCAAGCACCTGGACTACCTCCAGGACCGCGTCATCTGAAGCTCCGACCTTCCACGTTCTTTCGCGCAGCGATTCGGGAGCGGGTGCGCCGTCTTCACCCGTCATGCCAGTCCAGCTGTCATTCGTCTTCTGAGGAGTCAGTGATGCTGGTGGTCGTCTCCCCCCTACGGCGGGACCCCTGGGTGGTCGGGAGGGACGGCCACCTAGGTAGCTAGGGTCGGTGCCGAATTTCCCCGCTCCGTCTCGTTCGTACCATCGAGCCATCCGACCCCCGCAGGGAGAACCGCCGCGCTCGAGCGAGCGGCCAGCCGTGCGGAATCGTCTTCCGCCTGGTCAATCCGGGTGCCACTGTCCGCGGTCTAGAGGACTGCCGACTGCGGCGTATCCTCACAATTTAACCCCTAGGATACTCGCCCATCGCTATAGGGCCGGGGAGTCTCCACGACTCATTGGGTCAATCATGACAAATGGATCCGTCTGGGAGAACAAGGAACTCTCGCGGGACGTCGGGTTATTCGGTGCCTTCGCCACCGTGGTGGCGGGGACGTTAGGCGCCGGACTCTTCGTCACCCTCGGTACCGCCAGTTCAACGACCGGGCCGAGCGTCATCGCGATGGTCGTCGTGACCGGCATCATCGCGATGGCCATCGCCTTCAATTACGCGTATATCGCCACGATCTTCCCTGGCGCCGGGTCCGCACACTCGTTCCTCTCGCGGGCGTACGAGAACCGGTATGCGGGATTCGCCGTCACCTGGTCGAAGTGGCTCGGCTACATGGCCGCACAGGCCGCTCTGGCGATCGGGTTCGGCTCGTATCTGGCCGTCCTGATCCCCTCCGTCGACCAGACCCTCGCCGGGTTCGGGTTGCTCACGGTCCTCTTCGCGATCAACCTCGTGGGCATCAAACGGTACAGCCTCTCGCAGAACATCATCTTCTCGCTGTTGATCGTCTCGATCCTGGTGTTGATCGTTCCGGGATCGTGGAACATCGACGTGGGTAACTACACGCCCTTCATGACCGGCGGCTACGGCGGCGCCCTCGAGTCGGCCGTCCCGCTGTTCTACGCCTACATCGGCATTGCGGTCGCCGGGATGATCAGTGCCGAGGTGAAGGACCCGGACCGTAACCTTCCACTCGCCCTCGTCGGTGGTACCGCGTTCCTGATCTTCATCTACGTGTGGACGGCGATCGTCATCTACGGCGTCGTCGACGACTGGCGCGTCCTCGCCGAGTCGGCCCGACCGCTCGCGACCGCCGGTGAAGTGTTCCTCCCGTTCAACGCGACCGTGATCGTCGCGATCGGTGGGCTGCTCGCGACCACGTCGAGCGTCCACGCGGTGATGGCCGCCGCGATCAAGATGCCCTACGCCTGGGGGTGGGACCAGGTCTTCCCGACGTGGTTCTCCCAGGTGAACGAGCGATGGCGGACGCCGCACTACTCGTTGCTCATCACCTATCTCGGTGCGGTCGGACTCACGTTCTGGTCGTCGGGGCTGGGCCAGGCGATCGCGATCGCGACGTTCAGCTACCTCATCGCGTACTTCACCGTCTCCATCACGGTCGGCTACATCTACCTCTCCCGGCCCGAACTGCACGACCAGTCGGCGATCGACTTCGGTGGCTGGCACCTGGTCTCCGTCGTCGTCGCCGTCCTCGGCTCGGGTGCACTCCTGACCGTCGGCAGGGCGTGGGAGGGCTCCTTGCAGATATTCGTCCCCTGGCTGGCCGTCGGGACGGTCATCTTCGCGTTCTTCTGGTACCGCGGCCGCGACGACCAGACGACGACGCGGGAGATTTTCGACACCCTCCCTGGCGTGGCCACCGAAGACTACAACCCCGACTTCGGAATGACCGATGACTGAGGAACTGCCCTCGAGCGACGTCGATTCGCTCGCCGATCGCATCGCCGCGTCGATCGAGTACGACGAGACGATCGACCTCCTTCAGGACCTCGTCAGGATTCCGAGCCCTTACTTCGAGGAACGGGAGGCGGTCGAGTTCGTCTACGACTGGCTCGACGAGCAGGGCCTCGATCCATCGTATCACGACGTTCGTGAATCCGAGATCACCGGCTACGAGGGGAAACAGGTCGTCGCCAGGATCGAGGGAGCGGACCCGTCAGCACCGACGCTACTGTTGAACGGTCACCTGGATACCGTCAAGATCGTCGACGAGTGGGAGGAGGACCCGCTCTCGGGTCGGATCGAGGACGGCAGATTGTACGGCCAGGGTGCCTGTGACATGAAAGGCGGCACGGTGAGCCACCTCGTGGCGTTCAAGGCACTCGCCGACGCCGACGTCGACTGGTCGGGTGACGTGCTCTTGACCGCGGTCGTCGACGAAGAGGGCCCATACGGGCTGGGGTCGAACCAGCTCATCCGCGACGGATACACGGACGAGGCCGATATGGCGATCGTCACCGAACCAGGGCCGATTCTCGCCCAGGAGGACATCGAGAATCCGGCGCTACTCCTCGGGGCTCGTGGCCGATTTCTCTACGAGTTCGACGTCTACGGCGAGGCGGCCCACGGCTCCCAGCCGTACAAGGGGACCAACGCCATCGTCGACGCCGGGCGCATCGCTGACGCCCTGACGGAGATGCCGGTCGGGTCGCACCCACAATTGGGTGATGGGTCGGTCTGTCCGCTCAAGATCGAGGGCGGCAGTGAGACCCTGTCGGTCCCGGAACACTGTAAACTATACGCCGATCGCCACGTCGTCATCGGCGAGTCGAAAGACGACGTCATCGCGCAGGCGGAGGAACTAATCGTCGACCTCGATCTGGACTCGGAAGTGGCGGTGAGCGTTCGCGACGCGCCCGCGCCGGACGTCTACTACGGTCCCTACGTCACGGACGCCGATCACGAACTGGTTCGCGCACTCGAGGACGGGACGGAGGCCGTGACCGGGAAATCGCCCGAAATCGGGTACTTCGCGAGCGTCGGCGATTTCAACTACTTCGGCCACCGGGCGGACCTCCCCACGGTGATCGTCGGGCCCGACGGCGAGAACATCCACGGCGCTGGCGAGTTCGTGTACACGGACGACGTCCTCGACGTCGCCCGGACGGTCGCCCACGCCGCAACCCACCTCGTCGCCTGAACCGATGGCGTCCTCGAACGATTCGACCGTCGACCGGGGGAATCGGACGCTTCCGCAGATCCGCGTCCGACTGGACGCGATCCGGGAGAACACCCGGTCACTCGCCGACCGATTCGATGGCGACCTCGCCGCGGTGACCAAGGGCGTATCGGGCGACCGCAGCATCGCCGGGGCCATGCTCGACGGCGGGGCGGATCTCCTCGCCGACTCGCGAATCGAGAACCTTCGAACCCTCGACCAGCGATACGACGTCCCGCTGTTGCTGTTGCGACCGCCCATGATGGGCGACCTCGAGGCCGTCGCCACCACGGCCGACTACTCGGTTCACACCGAATACGAGACGCTCGAACGACTGGACGCGACGGTCGACCGTCTCGGGGCGACCCACGGAGCCATCATCATGGTCGACGTGGGTGACCGGCGGGAGGGCGTCCTCGTCGATGATCTGCGGAGTGCACTGACTCGGATGGACGACCTCGCCGCCATCGACGTCACCGGTATCGGCGTCAATTTCGCCTGCATGAACGGTCTCCAGGCGACGGAGCGGAAGATGGCGGAGATCCGCGAGATCCGGTCCCGAGCAGAACGGATACTGGGCCGCTCACTCGACACCGTCTCGATCGGTGGCTCGGCGGTGGTGCCCAGACTGGACGATGGGACGGACCTCGACGGGATAACGCAGGTCCGTCTCGGGGAGGCCATCCTGCTCGGTCGAGAGCCGACGACGGACACGGCCGTCCCCACGCTCCGACAGGACGCGTTCGAGATCGTCACACAGGTCGTCGAACGGAAGACCAAACCGACCTCGACGGACGGCGAGACGGCACAGGCGGCCTTTGGCGAACCAGCCGAGACGGAGGGAGCGGGAACGCGTGACCGAGCCATCGTCGCGCTCGGACGACAGGACATCGACCCGTCCGCCCTCCGACCGGTTCGAAGCGACGTTTCGGTCGTCGGCGCGAGTAGCGATCACACCGTGCTGGACGTGACCGACGCCACCCCGCCGGTCAGCGTCGGCGAGCAGATGGGATTCGTTCCTGGATACGGGTCGCTCCTCCAGGCGTTCACCTCCCCGTACGTCCGGCCGCGGTATTCGGACCCCTGAGTCCGGTCCCTGGCCGGGCAACCGGGCGCGGAGTGCTTCTTCGACTGACATAAGGGTTATCCGACTCCGGGTGGAGTTCCACTGGATGGCCGACCCACGTCCCCCCAGGGCCGACGACACCTCGGGTTCCGGGGGGCGCGAATCCGGGCTCCGCCTCACGCTTAGCATCTGGCATCCGAACTGCTGGACACTCGAGGTCACCGATGGGTTCGAGGGTGGCCTCCTGGGCCACGGCGTGTACACGGCCGGGGAGAAGGCCACCGGTCGGTTCACGGTGTACGGACCCACCATCAGTGCGGTCGACGACCTCGTGGCAGCGATACGCGCATCGGATCGCATCGAGCGCGTGATGACCCTCGGTCACGACATCGAGTACGATTCGGATACTCCCTCGCCGGGGAACACCTCCCGTGGGCTGCTGGTCGAGTACAGCGCCCACGACAGCATCCACGACCCGCTCGTCAACTCCGGATTCTATCCGGATCAGCCCGTTCGGATGACCGACGGGCGCGAGTTCTGGACGGTGGTGACCGAGCACCGACGGTCGGATATCGGGGGTCGACTGGACACCGTCCGTCGCGTCAGGAACGCGGATATCGACGTCGTACAGATGACCACGAAGGACCGGTCGTCGGGGAGTCTCTTCCCGATGGACATCTTCACCAGCAAACAACGGGAGACGCTCCGGTTGGCGATCGAAGCGGACTACTACACCTGGCCGCGAGAGACGACGGTCGCGGAGCTGGCCGAGCAGTTGGGCGTCTCGGAACCGACCGTCCTCGACCATCTCAGAACGGCGGAGAGCAAACTGATCAACGCGCTCTTCTCGGGCGACTGGGACGAACTGTAGCCGGTTCGGACGAGACACGATTCATCAGGTCGTGACGGACACCGGCCGTTGCTCGCGCCTACCAGTCCTTCCAGGCCGGTTCCTCACCCGCACCATCCGCCCGTTCTATCTCCGCCTGTCGCCGACGCGCCCGTTCGAGGAACGCCGGCGGGAGTCCATCGATGTCGCCGACCTGGACCCGCCAGAGGTTCGCATAGAGCCCCTCGTTCTCGAGCAGTTCGTCGTGCGTGCCCCGTTCGACGATGGCCCCGTCGTCGAGGACGAGGATGCGGTCGGCACGCCGAACCGTCGAGAGTCGATGGGCGATGACGAAGGTGGTGCGATCACGAGCGAACTCGTCGATGCTCTCCTGGATGAGCGCCTCCGTCTCGGTGTCGACGTGGCTGGTCGCCTCGTCGAGGATCAGTATCTCGGGTTCTTTGAGTACGGTCCTGGCAAGAGCGAGACGCTGGCGCTGGCCGCCGGACAGTTTGACCCCTCGCTCACCGACGAGCGTGTCGTAGCCCTTCGGGAGGTTCTGGACGAACTCGTGGGCCTGTGCCCGCCTTGCTGCCCGCACGACGGCGGCGTCCGAGGCGTCGAAACTCCCGTACCTGATGTTCTCCCGGACGGTGCCGTAGAACAGGAAGGGATCCTGGCTCACGTACCCGATGGCTCGCCGGAGACTCGCGAGCGAGACGTCGCGAACGTCTTGGCCGTCGATGCGAACGGCACCGCTCTCCACGTCGTAGAGGCGCGGGAGCAACTTCAGGAGCGTCGACTTCCCCGCGCCGGTCGGTCCCACGACGCCCACGGTGTCGCCGCCGGCGACGTCGAAGGAGACGTCGGCGATGACCCGGTCGTCGGTGTACGCGAATCGAACGCCGTCGTACTCCACGCGACCCGACCGGACGGAGAGTGGGTCGGCGTCGGCGGGGTCCTCGACCGACCGTTCGCGCTGCAGGAGTGACTGCACCCGAGTTCCGGCGGCCTTCGCGCGCTCGTAGTCGTCGACGACGTTTCCGAACTGGACGATGGGCCAGAGGTACTGCTGAGCGTAGATGACGAAGGTGACGAACTCGCCCGGCGAGAGCGTCGCGGCCAGACCGAATGGTGGGCCCGTGAGGACCCAGTAGCCGCCGACGAGGAAGGTGACGGCGAAACCGGCCCCGGCGATGAGCGTCAGTCCCGGAAAGTAGGTGATCTGCACCTTGACGGCGTCGAGGTTCGCCCGCAGATAGCTGGCGGACGCCTCGGCCACCCGCTCCCGTTCGTGTCCCTCTGCATGTTCGGTCTTGATGACCTCGATGCCGCTGAGATTGTTCTCGAATCGGGCGTTCAGGTCGCCGATCTCGCCGCGGATGGCGAGATACCTGGGCTCGATGATGCGCGTGAACACGAGCGTGAAGATCGCGAGTACCGGCACCGGCAGCAGCGTCACCAGGGCGAGTGGTGCGTTCAGCGTCAGCAGTATCGCGCCGATTCCGGCGAAGGTGGCACCGATCCAGAAGATGGAGTTCAACCCGTCCTCGAGGAACGTCTCCAGGGCGTTGACGTCGTTGTTGAGGATGCTCATGAGTTCGCCGGTCCGTTGGCCGGTGAAGTACGCGAGATCCTGTCGCTGTAAGTGGGCGTAGGTGTCGATGCGGAGGTGGTTCTGGATGCGCTGGGCGAAGACGCTCCACCCCCAGTCCTCGAACCACGAGGCGACTGCACCGAGCACTGTCGCCGTCAGGAGGACCCCGATCGAAAACCACACCGTCCCCATCTCCGACCCTGGAATCCATGCGGGGGGAACCAGTGGCAGTCCGAACGCTCGCTGGTCGAGGAAGATGGCGTCGACGGCGAGGCCGATGACGAATGCGGGGACCAGTGCCAACACCCGCCCGAGGATCGTGTTGACCGCGCCGAGCGTCGCGTAGTGCAGGTTCTCCCGGCCGTACGTCGCGAAGATGGACCAGACTGGCCCGCTCGTCCAGCTATCGGGGTTCCCATCGGCCGCTCCTCGCCTCATGCCAGTCGATTGGGCGTCGAACGGCTTCACTCTGTGGCGCCGACAGGTTCTGCTGTCCACCCCGTCGGTCCGTTTCAACAACAGCTAAATCGCCCGCGCCGGGATGTCACAGTAGTGTCTACGCTTCCCGACCTCCTCCGGCTGGTCGCCGTCCCGGTCATCGGGTGG
>JBNJDE010000004.1:0-38478 GCA_051744605.1 Halobacteriota archaeon
GATGAAGACGACGGTATCGACGATCTGGGGGATCATCCCGAGCTCGACGCGACCGACCAGCCGCTGGAGGGCGTCGATGGGCCGAGTCGCGTGGACGACGCCGACCATGCCGACGCCGGCGAGTCGCATGTCGGCGAAGACCTCGAAGTCGTCCGTCTTCCGGACCTCGTCGTAGATGGTGTAATCGGGGCGGACCATCAACAGCGAGTCTGCGGTCTTCTCCATGGTCCCCGCGAGTTCGGTGTACTGGGTGATCTCGGGGCCGACCTGGAGGTCGCGCGGTTTCTCCATGGTCTTCACGACGTTGCCGGCGTCGTCGAGGAACTCGGCGACGGCCTGGGCGAACGTCGACTTCCCGGCGCCCGGTGCCCCGGCGACGAGTACCCCCCGGTCGCGCTCTTTCAGGCGGGACTGGAGTTCATCGACGTGGTCGTAGTCGTCCATCGTCGTCTTGACGATGGGGCGGACCGCCGTGATCTCGATGCCGTCGGAGAAGGGCGGTTCCGCGATGGCGATCCGCATGTCGCGGATCTGGGCGATGATCATCCCCTCCTCGCGCAACTCGATGAAGGCGTCCTCCCCGCGCTTGCCGGTGTCGATGATCTCGGAGGCGAACTCCTTCAGCCGGTCCGCGTCCAGGGGTTCGTCGCCGATGGGTTCGTAGGCGATGTTCCCGACGTCGCCGCGTTTGGCCATCGGGACGACGCCGACCTTGAGGTGGACGGACATCGTCGTCTCGTCGAAGTAGTCCTCGATGCCGAGGCGACCGCGTTCGCGGTCCTTCGGCTCGAGGTACTCGACGGTGAGTCCCTTCCCCCGACCGACCTCGGCCTGGACGATGTCGCTCGTGACGAAGGTGGCGTCGTACTCGACCGCCACCTCGCGGATGACCGCGTCGATGGCCCCCTCGCTGGCCCGCTGGATCTCCGCCTCGGTCGCCCGCCCACCCACGTACTCGACCTCGATCTTCCCGTCGTCGTGCAGGTCCGCGAGGCGCTGTAGCTCCTCGATGCCGTCCCACCCGATGTCGCGTCCCCGGTTGGCCTGCGACTCGATCTCGCCGATGACTGCCTCGGGGAGGTAGATGGTGGCCCCGGCGTACTCGCCGTCGACCACCTTCTCGGAGATGCGGCCGTCGACGACCACGCTCGTGTCCGGGACGATCTTCATACGATCCACTACGGACGGCCACTAAAAAAGGATGTTCACCCCGGTCCGTCGTGGCGGATTTTCCGGCACCGGCACGGTCGGCCACCGGTTTTACGGAGGGCCGGGAGGACTCCACATCTATGCACGAGCTCCGCGACCTGACTGCCAGCCTCGTCTCGCTCCCGAGTCACGAGGACGCGACCGCCGCCGGGGACGCCATCGAGTCGTGGCTTCGCGAGGAGACCGACGCGCGAGTCTCGCGGGACGCGGCCGGCAACGTCGTCGCCAGACGCGGGACCGGCCCGTCCCTCGCGCTCGTCGGCCATCACGACGTCGTCCCACCGGCCGACTCCCAGGTCGACGGCGACGAGTACGTCGTCGAGGAGCGCGACGGTCGACTCTTCGGACGCGGTACCGCGGACATGAAGGGTGCGCTGGCCGCGATGCTCCTCGCCTTCCGCGACGCCGAGCCAGCGGGCGAACTCGTCTTCGCGAGTTTCGTCGGCGAGGAGGACGGCGGCGTCGGTGCCCGGGCCGCCATCGACGCCGGGTTCGCCCCGGAGTACGCCGTCGTCGGGGAGGGATCGATGGGGTATTCGGCCCCTGGCGTGCTGGACGTGGCCGTCGCCCACAAGGGGCGCCGTGGGAGCACGGTCGTAGCCAGCGGCACGACGGCCCACGCCTCCGAGCCGGAGACGGGCGAGAACGCCATCTACCGGGCGACCGATGCGGTCGTCATCATCCGCGAGCTCTCGGCCCCCGAGACGACCGTCATGGGGGAGACCACCACCGGTAGCCTGGCGGTCACCGGCATCGAGGGTGGGACGGCGTGGAACGTGATTCCGGACGCCTGCGAGGTCACCGTCGACGAGCGGACCGTGCCGGGCGCCAGGGCGGCCCTGGAGCAGGTCGAGGAGGTTCCCGGCGTCGAGTGGCGCGTCGACCAGGACCTGCCACCCATGCGGTGTGACGACCCCGACTTCGCCGAGGCGGTCATCGCGGCGGCCGGCGTCCAGGGGTCGACGCCCGAGGCGGTCGTCAAACCCCACGCGACCGACGCGGGGTGGCTGGCGGCGGCCGGAACGACCACGGTGGTCTGTGGCCCGGCCGAACCGGGTGAGGCACACACCGAAGCGGAGAGCGTCTCGCTCGCGGTGCTAGACCGCGTTCGTCGGTGCTACGAGACCGTTGCGACGTCCTGGCCGGCCGCGGACGGGTGACCGTCCGCTCGGGACGAAAAACGCGAGGGTTGATGGGCTGAGCGCCCCGAGTGAGATGCATGCCCGACGACCCACCTGCCGCCTACGACGAATTGCTCGACCGATACGAACGGATCGTCAACGTCGGCAATGCGCGCGGTCTGCTGAGCTGGGACCAGCAGGTCATGATGCCCGAGGGCGGGACGCCGGCCCGCTCGAAACAGCTCTCGACGCTCTCCTCGCTCTCCCACGACCTCCTGACTGACGACCGGGTCGGCGAACTGCTCGACGAACTCGATGACGCGGACCTCACCGTCGAGCAAGCCGGCGCGGTGCGCGAGATACGGCGTGACTACAGACGGGAGACCCGCGTCCCCCGGGACCTCGTCGAACGCATCTCCGAGGCGGCGAGCGAGGCGCTCCCGGTCTGGGAGGCCGCTCGGGCCGAGGACGACTGGGACGCCTTCGCGCCGGCGCTCGAGGAACTCATCGAACTCAAGCGGGAGTACGCCGCCCACATCGATCCGGACCGCGACCCCTACGCCGTCCTCTTCGAGGACTACGAACCGTATCTCGGTCTCGAGACCGCCGAACGTATCCTGGGGCAACTCGCCGAGGAACTCCCCCCGCTCATCGACGATATCCGCGAGAGCGACGTGGACCTCCCGAGGCCGTTCGCGGGGGAGTTCGACCCGGAGACACAGGAGGACCTGGCACGCGACGTCCTCGACGCCCTCGGTTACGACTGGGAGCGTGGCCGTCTCGATACTTCGACACACCCCTTCTCGATGGGCACCCAGTTCGACGCCAGGGTGACGACGCGCTTCTCGCCGGACGACCCGCTCGACTCGCTGTACAGCACCATCCACGAGTTCGGACACGCGAGGTACACCCTCGGACTGCCCCAGGACCAGTACGGCACGCCGCTGGGCCAGCCCCGGGACATGACCGTCCACGAGTCCCAATCCAGGCTGTGGGAGAACCACGTCGGCCGCTCGCGGGCCTTCTGGGCGCATTTCCTGCCGGCCCTCGTCGATCGGTTCCCGGATCTGGCGGGGGTCGACGTCGAGGATCTCTACGCCGCCGCCAATCGGGTGGACCCGGACAACGTCATCCGCGTGGAGGCGGACGAACTGACCTACCACATGCACATCGTCCTCCGCTTCGAGATCGAACGCGACCTGATCGCGGGCGACCTGGCCGTCGAGGACGTTCCGCAGGTGTGGAACGACAAGATGGCGGAGTACCTCGGCGTCAGACCCGAGACGGACAGCGAGGGCGCCCTCCAGGACATCCACTGGAGTCACGGCAACTTCGGATACTTCCCGACGTACTCTATGGGGAGCGTGCTCTCCGCCCAGCTGTACGCGGCCGCGGACGAAGCCATCGACGACCTCGATGGGCACGTCGCCGCCGGCGAGTTCGAACCGCTGGGGGATTGGCTCACCACCAAAGTTCATCGACACGGTTCGCGCATGACCACCGAAGACCTCGTGGAAGCGGCGACCGGCGAGTCGTACGCGGCCGATCACTTCCTCGCGTACGTCACCGAGAAGTACGGCGAGCTGTACGACCTGTAGCGATCCTGGCTCCGAGGAGGCTACCGATCGCTTACCATGTGAATTTCTGTCGTACCGGAAGGAATATGGTGTGCCACGTAATACCATAGCCCGTATGGCGACTGCAGACACTTCGGACGACGCTGTCCTGGACCAGTTCCTCGAGAACAACGGCCACACGACTGCAGCATGGGACCGAAGCTATAACAAAAAGCAGTGTCCGGAGTGTGGCGGAATCCACGACGTAGACGCCATGCGCTGTTCGGTCTGCGGCTGGTCGCCGTAAGATCGATACGGCGTTCGGGGGCTCACCCCGCATTTTCATAGGCTTTCCCCGACAGCGACGCGTCCGGCAGGAGAGCGGCGGCTTAGAATGCAGTGATGACGACGACGCCCAGGACGATGAGGACGGCACCGGCGACCACCTGGCGAGTGACCTGCTCGAGGTCCCGCAAGAGGACCGCGGCGAAGACCGTCGTGAACAGCGGCGCCGTCGCCGACAGCGGGTCGACGATGGCGACCTGCGCTGCCTGGAGCGCGGCGAAGAGGGAGAGCAACGCGACGGCCGTGAGGGTCCCACTGCCCGCGAAGTACGCGTAGGTCTTCCGCGGTGCGTGCAGGACGTCTCGACGCCCGGCGACCAGCGCGAACGTCCCCAGTGCGACCATCCCGCCGAACTCGTTCATGATCACGGCCTCCAGCAGGCTGACGTCGGGAAAGGTCACCAGCCCGTACCGCCGGGCCACGTTCCCGGTGGCGAAAAAGAGCGCCGCGAGCAGCGGGTAGCGCAGATCCGCTCGCGCCCAGCCCGTGACGTCGCCGCCCTTCGAGAGGGTGAGGGTGATCAGCCCGGTGACCACGACCAGGATACCGATGGCGGTGTGCAGCCCGACGCTCTCACCGAGCAACAAAAAGGCGAGGACGGTGGCGAACAGTGGCCGGATGGAGACGGCCGCGGTGTTGATCGCGGCCCCGACCCGGTCGACCCCCGTGAAGATGGCGAGGCGGCCGAGGGCGGTGCCGACGACGCCCGCGAGGACGAACAGCGCGATGGCCTCGAAGGGCAGGTCGACGAATATCTCGGTGCCTCGGGTGGCCAGCAAGACGAGGACGTACAGCGTCGTGTCCACGGCGACGACGACCAGGGAGGCCTGTAGCGACGAGCCGCCACCGGCCATGCCGCGTTTCGAGAGGATCGGGGTGAACCCCCAGATGACGGCCGGGAGGAGCGCGAGCGCGTAGACGGCCGCCGCGGTCATGCGTGGTGGATGTGCCTGTCGACCCCATAGTCTTCCCGATTGACGCATCCGGCACATCTAAGATGGATGGCATCAAACGGCCAGACGAACGCATGCCGGAGTGCCAAAACTGTGGCTCTTTTGTAACCGATGCGTACGTCCGGGTCTTCACGCCGGACGGGGTGACCCAACCGCGGGTATGTCCGAACTGCGAGGACAAGATCCGCGACGGGGCGGACGTGCGGGAGGCACGTTCGACGCGGCGGTCCTGACCGGCGGTCGTCGACGTCGGGTGACCGTCCCGAGCGACTGTCGGCCCGACGGTCCGACGGCCCGGGCCGGGTCCAGGACCCCCAGCGGTGGCTTTTCAGGTTGTTTATAGGGTTTCGGCCCCTGTAACTGGACAATGACTGAAACGGACCCGGAGGTCACGCGCCTCTTCGGGGGACCAGGGAGCGGGAAGACGACAGCACTGCTGGACCGAGTCGACCAACTCCTCGAACGGGACGACGTCGCGGTCGAGGACATCCTCGTCGTCTCGTACACCCGGGCGGCCGCGGCCGAGGTCCGCGAGCGGCTCGCCGACCGTCTCGACATGAACCCACGAGCGCTTCGCGGGAACGTCTCGACGATGCACGCGAAGGCCTACGACCTGCTCAACCTCTCGCGGGGCGACGTCGTGGGCGAAAACGACAAGGAGGAGTTCTGCGAGGAGTTCGGTCTCCCCTACGAGGACGAGTACGCCTCCGGGTCCCGCCGCACGGCCCGTTCGACGACCCTGGGCAACAAGATCATCGCGACGAGCCAGTGGCTCCAGCGGACCCAGCGCGACGTCGCCGACTGGTACGACGTGCCGTTCCGCTGGAACGACGAGGAGGTTCGCCTCCCGCCGGACATCGACGAGAACGCCCAGGTCGGGAACAAGTACACGCCCACCTGGCCGACCAGCGACGACCGTGTTGACATCCCGGAGGCCATCCGGGGGTGGCGCTCTTACAAGGGCCAGCACGGTCTCGTCGGCTTCGCCGACATGCTCGAGCGGGTCCAGCAGCGCTCGCTCGTCCCCCGCGTCGACCACCTGGTCATCGACGAATTCCAGGACATCACCCAGTTGCAGTACGCCGTCTACGAGGAGTGGAAACCCCACATGGAGACGGCGTTCATCGCGGGCGACGACGACCAGGTCGTCTACGCCTGGCAGGGTGCCGACCCGAAACTCCTCCTCGACGAGGTGACCGACGAGGACGTCATCCTCGAGAACTCCTACCGGCTCCCCTCCCACGTGCTCGACGTCGTCAATCGCGAGGTCGCCCACATCGACGAACGCCAGGACAAGGACCTCCGGCCGCGCAAGGAGGGCGGGGCCGTCGAGGCGGTCGAGAGCCCCTCGGTCCTCGACCTCGTCCGGAACGTGCGGAGTACGATCCGCGATTCCGAGGACGACTCGGTGATGGTCCTCTTCCGGGCCCGCTATCAGCTCTTCGAGTTCGTGGACGAGTTCATCGGCGAGGGCATCCCCTTCAAGGCGCTCACCGACCAGCGCCTCTGGACCGACCGCCTCCAGCAGTACATCTCGGCCGTCGAAGCTCTCGACCAGGACGAACCCATCGACGGTCTCGAGACGCGCCGACTCGTCGACATGCTGCAGTCCTCCGCCTTCGGGACGAACGACCGGTCGGACTTCCGCGATTATCTCGACGACCGCGAGGAGGCCGCCGGCGAGGACGTCGACCTCACCGAGATCGAGGTCGACCCCGAGACGATCCGCGAGTACGCGCCCTTCGTGCCGGCTCCCGCGTCGGCGGCGGACATGCTCCGGAAGGTGACCCGGTACCAGCGGCGGAGCGTGGACGCCTACTTCCGCGGCGACTACCAGCACGTCGACCCGAACCGGGTTCGCGTCGGCACCATCCACAGCGCCAAGGGCCGCGAGGCCGACCACGTCTTCCTGGCGACCGACCTCACCGAGAAGGTCGTCGAGCAGATGGTCGCGACGGCGACCGACCGCGAGATTCCCGAGGGCGTCGAGTTCACCCGCCAGTCCTCCCCGGTCCCCGTCCTCACGGACAACGAACGCCGCGTCTTCTACGTCGGGATGAGTCGCGCCCGCGAGCGTCTCGTGTTGCTCCAGAACCTCATCGACGGCGCCCCGACCCTCCCCATCGACGTCCTGCTCTACGGCAAACCCACCGGGAATACCCTCGAGGAGTCCCTGGCCGGCGAAGAGAGCGTCACCATCCTGCAGTAGCTCCGTCTACGAGAAATCCGGTACGTCTTTGCGCGGTCGCCCGGTAGTCCAGCGTATGTTCACCGGCATCGTCGAGGAGACCGGCATCGTCGAGTCCGTGACGGACGACGAGGGCGGACGACGACTCCGCATCGCGACCGAGGGGATGACCGACTTCGACGCCGGCGAGAGCGTCGGCGTCAGCGGCGTCTGTCTCACCGTCGAGGAGTCCGGCGACCGCTGGTTCTCCGTGTTCACCGCGGCGGAGACCCTGGCGAAGACGACCCTCGAGCAGGTGCGAGAGGGAGACGGTGTGAACCTGGAGCGGCCGATGCCGGCCGACGGCCGCTTCGACGGCCACATCGTCCAGGGCCACGTCGACACCACGACCGAGGTCGTGGACGTGGAGTCCGTCGGCGAGGACTGGACGTTCACGTTCGCGCTCCCCGAGGGTTACGAGCGCTATCTCGCGCCCAAGGGCTCTGTGGCTCTCGACGGCATCAGCCTGACCGTCGCCGACCTCGACGACGACGCCGGCACCTTCTCCGTCGCCATCATCCCGACGACGTACGAGGAGACGACCCTCGGCGAGCGAGACCCGGGGGAGGCGGTCAACGTCGAGGTGGACGTCATCGCGAAGTACGTCGAACGCATGGCCGAGGTCGCGTAGGCCGACACGGCGCGGTTCTCATTCCGATTCGTCAGTCGACGTCGGTTCGCCGGCTCGCTCCCCTTCTATCGACCGTGGTTCGCCGGCCGTGGAACCATCCATCGACGCCGGTTCGCCGGCTCGCTCCCCTTCTATCGACCGTGATTCGCCGACGGTGGAACTATCACTCGACGTCGGTTCGCCGGCCGTGGCCCCCTCGGTCGACTCCCCGCCGCCGGTGGCCGACGCGGTATCGGCGCTGGAACCGTCGGACCGCCCGTAGTACGCTGCGGCCCCGGTCTCCCGGAACGCTCGGGCGTACGTCCGGAGTTTGACGACGAGCGCGAACAGGATGACGGCGTCGAAGACGACGACGAAGGCGATGAACCCGATGCCCGCCGGGATGAAGACGACCGGGGAGAGCAGCTCGAGACCCACCCCCAGGTTCGAGACGAGGACGTTGTACGTCCCGTGGATGAACGCCGCGATGAGCAGCCCCTTCACGACGATGGGGCCACGATTCGCCGGGTTGAACTTCGCCAGGCCCAGGTAGTAGCCCGCGATGGCGGAGTAGATGACGTGGCCGGGGCCCGCGAAGGTCCGGACGGCGGCCGTCTGGAGGGTGGCGACGAGCGGCGTCTCGCCCCCGATCACCGCGGTCTGGAAGTACTGCTGGGTGATGTAGAGGGTGTTCTCGATGGCCGCGAAGCCGAGGCCCGCGACCGCACCGTAGACGGCACCGTCGACGACCGCGGCGAACTCCACCTGGCGATAGCCGTACATTCTGACCGCGAGCAGCTTCACCGCCTCCTCGACCGGTGCGACCACGAGATAGAAGAAGAGGACCAGTCCGATCGAGCCGAACGCCGCGAAGGTCCCCTCCAGGGAGGTGTTCGCGACGGCCGCGAAACTGGCGAAGAGGATGCCGAGCAGGAACGTGATGGCGAGTGAGTCCAGCGGCTGGGCCATCGTCACGTCCGAGCGCCAGACGTAGAACGCGATGATCAGTGCGGGGACGATGGAGGCGACGATGTAGGCGCCGACGATCGGGTCGCGTTGCAACGCGGCGACCGTCAGCGCGGCCTGACTGAGGACGATGAGGAGGGCGACGCTGACGACGATCGCTCGGCCACTCGCGACGAGGCCTCCGTACACCGATCGGGAGACCGAATCGAGCCGACTGCGCTCCTCCCAGGTGACCACGTCGTAGAGGTCCTGCCCCTCCTCGGCGGCCCATTGCACCGGGTCGGGCCGATTCCGGTCGTCCATAGGACGAGCTAGCGTGGGAACGGACTAAGCCCTTTCCCGGACTGGACCGACAATCGTGAAAGCCCCGGGGTCGTAACGCCCTCGTATGACACCCCCGCCGTCGGAGACGACCGACGCTGGTGGCGATCCACGACCGCGGGTCCGGGTGCGGGGAATCTACGCCACCGCACTCACGAACCACCTCCTCTCGAGCGACCCGCCGTTCGACGTGGTCCAGGCGTCGCCCCCTATCGAGCGCCGGTTCGACCGGGAATTTCCCACCGAACCGGCCGACGTGACGGTCGAGATGACCCGGGACCGCCACGGCGTCGAGATTGCCGGCGATCCGTCGGCCGTCGCCGGTCTCCGCGCCGCCGTCGACGACCTCGCCATCGACACGTTCACCTGGTCGGACGTCGCCGCCCCAGGGGCGGTCTTCTCGGGCACCGTCACGGACACGAACGGTGGTGGCGCCATCGTCTCGCTCGCGGGCGACCGGGAGGGCTTTCTCCCCTTCGGGAACGCGGATGGATACGTAGCGGTCGACGACGAGATCCGGGTCCAGGTGACCGACCCCCGCGCACCGTGGGACCGCGGCCGCCCCGTTCTGGACACGACCCTCCGGATTCCGGGCGACGTCGTGACCCTCGAAGCGGGCGTCGACTCGCTCGTCGCGGGGACCCCCGACGGGACACCGACCCACGAACTGGTCCGGACGACCGAACTCCTCTCGACGTCGGTCCCGGACGACTGGGGAGTGGTCTGGGAACGGGGGGCCGAGGACCTCGCGGTCGCCGACCTGGACGCCGCGCTGGCCGCGGCCGTCGAGCGCGCGAACGAGCTCGACGCCGCCCTCGATTCCGCCGCTGGCGAGGGCCGGCTCGGGACACCCACGCACCTGGTCTGGTCCTGGTTCGGTCGGTCGTCGCGGTTCGCCCTCGACGCCCTCCGTCGGGACGTGACCGCGACGATGCCCGGCCACCACCGCACCAAGGCGGGGGACGAACGGGCGAGCGGAGCAGTCGACTTCGCCGAACACCTCGGCGTCCAGGCGAACGAGTTCCCGTTCGAGGCGGTCACTGCGTCGTTCGGCCCCACGGAGGGTGACCGCGTCGCCATCGGCCACGGCAAGCCGGACGGTCGCTACGTGGAGCTCGGCCGGGGGGCGGTCACTGCCGTCGACGCGGAGACCCAACGGGTCACCGTCGAGCGGGCGATGACCGGCGGCGGGACCTACGACGCGCTGGGGGTGCCACGGGTCGACGGCGACGTCGCCACGACCCGGTTCACCGAGGGCCGCTGGTGGTATCCCACGGTCTACCGGAGCGAGGACGGCGAGCGTCGTGGGACCTACGTCAACGTCTCGACGCCGGTCGAGGTCTTTCCCGACGTGATCCGATACGTCGACCTCCACGTCGACGTCATCAAACAGGCCGACGGGACGGTCGAAATCGTCGACGAGGACGAACTGGCGGCGTCGGTGGACGCCGGCACCGTCTCGGAACCGCTCGCCGAGAAGGCGATGGACGTCGCTTCGCAGGTCGCGAACGCCCTCGAGGAGTAACCGGTCTGTCGACGGCCGGCTAGAAGTAGTTCTCCGGCGGGAGGTGTCCTTTCCCCTCGCCACCGCGACCGCCCTGGGTCCGGTCGATGCCCATGATGCTCTCGGCCTGGTCGACGCCCAGGGCCTCGGTGTCGTCCAGGAAGACGACCTCGACCTCGGTCACGTCGTCGAACTCCTCGGCGAGGTTCTCGCGGACGCGCTCGGCGGTCCGCGGGCTGATGCCACAGTGGGCACAGGTGCCACCGAGTTCGACGGCCACCCGCCCCGATTCGGGGTCGACCGACTTGACGGCGCTCTCCCCGCCGTGCATCTGGATGATCGGCATCTGGACGGAGAGCCACGATTCGATACGCTCGCGCAACTCGGTGGCGTCGTCGCTCATTGTACGCAGTAGCACGGCGAAGCGTGAAAGCGTTCCGCTCGGCGTGGTGACTGCCGGCTGTGGGACTCAGGTCAGCTCCTCGAGTTGTGGCTGCAACCACGCGAGGAGTGAGTCGTGACTCCGGGTCTGTAGCCAGACGCGACCCGGACCGGTGAAGCGGGAGACGACGCCCTCGTCGTCGAAGACCGCGGATTTCACCCCTTCGACCGTCTCGAGTTCGTGGGCGACCTTGGTGAACGCGATGACGTGGCCCGCGTCGACCGTCAGACGGTCGCCACGGTTGAGTGTCCGCTGTTCGACCGCGCCGTATCCCGCGAGGAACGCCGGACCGGAACCCACGAGCTGGAGGAAGGAGAGTTCCTCCCCCCGGAGGGTGTGCTCGCTGTCGGCGGTCGACCGGAGCGAGACCTTGTCGTGGGCGGCGATGAAGGATCCGGCCTGGACGACGTACAGCGGGTCTTCGGTCACCGGGATGCGCACGATCTCGCCGGGCAGGGGTGGCGCGAGGGTCACCTCGCCCGCCGTCTCGGCGACGTACCGGACGACGCGGATGGGCGTCCGGTCGGAGAGCCGTTTCCGGATGGAGTCGAGGACACCCCCTTCCTCGGGCCGTTGCATCGTGACGCCGTCGCCGACGACCATCATGGTTCCCGCCTCCGCGGTGATGGCGTCGCCGCTGCCGAGACCGATCACGAGGGTCGGGTGCATGTCGCCGTTGCGTACCTCCGCCCGCATGGTCCGGGAGTGGCGGGATTGGCACGTAGTCGTTCCGGTCGGCGACGGGTGGAGCTCTCAAAGAGGTAACCATTTGGTGTCGGCGATGGAACTCTCATGGGAACCGATCGATGGGAGGAGACAGTCGCGAACGTCGAGTGCCGTGGTCCCAGTCGGTCGAAGACGTCCTCGAGCGCGCAGACGTCTCGCAAGCGGCAGGGCTGTCGGTGGACGAGGTCGAGACGCGACGGGCGGAGTTCGGTCCGAACGAGTTACACGAGACCGAGCGACGGGGCTGGGTCTCGGTACTCGTCGACCAGTTCACGAGCGTCATCGTCCTCTTGCTCGCGGTCGCGGGCGTGGGGGCCTTCCTCCTTGGCGACACCATCGAGGCCGTGGCCATCTTCGCCGTCCTCGCGATCAACGGGGTCATCGGGTTCGTCACCGAGATGCGGGCGATCAGTTCGATGGAGAGCCTCCAGGAGATGACGGAGATCGAGACCCGGGTCCGGCGGGCGGGCGAAGTCCGTCAGATTCCCGCGGAGGACCTGGTCCCCGGCGATATCGTCGTTCTCGAAGCGGGCGACCTCGTCCCGGCCGACCTCCGAGTGATCGAACCCTCCCGCCTGCAGGTCGACGAGTCGGCGCTCACTGGCGAATCGGTCCCCGTCGGCAAGACCAGCGAAGCGCTCGACGAGGACGTCCCACTGGCCGACCGGGAGAACATGCTCTACAAGGGGACGTACCTGACCCGTGGCAGCGTCGAGGCCGTGGTCGTGGACACGGGGCCGGAGACGGAACTGGGCCAGATCTCGGCGTCCTTGCAGGCGACGGCTGACGAACAGACCCCACTCCAGGAGAAGATGGACGACCTCGGTCGGACGCTCGTCCCGTTCCTGCTCGTCGTGGCGACCATCGTCCTCGTCTCCGGCTGGCTCAGGGGCCAGGATCTGTTCTTGATGGTCGAGACCGCCATCGCGCTCGCCATCGCCACCGTCCCGGAGGGCCTCCCCATCGTCGCCACGCTCGTCCTCGCCCGGGGGATGTGGCGCATGGCCGACCGAAACGCGCTCATCACCAACCTCGCCTCCGTGGAGACCCTCGGGTCCACCACCGTCATCTGCACCGACAAGACGGGGACGCTGACCGAGAACGAGATGACGGTCTCCGTCCTCGAGGTGGCCGGGGGGTCGGTCGCGCTCACCGAGACCGACACCGAAGACGGATCTTCGGCCAGCGAGGCCGTGTCAGGCGGCCTCGACGATCCTGTCGCCGCGGAGGCACTGTCCGTCGGCGTCCTCTGTAACAACGCTTCGATCACGGAGGACGGCGATGAGGTGACGGGAACGGGTGACCCCATGGAGGTCGCGCTGCTGGTCGCCGGGGCGACGGCCGGTATCGGCCGCGAGGACCTGCTCGAGTCCCGGCCGGAGGCCCACGAGGTGGCCTTCGATCCGTCGGTCAAGATGATGGCGACCTACCACGACGTCGACGACGGGTATCTCGTGGCCGTCAAGGGGGCGCCGGAGGCGGTCCTCGACGCGTCCTCGAACGTTGTGACCGCGGACGGCGTCGAATCGCTCTCGTCTGCGGAGCGCGATCGGTGGATCGAGAAGAGCGAACGACTCGCGGACGACGGGTTGCGCGTCCTCGCGGTCGCCAGGAAGACGGTGGACGACACGGCGACTCAACCGTACGAGGAGCTGTCGCTGCTCGGGTTGGTCGGGTTCATCGACCCACCACGCGAGGAGGTCCGGGAGACGATTCAGCGGTGCCAGGACGCGGGGATGCGCGTGGTCATGGTGACTGGGGACCACGCGGGAACGGCCGCCAACATCGCACGGAGCGTGGGCCTCGTCGACGAGGACGACGCCGACGTCGTCCTGGGCGAGCGACTCGACGACCCGGATGCCATCTCCCGGGCGGACAGGGACCGGTTCGCGGCCGCGTCGGTGTTCGCGCGGGTCGATCCGACCGCCAAACTCGACCTCGTCGACCTCCACCAGTCCGTCGGCTCCATCGTCGCGATGACCGGCGACGGGGTCAACGACGCGCCGGCGCTGAAGCGCGCCGACATCGGGGTCGCCATGGGCCAACGAGGCACACAGGTCGCCCAGGAGGCCTCGGATATGATCTTGCAGGACGACAACTTCGAGAGCATCTACCACGCGGTCAGGGAGGGCCGCATCATCTTCGCCAACATTCGGAAGTTCGTGCTCTATCTCATGTCGTGTAACCTGAGCGAACTCCTGGCCATCCTGATCGCGTCCCTGCTCGGGTTCCCCCTCCCCTTGCTCCCCCTCCAGATCCTCTTTTTGAACGTCGTCACGGACATCTTCCCGGCGTTCGCGCTCGGTGCGACCGGGGGCACCGAGGACATCATGGAGCGGCCACCGCGGGACCCGGACGAACCGATCATGGGACGCACGCAGTGGGCAGAACTCGGACTCTACGGGTTGTTCATCGCCACCGCGACCATCGGCGCGTTCGTGATCGCCGGTGGGCTCTACGAGGGTGGCCTGCACACCGCCGAAGCCGTCACCGTCTCGTTTCTCACGCTGGCGTTCGCCCAGCTCTGGAACGTGTTCAACGTACGCGACGTGACCTCGGGCATCGCCGTCAACGAGGTCACGAGGAACCCGTTCGTCTGGGGAGCGCTGGGGCTCTCGGCGCTGATCCTCGTCGGTGCGGTCTACCTGCCGGGCGTCTCGCTCGCGCTCCAGACGACCCCGATCGGACGAACGGGCTGGCTCGTGGTGTTCGGGATGAGCCTCCTCCCACTCGTGGCGGGACAACTGGAGCGGGAGTACCGTCGGCGGTTCGGGACGCCCGAACTGGCGACGAGGCTGGAGCGCAGGCTGCGGCAGTGAGTCCCGACCGGAACTGCCCCACTCGTCGGGCTACGTGATCGCCGCGAGAGCGTCCACGAGTCCGGGCAGCACCTCGGTCACAGGCTCCCGAAACGTCGCAGCGGCGCGGTCGGCGACGGTGGTCGGTTCGTCGTTCGCCACGACGAGGGTGGCCCCGTGTCGATGTGCAGTCTCCGGGAGCGAAGCGGCCGGCTCGACGGAAAGCGAGGTCCCGATGACGAGGAAGACGTCGCTCCCTTCGACGAGGGTAGTGGCTTCGAGGGATGCGTCCTGCGGGAGCGCCTCGCCGAAGAGGACGGCATCGGGTTTCAGGACGCCCCCACAGGCCTCGCACACCGGGGCAGCATCGGTCTCGCGAGCCCGTTCGATGGCGGTGTCGGCTGGGGTTCGCCGACCACACTCCTCGCAGACGACCCGGTCGCCGTTGCCGTGGAGTTCGACGACTCGCCGAGAGCCCGCCATCTGGTGCAGTCCGTCGACGTTCTGCGTGATGACGGCGTCGAGGACCCCCTTCGATTCGAGCCTGGCGAGGGCCTCGTGTGCCCGGTTGGGGCGGATCGGCGCTCCTTCGAAGACGGCATCGTGGAGGTCGACCCAGTCCGTCCAGAACGCGTCGGGCTCGCGCTGGAATCGCCAGCTGGCGAACGATTCGGGATCGTACCGCTCCCAGATGCCACCCTCGCCCCTGAACGACGGTATCCCCGAGGCGGTGCTGACCCCGGCGCCTGTCAGGGCGACGACCGTCTCGGCATCGGCCATCTCTCGTGCTATCCGGCGGTACGGTTCGGCCATGGGCGTGACACACGTACCGACGTGGTGTAAGGGTTCAGGCCGATCTGGCCGAGTGGCGTCCGGCGATGGTGGGCTTTTATGAGTGAAGCCGAGCCACCACCGTCCATGCACCCGACCGCCCGGGAGTTCGTCGCTGAGGCCGAAGACCGGTACGGGGTTCGGCCCGAGGTCGCGTCCTTCGACGAGGGAACGAAGACCGCCGCCGACGCTGCCGATGCCATCGGTTGCGACGTCGCCCAGATCGCCAGCAGCATCGTCATGGTGGCCGACGATCGGGTCGTCGTGGTCGTGACGAGCGGCGCGAACCACGTCGACGAGGATCGGGTCGCCGACGCGCTCCAGGCGGATTCGGTCCGCATGGCGACGCCCGAGGAGGCCAGCGACGCGACCGGGTGGAGCATCGGCGGCGTCCCGCCCATCTGCCACGAGAACGACGTTCCCGTGCTCTTCGACGAGACCCTCCTCGACTTCGACGCCGTCTGGGCGGCGGCGGGGACGCCGGACACCGTCTGGCCCGCCGACCCCGAGCGCCTCCGGGAGATGGCCGACGCTACGCCCGTCCAGGTCTCGGTCTGACCCGGGGACCGCCGGGCGTGGTCGGTCCCCGACCGACGTGAGTAAGTGCGCCCAGCAACTGGAACACACCAATGAGTCGGTACGGAACCGTCGCGGTCGAACGGGAGTGTGGGGCATGAGCGAGGACGTCATCGAGGTCAGAGGGGCCCAGGAACACAACCTCAAGGACCTCGACGTCACCATCCCCCGCGAATCGTTCACCGTGGTGACCGGACTCTCGGGGTCCGGCAAGTCGTCGCTGGCGTTCGAGACCATCTACGCCGAGGGACAGCGCCGGTACATCGAGTCGCTGTCGGCGTACGCCCGCAACTTCCTCGGGCAGATGGACAAACCCCAGGTCGAGTCGGTGGAGGGGCTCTCGCCGGCCATCTCCATCGACCAGAAGAACGCCGCGAACAATCCGCGCTCGACCGTGGGCACGGTGACCGAACTGCACGACTACCTCCGATTGCTCTACGCCCGCGTCGGGACGCCCCACTGTCCGGAGTGTGGCCGCGAGGTCGGCGAACAGTCGGCCCAGCAGATGGTCCGCCGCATCCTGGAACTCCCGGAGGGAACGAAGGCGAAGATCGCGGCGCCGATCGTCCGCGACCAGAAGGGCGCGTTCGAGGACACCTTCGACGACCTCGTCAGCGAGGGATACTCCCGGGTCGAGGTCGACGGGGAGTCGTTCGACCTGGCCTACGACCGTCCGGACCTGGACGAGAACTACGACCACACCATCGACGTGGTCGTCGACCGCGTCCAGATATCCGAGGAGGCGCGCTCGCGTATCACCGACAGCGTCGAGACGGCCCTCGAGGAGGCCGGTGGCGTGTTGAAGGTCATCCTCCCGGACCCGCCGGCGGGCGTCGAACTCGGGTCGAAGGCCCGCTCGACCGGTGATCTCGCCGACGACGCCGAGGGCGACGCGCTCGCCGTCGAGTTCTCCGAGGAACTCGCCTGCACCCACTGTGGCATCGACCTCCCGGAGATCGAGACCCGCTCGTTCTCGTTCAACAGCCCGCACGGGGCCTGTCCCGAGTGCGAGGGCATCGGCCAGGCCAAGGAGGTCAGCGAGGACCTGGTCGTCGTCGACCCGTCGAAGCCCATCAAACACGTCTTCGAGCCCTGGAGTTACAACCGGTCGTACTACCGGACCCAGCTGGACAACGTCGCCGAGCACTTCGGCGTGAGCGTCGAGACGCCCTTCGAGGAGCTCGACGCGGACGTCCAGGAGGCGTTCCTCTGGGGGACCGACGAGGAGGTCCACTTCGAGAAGCGGACCAAGAACGGCGTCCGGCACAAGACCGAGCGCTTCGAGGGCGTCATCCCGAACCTGGAGCGCCGCTTCGTCGAGACGGACTCCGATCGCGTGCGCGACCACATCGAGGAGTACATGTCGGTGACGACCTGCCCGGTCTGTGACGGGACCCGGCTGAAGGCCGAGAGTCGCGCCGTGCTCGTCGACGGCACCGCCATCACCGAGGTCAACCGGATGAGTATCGCCGACGCCCTCGAGCACTTCGAGGGGATGGAAACGCGTTTCTCCGACCGCAATCGAACGATCGCCGAGGAGATTCTGAAGGAAATCCGTGCCCGCCTGGGCTTCATGGTCGAGGTCGGCCTGGACTACCTCACGCTCGACCGCGAGGCGTCGACGCTCTCCGGCGGGGAGAGCCAGCGTATCCGCCTCGCTACCCAGATCGGCTCCGGTCTCGTGGGCGTGCTGTACGTCCTCGACGAACCGTCCATCGGCCTCCACCAGCGCGACAACGACCGCCTGCTGAACACGCTCGAGGACCTCCGTGACCTCGGCAACACCCTCATCGTCGTCGAACACGACGAGGCGACGATGCACCGGGCGGACGAAGTCGTCGACCTCGGGCCCGGTCCCGGCCGACACGGCGGCGAGGTCGTCGCCCAGGGCCCCGTCGAGGACATCGTGGCGTCGGCGGACTCGATCACCGGCGATTACCTCGCCGGCCGCAAGGAGATCCCCGTGCCGACCGATCGTCGCGACTGGACGGACGCGATCACCATCCGCGGCGCTCGCCAGCACAACCTCGACGACGAGGACGTCGAACTTCCCATCGGGGCGTTCACCGCGATCACGGGCGTTTCCGGGTCGGGCAAGTCGACGCTCATCCACGACATCCTCTACAAGGGCCTCGCCCGCCGGATGAACGACAACACCTCCGTCGATCCGGGCGAACACGACGCCATCGAGGGCATCGACGGGATCGAATCGGTCCGCCTCATCGACCAGTCGCCCATCGGCCGAACGCCCCGGTCGAATCCGGCGACGTACACCGGCGTCTTCGATTACATCCGCGAGCGCTTCGCCGACGTGAAACTCGCCAAACAGCGGGGCTACGACCGGGGGCGCTTTTCCTTCAACGTCAAGGGCGGTCGCTGTGAGGCCTGCGGCGGCCAGGGGACGGTCAAGATCGAGATGAACTTCCTCTCGGACGTCCACGTCCCCTGCGAGGAGTGCGGTGGAGATCGGTACAACGACGAGACCCTCGACGTGACGCTCAAGGGGAAGACCATCGCCGACGTACTAGAGATGACCGTCGAGGAGGCCTACGACTTCTTCGAGGCCGACCAGCGCATCCGTCGCCGCCTCGAACTCCTCGTGGACGTCGGGCTGGACTACATGAAACTCGGGCAGCCCTCGACCACGCTCTCGGGCGGCGAGGCCCAGCGCGTGAAACTCGCCGAGGAACTGGGCAAGAAGGACTCCGGCGACACGCTCTACCTGCTCGACGAGCCGACGACGGGCCTGCACAAGGCCGACGAGCGCAAACTCATCGACGTCCTCCAGCGACTGACCGACCGGGGCAACACCATCGCCGTCATCGAGCACGAACTCGACCTGGTCAAGAACGCCGACCACATCATCGACCTCGGTCCCGAGGGTGGCGAACGCGGCGGCCGGGTGGTCGCGACCGGAACGCCGGAGGAGGTCGCCCGGGTCGAGGAGTCACACACCGGCCGGTACCTCCGCGACAAACTGCCTGGCGTCGACGTCGAGGGACCGCGGGAGCACCGCGAGGTCGCTCCCGCGAGCGGCGATTGAGGGCCGGTTCCGGCCCCTGCTGTACAGTACTGGACACTGACGGCCACTCTTATGCACCTCCGGGACCGCTGGGATAGTATGAGCGGCGACTTCGGCTCCTACGGCGGACGGCACGTACCACCGGCACTCGACGACGCCCTCGAACAGCTGGCGAACGCCTACGACGACGTGGCCAGTACCGAGGAATTCTCGAGGGAGTTCCACGGTCTCCTGGAGGACTACGCGGGCCGACCGACGCCACTCTATCACGCCGAGAACCTGAGCGAGGCGTACGGCGCCGACATCTACCTCAAGCGCGAGGACCTCCTCCACGGCGGCGCCCACAAGATCAACAACACGCTCGGGCAGGCTCTCCTGGCGAAGAAGGCCGGCAAGGAACGGCTCATCGCCGAGACCGGGGCCGGCCAGCACGGCACCGCGACCGCGATGGTGGGTGCGCTCTTCGACCTCGACACGGAGATCTACATGGGCAAAAAGGACGTCGAGCGCCAGAAGATGAACGTCTTCCGCATGCGCCTGATGGGTGCGACCGTCAACGAGGTCACCCAGGGCGACGCCGGCCTCGCCGACGCGGTGGACGTGGCGCTCGAGGACCTCGCGACGAACATCGACGACACCCACTACCTCGTGGGGAGCGTGGTCGGGCCCGACCCGTTCCCGCGCATGGTCAGGGACTTCCAGAGCGTCATCGGGATGGAGGCGCGAGAGCAGTTCCGCGAGAAGACGGGCGACCTCCCCGACGCGGCGGTCGCCTGCGTCGGCGGCGGGTCGAACGCGATGGGGCTCTTCCACGCCTTCCGCGACGACGAGGACGTCGACTTCTTCGGTGCGGAGGGCGGCGGCGAGGGTGGCGACTCCACCCGCCACGCCGCACCACTCGCCGCCGGCGAGGACGACGTCATCCACGGCATGAAGACGCGGGTCATCGGCGAGGACGTGGCGGTCCACTCCGTCTCCGCCGGCCTCGACTATCCCGGCGTCGGCCCCGAGCACGCGCGGTTCCGGGAACTGGGACGCGCCGAGTACACCGCCGTCACCGACGAGGAGGCCATCGCGGCGTTCCGCGAACTCAGCGAGGCCGAGGGTATCATCCCCGCCCTGGAGTCGAGTCACGCCATCGCCCACGCCAAGCAACTCGCCGCCGAGGGGGAGCACGACACCATCCTGGTGAACCTCTCCGGGCGCGGCGACAAGGATATGGAGCAGGCGGCCGAGTTCTTCGACCTCTAGGCGTCGGTGACTCCCGGTCGGGCTTATTGCCCCCGCACGCGTAGGCCACGATATGACGCGCCTCTTCGTGGCCTTCGAGGACCGCCTCTTGCGCGTCGACGAGCGCGACGACGGGTCGTGGTCCGCCGAAACGGTCCTCGCTGGTCCGACCCTCGAGGCGGTGGCCGCCCATCCGGCGGCCCCAACGCGTGTCTTCTGTGGAACCTTCGCGACGGGACTCCAGCGGAGCGCCGACGGCGGCGATACCTGGGCCCGCGTGGGTGAGGAGATCGGACCGGACACCATCACGGCGGTGGCCGTCGACCCGTCCGAACCAGCCATCGTCTACGCCGGAACCGAACCCAGTCGCGTCTACCGCTCGAGCGACGGTGGCGAGTCGTGGGTGCACCGAGACGGCCTGACCGACCTCCGGTCGTCCCCACAGTGGTCCTTCCCGCCGCGACCGCACACCCACCACGTTCGCTGGATCGAGGTCGCCCCCCACGACCCCGGCCGACTCCACGTGAGCATCGAAGCCGGGGCGCTCGTCCGGTCGTTCGACGCCGGCGAGACCTGGACGGACACGGTCCCTTCTGCCAGGTGGGACGTTCACTCCCTCGCGACGCACCCGGATGCACCTGCCCACCTCTGGGCCGCCGCCGGTGACGGCTACGCCGAATCGACCGACGGTGGCGACACCTGGTCCCATCCGGAGGACGGGCTCTCGAAGGGGTACTGCTGGAGCGTCGCGGTGGACCCCGGCGATCCCGACACGGTCCTCCTCTCCGCGGCGGCGGGTCCCAGGACCGCCCACCGCAGCGCTCGAGCCGACTCCGCAGTCTTCCGCAAACGTGGTGGCGATACCTGGACGCAACTCGCGGGTGACCTGCCGACGGGTGCGGGCGTGCTCCGGTACGACCTCACACCGGGACGTGTGGCCGGCGAACTCTTTGCGGCGAGTAACGTGGGGCTGTTCCGTACGCTCGACGCGGGCGACTCCTGGGACCGACTCGACGTGGCCCTCCCGGCGGCCCTCGAATCGCAGACCGTCAACGGGATGGTCCTTCTGGGCTGAGAGAACGCCTTCTCGCCCGTCTCGCTACTCTTCGGTCTCGGTGTAGTACGCACGCCGCTGTCCCGCGTCGAGGTACTCCTCGAGCAGCGCGGGGAACTCGCGGCCGTACATGTAGCGGAGGCCGAAGTCCTCGGCCCAGTTGATGATGCCCTGGTCCTCGGTGACGACGCCGGCCTCGAGTTCCCTGGCGAGCACCAGCAGGTCGAAGTCCTCCTTCGAATCGAGGATGCCCTGGCGGAGCGTCCGCCGGTACTTGTTCCGCAGGTCGCCGATCAGTTTGTCGACCTCGGTCTTGTAGTCGTGGTTCTCGAGGGTTGTGTCGTCGAGCTCCTGGGCCTCCCGGACGGCCCGTTCGGAGAGGCGCAGGCCCCGATTCACCCGGTCGGACATCTCGTGGACGAACTGATAGACGACGTCCGCGGGGATCATGACCTCGAAGTGGGCCGGGTTCTTGCGGATGACCCAGGTGTTGAGCTTCTCGTAGACCGTATCGCTCACCTCGCGGTCCTCGAGCATCCCGGTCAGTTCCGCGTGGATGGAGGGCGGGAGATAACAGGAGATGCCCAGCTGGAGTTTCGCGTCGGCGATGAGGTCCAAGAGGCGCAAAACGGCAGCCTCCACGTCCTCGTCCCCCCGTCGAATCTCGTCGGTGATGAACACCGAGGTGTCGAGGACGAAGCGCTGTTTGAGCGGATGTTCCGGGACCGACATGAGTGAGGATAGGACTGGCTCGCTTAAAGAACTACACCCGGGCCACGTTTTTGTCAACTGCGGTCCAACTACTCGGATATGGACGTTCCAGCCCTCCTCGGCGTGCCGCCGGACGAGGCGGACGCGCTGCTCGAGCACTTCGAGCGTGACACCTTCCAGGGGACGACCTATCGTCGGCTCTCCGACGCCCGGCGGGGCGTCGAACGAGGGACCGTCATCTTCGACGACACCATCGTCCGCGGGTTCCCGAGCATCCCGCGGGTGCTCGTCCTGGAGACCGGCGTTCCCACCTACTTCTCCGGCCCGCTGGCGGTCGAGGAGAAGTTCAACGGCTACAACGTCCGCATCGTCGACGTGGGCGAGCCAGTCGCCTTCACCCGGGGTGGGATCGCCTGTCCGTTCTCGACGCCCAGCGCCCGTGCGTTGCTGGACCTCGAGCCCTTCTTCGCCGACCATCCCGAGAAGATGCTCTGCACCGAGTTCGTCGGCCCGGAGAACCCGTATACGCCCCACGAGTACCCCGACATCGACAGCCTCGACGTTCGGGTCTTCGACGTGCGCGACCGACAGACCGGCCGACCGCTGCCAATTCAGGAACGTCGGGACCTGCTCGCCGAGTACGACTTTCCCCAGCCAGACCGCTTTGCGACCCTCGAGCCCGAGTCTGCCCCCTCGGCGATCCGCGAGATCGTCGACGACCTCGACGACCGCGGTCGCGAGGGCGTCGTGATGCAATCGGCGGACGGTCGCGACCTCCTCAAGTACACGACGGGCACCCAGCACGCGGACGACCTCGCCTTCGCGTTCTCGCTCCCGTTCGATTACGGCCGCGACTTCTCCTTCTCTCGGCTCATCCGCGAGGGATTTCAGGCCGTCGAGTGGGACGAGTCCGCAGCGGAACTCGAAGAGCGCGCCCACCGCCTCGGCGAGGCGCTCCTCTACCCGATGGTGGAGACCATTCGCGAGGTCGAGGCCGGGGAGCTAGTGGGCGAACGGCACGTCATCCGGGGGAGTGCGGAGACGGTCGAGGCGACCCTCGAACACATCCGAGCGCAGGGCATCAGACTCGAGATCGAGGCCGACCGCACGGTCGACGACCAGCGCGTCGTCGAGTTCGTGAAGGTTACCGACAAGACCAGAGACTCGATCGAGTACTACCTCGAGGGTGGGACCATCGACGAGTGACGGGTGGCGACCGAAGGGAGCCACCGAATGAGCGAGCGGGGAGTGCGCGGACCGGAGGTCCGCGGAAACGTCGAGCGGAGAACGAAGTGAACCGTGAGCCGGGTGGCGACCGAAGGGAGCCACCGGATGAGCTAGCGGAGAGGAACGACCCGCGAGCCAGGCACTTCCGCGAGAGAAACCGGTTTGCCGGTCCAGCCCGTTATCCCGGTCGATGTACGACTTCGCCGTGGTCGGCGTCGGCCCGCCCGGTGCGCGATTCGCCCGTCGCGCTGCCGAGAACGGATACGACGTGCTCGCCCTCGAACGCGGCGAGATCGGCCGCCCGCTCGCCTGCTCCGGTCACGTCAGCCGCGACCTCTGGTCATATCTCCCCGACGACGCGCGTCCCGCGCTCCTCCAGAACGAAGTCTACGGTGCCCGCTTCCGCCTCGGCGGCCCGGAGGCCACCCCGTACCGCTTCTACAAGCGAGACCCCGTCTCGAACGTCATCGACCGAGTGGGACTCGACAAACGGCTGGCCGCACTCGCCGAGGATGCGGGTGCGGACGTCCGCGACGATCACACCGTCGTCGACGTGACCGAACGAGCCGACGCGGTGACGCTGGCCGTTCGGACGCCGTCGGGTACCGAGACCGTCGAGACGAAGGTCGTCGTCGGGGCCGACGGTCCCCGGTCTCGCGTCCGGCGGTCGCTCGACGTGCCGGAACCGACCGAGTTCCTCCACGGCGTTCTCGGCTTCGACCCGAACCCCGACGACGGCGACTTCGTCGACGTCCACCTCACGGTGCCGACCTTCTTCGCCTGGCGCATCCCGCGTGGCGACGCGGGGGTCGAGTACGGCCTCGCCGCGCCCGCCGATTTCGACGCCACCGGGGCCTTCGAGGCGTTCGTCGCCGACTACGGAGCGACCATCGACGACCGCCACGCCGGTGCGATCCCCATCGGCCCGCCGGACCGTGTGACGACCGACCGAGCCCTCCTCGTCGGTGACGCGGCCGGACAGACGAAACCCTTCACGGGTGGGGGGATCCTCTACGGGTTGCGGGCGGCCGACGCGGCGGCGCGGACGGTCGATCCCGACGTCCCCGGGACGCTCGCGAACTACGAGCGGGCCTGGCGGGACGAACTCGGCAGGGAGATCTCGCTCGGAAAACTGCTCCGAAGAGGATATTCGGCGCCTCGACCCATCCAGCGTGCCGGTCTGGCCACCTTCGCCGGCGAGATCGGTGTCCACATGGACGAACCGTCCTCGCTGTTCTCCGTGGAGCAACTCAAAGCGCTCTTTCGCTGATCAGAGGCCGAATCGGTCGAGGATGGTGTCGAGGATCGACTCGTCGTCCTCGTCGACCGGCTCGTCCGGGATCACCCGCTCGTCCACGAGGATGACCGTCCGGTGACCGTTCTCCTCGGCGTCGATGAGGCCGTCGGCTTTCAGGTTCGCGAGGGCGCGTTCGATGTCGTCGATGTCCCTATCGACGTGCGAGCGGAGTTCGAAGACGGTCATGCCCCCCTCACGCCGATCGGCCAGTGCGTGGAGGATGGTGACCTCGATCGAATCCCGCTGGCGGAATTCCCGCCGGATGCTCATAGCGGTCGTTACCACCCGAGGGGATTTATCGGTACCCCCGAGCGGTAGCCTTTTGCGGATGCACCTGAAAATCCCGTGTGAATGGGTCTGAGGTGCTCTCTGCTGGGACACGATTACGGCGACGTCGTGGTCGAACGCGAGCAGGACGAACGTGGCTCGGAGATCGTCGTGACCGTCCGCGAACTCCGGGAGTGTCGCCGCTGTAGTGCCGAGTCTATCGTCAGCGAGAACACCGAGGTCCGCCGTCGCCGCCCCGAGGACGACCGACTGGCGGCGGGCGAGTCGACAGCCGACGAGACGACCGACGCCGCGGCCGACGACCCAGCCAGTCTCGTCGAGGAGGCAGAGAACCCAGCCAGTCTCGTCGAGGAGGCCGAGGCCAGCGCGGCCGAACGGGAACGCGCCAACGAGGACGCGATAATCCTCGATGACTCGTCCGCCGATGCTGTCGGGTCTCCGGATAGCAGCTCCGAGTCTCGACCGGACGACGCCGAAGACCGGCCGGAATCCACCCAGGACCGACCGGAACCCAACGAAGACCGACCGGAACCCATCGAAGACCGACCGGAATCCACCCAGGACCGACCGAACACGGCCGAGGTGCCAGCAGCGGACACGCAATCGTCGGCGGAAGCCGACGATCCGAGCGACGAGACGGCGGACGCGGGTCCCGAGGCCCCCGAAGACGCGATGGATAGCAGGCCCGATACCGACGAGTCCACGGACGATTCGCCCGTCGCAGCGGACGACGCCGGGAACAGCGACGGTGCGCGGGCGACGGGGGCGCCGAGTACAACTGGCGAGGAGTGGCCAGCCGATCCGTCGGACCGCGACCCGGAACCGGAACCGAGTTCGGAACCGGAGCCATGGCCAGCGCACCCGGACTCCGAACCGGACAGGGACCGTTCGGCGTCGGAAGCGGTCGAATCACCGACGGGGGCCGGATTCCAGTTCGAGGAGGCGTCGGAGGGCGACGAGACAGACGGGTCGCGAACCGATCCCGCCTCGGGGATCAAGAGCGCCGGCCCGATCGACCTCACCGGTCCGCCCGACGGGAGTCTGGACGGTATCCTCCACTGTCCGGCCTGTGGCTACTCGGTGGCCATCGCCCGGTCGTCGAACCGCGCGGGCGACATCTGTCCGGAGTGTCACGCGGGCTACCTCGCCGAAGAACGCTGACGCTCCCCGGAATCGCCGATCACGGTTCCCGTTTCCACGAGCGACCGACAGGGACTCCAGGCCGGTGACGAAGGGGTTATAGCCTTCCCACTGCTTTCCCGGAGCATGAAGGAGTACAAGATGCGCCGGGGGGAATATCTCGAAGAGCGCGTCCCAGACCTCGAGGGAACGGTCGAGGAGTACTTCGGTCCGATCACCGGCACCGAGGAGATGGACGGCGTCGAGATGTTCGTCGTCGGCGAACCCGACAACCCCGTCTTCGAGCGTATCCTCGTCGGTGCCGCCACCTACGGCTCGAAGAAGGACAAACTCGCCGTCCACTTCGAGGAGAAACCGGCCGAACAGGTCATCGAGGAAGGCAATGCCGACGCTGCGGCGGACGCCGTCGACGTGAAAAACGACTTCTTGCTCGAGGCGACCGGTCGCGACGCGAAGTCCCGTCGCGAATCGTTGAAGCGGGACGTCGAGAAGGACGACGTCCCCGATACCGTCTGAGCCGCACGGAGGCCGGACGACTCGCCTACCGATTGAGTTTCTCGCGACTGATGCTCACGCCGCTCGGCGTCACGATGATCTGGTCGTCGCCCTTCTGGACGATGTCGCCGCCGACCTCCTTGGCCGTCTGCCGGAGTTCGTCGATGACGTGCTCGGTGGTTCGGTCTTCGATGCGCAGCCGGGTGATGTCGGCGATGACGATGTCACCGTCGTAGACGGCATCCTTGATCGCGATGACGTCTTCCTGGCCGTCGATCTCTGCGATGTGGACCTGCAGGCGGGCGTCGGTCTGCGTGTCCACGTCGTCGAGGTCCAACTCCACGTAATCCTCGGTCGTCTGGGATTTCCCCCCGAGGATGCGGTCCATGAATCCCATAGGGGAGAGAACACTCCGCGGCAATCATAGTTCTTGCCCCTTCGACGGCCAGACGCCGACCGCCGGTGGCGTTCAGGCCTCGAATTCGTACAGGTCGTCGCCGACGTAGTGCAAGGACTCGACGACCTTCCCCTGGTCGCCGACCATGTCCTCCCCGTCGGTCAGCGCCCGACCGACCGCGAGCGCCTTCCCGTGGGTCTCCTCGACGACGACGACCAGGTCGTCCTCGGCGATGCCCTCGTCGGCCTCGACGATGCCGGGGCGCATCACGTCGGCGCCGTCGCTGACGAAGGAGATAGCGCCAGCGTCGACGGTCACCACGTGTCGTTCCGGCTGGGCCACGTTCGCGCCCTTGACCGTCACGAACGGCTCCCCCGTCGGGTACCAGATGAGCGGTTCGCCGTCGACGAGCACTACGTCGAAGTCCTCGTCCGCGAACTCCACGAGTTCGTAGGTATCGGCGTCGAGTTCGACGCCGAGGTCGGTCCTGAGCATCTCGTGGAGGGCGTCCACCTGGTCGCTCCGAAGGTGATGGCGGGTCGCGATCTTCATACGGAGTTCGAGGGCCGCTCGGCGCATAAATCGCCCGTTCGCGGGGCACGGCAAACGGTTAAGTGCGAAGACGCTAACCGTGACAATATGGCACACGATCTGCCCGGCGGCGAGGTCACCTGCATCGCCTGCGGCGATCGGGTAGAGCGTGCTGCGGCGCGGGAATACGACAAGTACGGGGACCGGTGGGATCGAGCGGGCAAATCCTTCGAGTACCTCTGTAAACCGTGTTTCCGCGGGCTGACCAAACAGCACCGCCAGGGCCTCGAGACCCTGCTCGAGCGAGCGGGGGCCGGTCGGGTCGCCGACGAGACCTTCCTGCGGCGGTTCGCCGACTCCGTCGACCCCGACGACGAGGACTGCGAGCGACGCCGATACGACTAACTGGCTCACCCAAGTACGAAGCGGTATGTCGAACGACGCCCAGGCGGAAGCCGGCACTGCGGAGGCCCAGGGGCCGGTCGAGGTCCACGAGGACCTCGCGAGACAACTCGAGAACAAACGCGAGGACCTCTTCGAGAAGTTCGAGATCAGCGACGGCTTTCCCTCCGAGGTCTTGGAGGAAGCCGAGGCGGCGACCGCCGACGTGGAGACGGACATCCAGGCGGAGGCCGAAGAGCGTGCCGACCTCCGGGAGATGACGACCTGGACGACCGATCCGGTCGACGCCCAGGACTTCGACGACGCCATCTCCATCGAGGAGCGCGACGACGAGTTCGTCCTCTGGGTCCACATCGCCGACGTCACCCACTACGTCACGCCCGAGACGTCGATGTGGGACGAGGCCATCCGGCGGGGCAACACGGTCTATCTGCCGGCGTACACCATCCACATGCTCCCGCCCGTGCTGGCGGAGACGGTGTGTTCGCTGGTGGCCGACGAGGACCGACTCGCCCACACCGTCGAGATGCACCTCGACAAGGAGACCCTCTCGTTCGACACCATCGACATCTACAAGTCGGTCATCAGGAGCGACGAACGACTGACCTACAAGCAAGCGGAGGACCGCCTCGACGACCCCGAGGCACCGCTGCACGACGAGATCGAACTGATCTGGGAGGTCGCCGACCGACTGCACGAGATCAGAAAGGAGGATGGATCGCTCGTGCTCAACCCGCGTCGCGACCGCGCGCACACGATCATCGAGGAGTCGATGCTCAAAGCGAACAAGGCGGTCACCCACCAGTTGATGTGGTCCCGCGGTGTGGAAGCCGTCTATCGCGTCCACCCACAGCCCACCCCCGACGAGTGGGACGAGGCGCTCAGGGAGATCCAGGAACTCGAGGGCGTGTCCATCCCGGGCGACTCCTGGGACGACCCCCGAAAGGCGGTCAACGCGACCCTGGAACAGGCTCCCGAGCGCCAGCTGGGGAAGATCCAGTGGGCCGTGATGAAGGTCATGCCGCGCGCGAAGTACATGAACGACCCATTCGGGGGCCACCACGCGCTCAATTTCGAGATCTACGGTCACTTCACGAGCCCCATTCGGCGGATGAGTGATTTAGTGAACCACTGGATCGTCTATCAGAACGACGTTCCGGAGACCCTCGTCGAACTCTGCGACCGGGCGAGCGAGCGCCAGAAGGCGGCCGAACAGGCCGAACGCGAGTACCGCAACTTCCTCGAGGAGGTCGGCCTCGACCCGAACGCGGTCAACAATCGCGGCATCGAGATCGTCGAGGACTGATCACCGCTCGAGCAGAGGGGGGAGTGATCTCTTCGCTCCATCTTCGGGTGAATAGACGCCACCCCAGCGGGACAGGGGAGCAACCGATATCAGTTACTCGCCAGATACATTACTCCGGGGGTCAATTTGTCGGCTGATGGGGCTCTCCGTGTCGTATCGTGCGGATACCACGCTCGATATCGCCTGGAACGAGGTCACCGGCGCGATAGGGGATTCGGTTACGGTCTTGCCCATCCTCGTGGGGGTCGCCGTCCTCACCGAACTCTCGCTCGGACTGATGCTCGTCTGGTTCGGCGTCTTCCAGATCGCCTGGGGTCTGTACTACGGCGTCCCGGTCTCGGTCGAACCGATGAAGGCACTCGCCGCGCTCGTCCTCGCGGGCGCGATAACGACCGGGGAACTGCTCCTCGCCGGACTGCTGTTGGGCGTCGTCCTCCTCGGTATCGGATCGACGGGGACGCTCTCCCGTATCGAGCGGTACATCGGACGCCCCGTCGTCCGTGGCGTCCAGTTCGGCGTGGCGCTGGTCCTCCTCGAGACCGGCGTGCGTCTGAGCGTCGCCGACCTCGGATTGGCGACCCTCGCCGGTGGCGTCGCGTTCCTCCTCGTCGCCCTCGGGTACTGGAACCTCACGGCACTCGCCGTACTGGCCGTCGGCGGTGTCGTCGCCGGCGTCCAGATAGGGGTTCCGGCACCGACACTCCCAGCCCTCGGTAGCGTCATGCTCGTCGGTGGGGCCACCCCGACGATGCCCACCATCGAGGCTGCCCTCGCTCAGTTGGCCATGACCGTCGGGAACGCGGCGCTGGCCGCGTCGGTCCTCCTGCAGGATTACTTCGACCGGGACATCTCGGCGGACGCCCTCTCGAACAGCATGGGCGTCATGAACCTCGCCGCCCTTCCGTTCGGGGCCTTCCCGATGTGTCACGGAAGTGGTGGCATCGCCGGCAAGTACGCGTTCGGCGCACGGACCGCCGGGGCGAACGTCGTCCTCGGAATCGTCTATCTCGCCCTCTCGGTGTTCGCGGTGGGTCTCGTCGCCGCCTACCCGACCTCGATGCTCGGCGTCGTCCTGGTCCTCATCGCGGTGCAACTGGGGCGGACGAGCATCCGGGAGGCGGACGCCACGGTCATGGTCGTCGGGATCGGCGTGCTCGGTGTCGCAGTCAATCTCGGTGTGGCGTTCCTCGTCGGCATCGTCGCGTCCCTGGCACTCCAGTACCACGACGGGACCTTGATTTTCGACCGCTGGTAAGGAGCCAGTCGAACCGCGTCGACCGCCTCACTTCTTCGGCCCCTTCCCCTTCTCGTTCTCGTCTTTGGATGCCGGTCCGCCACCGTGGTTGTCGTCCGCTTCGTCCGAGAGGCTCGATGCGTCCCAGCCACCGTTTTCTTTGGCTTCCTGGTAGCAATCAGCCTCCTCGATCGACGGGGTATCCGGCGTGTTCGCACACCGATGGGTATTGCCGAATATATACGCCGGCGAGGCCTTCGGATCGACTCCATCGTGCCGGAAGATGATGACGCCGAGGACCTTCTCGCCGTGGTCAGCACGGACCTTTCGGACGGGTGCATCACCGTACTGGCCCGGGATGGGCGCCGTGTTGTTCGGCGTCAATTCGACGTCTCGACACGCAGTGGTTCCATCCTGAAGCGCGAAGATGATACGGGCGACGACGGGCGGCGGATTCCAGTGGACGTCTTCGGGCTCGACGATGATCCAGACCGCCGAACAGCCCTTGAATTCAACGTCGTTGCGTTCCCAGGCCGCTGCACTCCCGGCGAATGCACCGATGCCGCCCGCTCCCATCAGTGCACCGACGCCGATCATTCGTAGGACGCCACGACGCCGTACCTCCGGCAATTCGTTGTCTCCCATGTCGTATGGGCCGTCGGCCAGCGAGGAAGTAATGAACAGCATAGACGGGCCATTCCGTTCCTACCACGACCGTCGGGGCGGTATGCCCATCGTACCGGGTCCTCGCAGTCGTCAGGTCGGTCACACCACGAACGTCAGCACCCAGAGGACACCCATTCCGACCGCGATGGTGGCGAGGATGCTCTCGGTCCGCCAGGCGACGACCGCGGCGACGCCACCGGCGAGGAGCCGGTCGTTTCCGATCGTCACGGCGAGTGTCCCATCCGGAGCGAGTATGGGCGGGAACACGAGTGCGGCGAGGACGGCGGCCGGGACGAACCCGAGGACGTAGGTTACCCGCGAGGGGACCGAGTCGACCCGCCCGAAGATGGCGATGAAGGACACGCGCAAGAGGTACGAGCCGATGGCGCCACCGGCGATCGCCAACCAGACGGTGGTCGTCGAGAGCGTCGCCATCAGTGCAGCCACCTCCCGGCGACCGCCCCGGCCACGACGCCGGCGAGGGCGCCACCAAGCAAGCCCGCGTTGAAGGGAATTCCCGTGAGGGCGATGGCGACGCCCCCTCCCACGCCACCGGCGACGGCCGTCGATGAATCCTTGACCGCCGGCGCGAGCAGGGCGAGGAAGACGAGCGGGACCGCGAACTCGAGTTGCCAGCTGGCCGGAACGCCGGCACCGAGTATCGCGCCGGCCGCCGTCGCCGAAACCCAGGTGGCCCACAGCGGAATCCCCACCCCCATGTAGTAGCCCGCCGTGTCGATGGCGGGTTCCTCTTCGACTTTGGTGACCGACATCGCGAACGTGATGTCGATCAGCAGCGCCGCGATCGCACCGCGCCACCGTGGACCGTAGTCGGTGAGGTACTGACTGAACGTCGCACTGTACATCACGTACCTGAGGTTCACGACGAGTCCCGTCAGCACGACGATGGCCAGTGGGGCGGCATCGCGCAGCAGCTCCATCATGGCGAGTTGGGCGGCCCCGGCGAACATCAGTCCGGACATCGCGACGGCCGCGACCGGGTCGAATCCGGTCTTCACCGCAGTCACCCCCACGATGACCCCGAACGGGACGTTGCCGACCAGCGCCGGGGCGACGTCGCGGGCACCGTGGACGAACGACTCCTGACGGTTCACGTCCGCACGTGGGTGGCCGGGGCCAAGAACGTCCCGTTCCCGGAAAAGCGCCCATCCTCGTGTCATCTGGACATCGAAAATAGCTATCCACCTCGAACGGCCATACTCCCAACTGAATCTATGGAGGAGATGGACCGGGATGCATGCGAACGGGTGCTGTTCCGGGAAGGGCACGGGTTCCTCGCACTGAGTGACGATGATATCCCGTACGTGATTCCGATGTCGTTCGGGTACGACGGAACGGACTGTTTCATCCAGATGACGACCGGCGGGCGGAAGAACGAGGCGCTCGGGGACGGCGACCGGGTGAGTCTCGCCGTCCTCTCGACCGATTACGAGACCGGTATCTCGGAATCGGTCCTGGTCGACGGGACGATGGCCCTCGTCCCCGAGGCGGCGGTCGAGGACGGCCTCGCGGCACTGGCAGCGAACGCCGAGTTCGGGACCGACCTGTCCGTCTGGGGTGAACCGGTTCAGGACGTCGATCTGGCATTGTATCGTCTCTCCGTGGCCGAACTCTCCGGGCGCCGATTCGCTCCCGGAGAACCTCGGTTCTGAGTCGACGAAAGGGGGCAGTGGCGTAGCGGTCGCCCCAGTGAACGGTCCGAAACGCTCTTAGAACAGCGAGCGGACGTCGTAGGACTCGCCGGTCAGGAGGTAGAGCACGTCTTCGATGATGGTCGATATCTCGGGGAGCAGTCGCATGAGGGCCAGCGTCAACCCGACGAGGGCGACGACCGACAGCGACTGGGCCAGTACCCTGTCCGCGACGAGGTAGGAGACCATGTAGGGGTTGTCCGTGCCGAACAGCAGGAAGACCGGGTCCCGGAACCCGTCGAACCACTGGTAGCCGTGGGCGAGGGCGATGAACGCGACCCGGATCAGGTTCAGCCCGTAGATGACCGGGACGGCGATGGCCACGCCGAGGAGTCGTCGCCGAAGCGGGGCATCGAGGGCCAGGACGAGGCCGCTCACGGTCGCACTGCTCCCGACGCCCGTACACGCGAGAACGACGGTAGTGAGGAAGACGTGGCCGCTCTCGCCCATGAACCGGAACGTACTCCGATGGCCATCCGGCCCCGCCACGACGTTCGGGTCGTACCCGACCGAGGTCATGAGCATCTCGACGTGGACCGTCACCGTCTCGATGGCGGTGCGCTGGAGCACCGCGCTCATCTCGAAGGGGAGATAGAGGATGCCCATGATGGCCACGGCCCGGGTCAACGTCTCGAAGTTCCGTTTGTCGGTCCAGATGAGATACGCCACGTATGCGGAGGCCGGGACCGCGATGGCACTGAGCACGCCCTCGATGGGACTCTTCTGCACGAACGCGAAGTGGGGGACCAGCAGTGCCCAGAAGATACCGAAGGTGACCCACGAACCCGTCGCCAACCAGGTTCCGATTCCGCCGTGTTCCTCCCGTCGCTGGAAGAACGCACTCGACAGGAACCCCGCGACGACCACCCACGCGAGCACGTCAGTCAGTGCCGACATTCCAACCGTCAGTGAGGGCGTCCGCCAGATAGTGGTGTCGGTCCCGGATTATCTCGTCAACCGGCGGAGGCCCACGAGTCCGTAGAGGAACGCCACGACACCGAGCACGATGACGATGTTCGTCTCCTGCGTTCTGATGAACTCGGGGACGTCTTCGGTGACGAACGTGGCCGCCCGTTCTTCGACAGAATCTCGCGAATCCGTCTCGGTCGTCGGCTGTGTGCTCGTGGTCGTCGGCTCCGCCGTCGTCACCTCGTCGTCCGGCTCGCTTCCCCCTCCACCCGCGGACTGTCCCGACGAGTCGGGACGCTGTGCTGCAGCGACCGTGATCGGTTCCTCGACGACGCTGCCCGTGCGGACCGCCGTGAGTTCGTCGTCGTTGGCCGTGGCGACCACCGTGTACTCGGTCCCTTCCTGATAGTCCTCGAGGTCGACCGAACCGTCGAAAGTGCCGTCATCCGAGACGACCTCCTCGTCCGATCGCTGGAAGGTGACGTTGTCGTCGTCCGATCGGACCGTAATCGTGACGGTGGTCCCCGGCGCGACGTTCGTCTCGCCGGCTATCGTCGCGTTCGCGGTCGCCTGCAGGTCGAGGGTCTCGTCGTCGTCCAGACCGGTGAAGCGGCCGTCTGGGGCTTCGAAGGCGAACGCCGTCTCGGCGGATTCAGGCTCGGCATCGGCTGATCCCGACCCACCGGGGACGTACGGTGAGGTCTCGTTCAACACGAAGGCGGCGTCGAACTCCTCGCCGTCCTCTATCGCGTACGGACCGCCTTCGGAGGGAACGACGACGTACAGCCCGTCCCGCTCGCCGTCGACGAGCGTCGAGGCGTTCGAGACGTTCAGTCCGCGTGCCGGTTGATTCTGTGGCGGATTCGCCCGTCGAATGTCGACGTAGGCACCCGTCCGCGCAGCGGCAGTGGACCCACGCCGGAGGTCAGTGCTGTCGTTCAGGAACCCGTCGATGCCGGTCGCGTCGACCGCGATGACTGCCTGGTCGCCTACCGCGACCGTCTCGCGTGGCGTCGTCCAGTTCTCGATGTCCTCGGGGTCGTCGAGGTCCACCCCCGCTGGCGCGACGAGCGTCGAGGCACCGGCCGTCGATCGCTCGACGATCCGTAGCAACGCAACGTCGGTCACCTCGCCATCGACGGTGGCCTCGAGGGTGTAGTTCCCGGTCTCCAGGGGGTCCGAGAGCCCCTTCGCTGCGGGGACCGTGCGCCGAACGTCGACGACACGGTCGTTCGGGACGGAGTGGTTCTCGTTTCCGGCCAGCCCGATCCCCTCTCCAGGCGATCCGGACCCGGCCCGGTGGGTGTTCACCTGGAGGTCGGCGTGGCCGTTGCCGTCTCGATCCTTCACCTCGATGCGTTCGTGATAGTTGACCGCCTCGCTTCCGATCGAGACGGTCGCGTTCTCCGTATCGACCAGCCGGATCCCAATGGCGGCCACGTCGCCGCGTTCCTCCTCGAACACCGCTCGGTCGAAGGTGGCTCCCGGATACCCCTTGCGGACGGTGACGGTCTCGGTTCGATTGGTGACGCCCGTCCCGAGGTCCGTCACCCGAATCGTCACGTTCGCCACCCGTGGCTCGAACTCGACCACGCCGTCACCCTCGCTATCGAGTGCCACCGTCTGGCTATCCAGGACTGTCTGGTTCCCCGCTTCGAGCAGTTCGGCCCGGATCGCCCGATCCCCTCCAGCGGCCGATATCGTCGCCCCGACCGGTCCGGCGACGTCCGTCGTGTTCGTCCGGTTGGCCGTCACGGAAAGCGAGAGTTCCTCGACCGGGACCGTGACGGTCTCCCCTTCGTCCCCGTCCTCGCTCTGGAAGGTCACCCGGTAGGCCGATGCGTTCGACTCGTTCGTATCGATGACCGTCAGCAGACTCGATTCGCCGGTCGAGCCCAGCCCCCACAGCTCGTCCACGTCCCCGTCGCCGGTCGTGTCCGCCTCGATCCGAACCGACTCGTCGCGGTTCGGGGTGTCGTTCTCGCCTCCACCGCCCTCGTTGGCGAGCACCGCGACACGTTCTCCCTGGTAGACCACGTGCGGGCGCTCGTCCGCCTCGGCGACGGTCACACTCGTGGACTCGACCGCGAGCGTCTGCTCGGGGACCGCGGCCCCCGATTTTACCGCCAGCTCGCCACTCGCCAGCGACACCGACTCGACAGCCGATGGCGCCACTCCAGATCCCATCACGAGGACCACCCGCCCGTCACCGTCGTCGACGACTTCGGTCACGTTCGCCGACTCCTCGGCGATCGTCTCGACGGCGAACGCGTCTGGCGTCGTCGTCTCGGGGTCGATGGCGTCGGTAAATGCGAGTTCGACGGCGGTCGCGCCGTCGCGGTCGGGGTTCTGGAACGCGATGGCGTCGGCGGTGATGGCAGCGGGGTCGGCGACCGCGTAGGTCGGGCCGCTATCGATTCCGCCGACCGGTGAGCCGTCCGCGAAGAACATGCCGCGGTCGCCGGTGTCGAACTCGTCACCGAGACCGTCGTCCTCGACCGGGGATATTTCGAAGTCCAGGGTCGCGTCGGTCGGTGCGTCCGGTGACAGCGTCGCGGTCACGGAGAGATTCGTCGCCGCGTCCCCGGTCGGAATGACCCCTTCGTCCGGGTCGGGTTCGAGCGTCCACACGCCGTCGGTGCTGGTCGTGGTCGAAGCGATCCTGGAGCCATCCTGATGCAGGGAGACCGATTCGATCGCGTCTGCGGAGAGGGTGCCCCGGTTCTGGACGGTCAGTGCTGTTAGACGGTCGCCATAAAGAGTTCTCTCACCAAAACTGTCATTTTCGTCCACAATCACAGTATCGTCTATGTATTCTTCACCATCATTTTCGAACTTGACCGATGATGAAAACTCGTTCAGTTTGATTTGATTTACAGACTCTACGTCGATTTGTTCCCCGCTCGTTTGTTCGAACCATTCTAATCGAGCCACTTCAGAACCATCTTCAAAAATATCCCCCGTTGAAAAATATCCCTCAATAGCTAATCCACTTGTTTCAAATCCGTTTATCACGGTCTCTTCTCCTGAAGAAAGGTCATTTGTATTATATTCGCCGCTAGATTTTGGATATGCACTTTCTACTGAAATTATCGGTTCAAAACCAGAATATTCTGGATCTCCATGATGGAGTTCAATTCTCGATCCGGATGAGGAAAATTGATTGGATAATTGTGAAATCGATCCTTTAACAATTATCTCGTCTTCACTTTCCAGATTTCTGTCCTCGCTATCTACAATTATCTCGCCATTATCCAATTGACCGTTTGTGTTGTCATCTATAAATCGCTCGTTTGATAAAAATTGATCCAATTTGATTCCTGAATCCATATCATCTGAAGAAACCACAGTTTGTGCATCATACGACACAACGAAATGTGTCAATCTGAAATCTTCAGACTTTAGATGACCTGTATCACGAGAATCCGCGCTCACGTCAAAATACGCAGATTCTGTTGATGGGTTGAATGTTTGTGACTCATCGTTATCCCAATACTTCAATTGTGGACTGGTATCGGAATATGTCGGTGCAGTATCTATCTCAAGAGAACCTGTCTGAATTATCAGGTCATCGTCATTCTGATCTTGGTTGTTGCCCTTATCAAATACGATTAATGGTCCATTTGAATCGTCGTACCCGTACCGCCATTCCCCTGGAACGTTTGATTTTGAATATTTCTCCCCATCTGTAGGTGATCCCTGGATAGCGAAATCTTCTGATTCGCTAAAATATCCGTCTCCAGTCGTATCAATGATGATGCTATCTTCTGGCCCGAATTTTCCCACATCGGAATTATCTGATCCATCGGGGTCAATCTCGTTAACTGTGGGCGTATCCGGGTATTCGGAGAGGACTACGCCTATGTCAGAATCACTAGTAGAAACTTTCGACTTGGATTTCTGGTTTAAATTTATTGTGCTAACGTTATCATCGTCCAAACCAGAAAACACACTCACCTCAGACAAGCGAATGTCCTCTCCAGAGGTTACCTCTTCATCACCATCCGACCTATAAATTGGCTCGCCATATGTTCCATCTACAGCTGGGTCGTATCTTGATGTTCCATCTTGGTCGTTGTAATGTTTCACACCAGTGGAAATATCATCTAATAAACTAACTGAGCCGTCCTTTTTCACTGCCCCAATTTGATCAATGGTTTCGTCATCACTGGAGACAATCGGATACCCATCTTGGAATTCATCTACGTCAGTGTTAATTGATAAATATTTGTCTGAATCTTTAAAGGTTGAGTATGTTGCTCCGGTATCCAATATATACGGGTCTCCGGATACGCCCTCTACTGAATATATATCATCTCCATTATCGTACTCATCTAGATTGCCATCATCACCCTCATTTATATCATCAATGTAAATTATTGAATTATTGAATTTATTGATTGTTGTACTCTCGATATTTTCCCCATCATTAACTCCCTCAACTGCCACAACGTCGTCTTCCCGTTGGTAGCTATCTGATCCTGTTCCGTCATTGATGTATCCGTAGTTATTAATGTCACCAAATGATGTAATTTCTGAACCCGGTTCAATTTCGGCCGAGTATGTCTTCTCATCTTCACTCCCCACGCTCACGTTCACCACGGATACCGTCTGTCCCGGATACACCGATTTCTCTCCCGACCCGTCGGTCGCCGTCACGTGCGTCCCGTTC
>JBNJDE010000005.1:0-37750 GCA_051744605.1 Halobacteriota archaeon
CCGACCCGCCACAACCGCTTTCTTCGCTGGGGACGAAACCCGGCCGTGATCGGAGACGGAACCCGCGGAGCCGTCATCGCCGACGCGCGCGTCTTCCAGGAGGACTGGGTCCCGAGCGACATGCACCACCGGGACGCGGAGCTCAACCTGATGGCCTCGGCGCTCAAGCCGGTGGTCGACGGCGACCCGGGCACCGAACTGCTCCTCACCGGCCCGAGCGGAACGGGCAAGACGTGTAGCGCGAAGTACCTCCTCGGGAAACTTCGCGAGCGAGTCCTCGACATCGAGACGCAGTACGTCAACTGCTGGTCGGATTACACCCGGTACCGCGTGCTCTTCCGGATCCTCGACGGCCTCGACAGCGCGGAGGCGCTCCGCAACCGGTCGTCGGCGAGTGGCCTGCTGGAACGACTCCGCGCGGTCGAGACCCCCGTCGTCGTCATCCTGGACGAGGTGGACCAGCTCGCTGAATCGGCCGTCCTCTACGAACTCTACGAACTCCCCCACGTCGAGATGGTCCTCATCTCGAACGGGGAGGCCGAGGTCCTCGCCGGCATCGACGATCGACTCCGGAGTCGTCTCCGGACCGCGACCCGCGTCTCCTTCGACCGCTACGGGACCGACGCGCTCGTCTCGATCCTCGAACAGCGCGTGCAAAAGGGCCTGCAACCCGACGTCGTCGGCCGGCCGGAACTCGAGGCCATCGCCAGGGCGGCGGACGGCAACGCCCGGAACGCCATCGCCGTCCTCCGGTCGGCGGCCCAGTTGGCCGAGAGCCGGGAGATGGAGGCGATCACCGAAGGGGTCGTCGACGACGCGGTCAGCGATGCCCAGACGCGCGTTCGGCGCACGCTGCTCGAGAAACTCAACGACCACCAGCGCGTCCTCTACGACGTCATCGCGAGCGAGGAACCAATCGCCCCGGGGGCGCTGTACGACGCCTACGAGGCGGCCGTCGAGGAGCCTCGAACCAGGCGGACGCTGCGAACCTACCTGACCAAGATGGAGCAGTACTCCCTCGTGGTCTCCGAGGGGTCGGCCCAGGGACGGCGCTATCGGACTGGCGATCCGGGGCCCGACGACCGATAACCGGCTCTCGTTCCGACTGGCCTACACTGTGAACTCCACCGTCGGCATCTCCAGGAATGCGGTCTCGTATCCCTCGTGACGGGATACCTGTGGCGGCGTCTCGACCGTGACCGTCAGGTCGGTGCCGGTCACCGGTTCGGCGACGACCGCACCGTAATGGAGGGAGAGCATCGGGTCGAGGGCCGCGTCGAGGGAGACGTCTGCGGCGGAACCGTCGCGGTCGAGAGACGCCGAGAGCGACATGAACGGGAGCCCGAACCGATTGTGTGGCGTCCGCGGTGACACCGCCAGGTAGGACTGGTCTGCCGACCCACCGAATCGGGCGGCGTCGTCGACGATCGTCGCGACGAAGGCGGCGTCGCCGCTCGTGGCCGACCCGAGCGTCCGCCCGGGGAGGTCTCCCGTGGCTGGCACCGTCGACGTCGGCGTCATCGACATGTCCATCGCGGGCAGCGCCCCTGGGTCGCCCTGCTTCTCCGGGAACTCCGTGACCGATAGGTCGTCTCGCTCGGCTCGATCGTACTCGAATTCGAACGTGCAGTTCGTCCGCTCGGCGGGAGCGGCGGGCATGGTCTCCGATCGGGGGAGCGAGGGCGGCGCGATCCCGATTTCGACGTCGTACGATCCATCACCTGGGAGGGTGACGTTGTCACCGAAGTGAAAGCCCATCTGCTGGGAGAGCATGGACCAGGGGTTGAGCGAGGTGACCGTCTCTTCGCCGACGGTGACCGCCACGTCGGGACTCGCATCGGGCAGGACGATCCCGGACTCCCGGTCCCAGATCGTGGCCATCAGGTGGACCGAATCGTCCTCCTGGATCGAGACGCGTTCCGTGCGCGTCCCGGTCACCAGCCAGAACCGATGTGGGTACCCGTACGAGAGCGCACAGCCGTACGGTCCCGCCGTTTTCATCCCCACCATCACCATCTCCTCGGTGTGCGTGGGGTGATAGACGGCATCGGGTCGATCCTCGACGACCGGCGGTGCATACGGCGACTGCCACTGGAGGAGGTCCGAACAGCCGGCGAGGCTGGCGGTCCCGACCGCCCCGACCGCGCCGAGAAACCTTCGTCTGTTCGTCGTCGGTTCGGACCGGCCGGGGTCGTTGTCTCGTGTCATTGGTTCGGGTCCGGCTTTATCGCGTGGATGGCTCGGTTCGTTCTCCATCGTGTCATTGGCTCGCTTCCGTCCCTGGGTTCGCCGGTGGGAGCGCGCGCAAGGAGCGCGGTGGGACGAGGTAGTTCCCCCGGTGGTGGACCGCGATGTACTGGAGGAGGCCGTTGTTCGTGCGCGTCCCGACCGCCGTCTCGGCGGCGACGTCGGTCCCGTTCATCGCCTCCCGGGTCCTGACGAAGTCGTCGATGGTCTCCTGGAGGGCGAGGAAGTGCAGACCGGGGCGGTCGCCGTCCGTCGAGTCGAAGTCCCGCCGGAGGATGATGGGCGAATCGTCCTCGCGGACCGAGAGCATCTTCTGGGAGTGGCCGGCGATCCCGTACTCCCGGGCGGCCGCTTTCGGATCCACACAGTCGTCCATGTTACTCGACGTGCCGAGGTTCTCGCCGACGCCCTCGACCGTCCCGGCTTCGGCGTGTCCCGGGCAGAACATCTTGGCCACCCGCTGGTATCGGTCGTCCTGTTCGTACCACTGTTCGAGGTCGATGGACATGGTCGAGAGGTGCTCGGTCGCCCCGCCGGCGAACGGTCCCGCCTCGATGGTAACCCGATCCTCGCTGGCCTGGTTCTTCTCGAACCCGGACTTGAATCCCATGAAGAACGGTGCCTCCTCGGGGATGGCCCCCTCGGAGACGTCGGCGACGTCCGCGTTTGCTGCGGGCAGTCCGGCCCCCACGAAACCGGTCCGTCGGTCGACGGACTGGAGAACGTCGGTCACGCCCGCGGTCACCTCGACGCCGTTGATCCGTCGACTGTTCCCCCGGAGCGCCTGTTCGGCCCGGAGGACGACCTCTGGCAGGTCGCTCGCGAGGTGGACGAGGACGTCCGCGTCGTCCATCTCCGGGTTCTCGAACGGTGCGAGCGGTTCGGGGTGGGGCAAGTCGACGCTCTCGGGGAGGGAATCGTCGTACCGGTCGAAATAGGAACGGGAGTACCCCACCGTGAAGAGGAGTCCCTGGTTGCCTCGAGCGTACGCTCGTTCCAGACTTTGAAACGCCGACTCGACCGTGGTTCGCATCTCCGCGGTCGGTGGCCCGCTCTCGGGAAGCCTGAACAGGGCCAGGACGTGGTGGCGCGCGTTCAGGACGTTCCCCGCGTCGTCGGTCGCCAGCACGTCGTTCCAGGCGTGCTGACGCGCCGGCAACGACGAGAGGTCCTCGGGACCACGAGGGACGTCGACCGTCCCCTCCTGTTCGACGCACGCCGAGAGACCCACGGCACCGCCCACCGCGACGGCTCGCTTGAGGAACGAGCGCCGCGAGACCCCATCGACGCTGTCGCCGGTTGTCATCTACACGTACTGGGAGCGGACGAGGAAAGGGGGTTCTGGTGCGAGTCTCGATACTGGCGTCTCGGCCCCGCCGCCGAGCGTCGTCCGACCCGGCGCACGGGCCGTCTCCCGGCACCCGATCGGAGCGCAATTGCACGAGAAGCAGCGACGATTGCCGAGACCTGGTCGTCGCGGTCAGCGAGCGCGTTCGGCACTTCGAAGGGCACACCAAAACGCCGTTAGGGCGACCCGTCGAACTGACGTCCGAGCCGACTCCATGCACAGCCACCCGAGCCATTCCGTGTTCGCACGCACCGGCGCCCTGAGCGTGATGAGCCTCGCACTCGTCCCCACCGCGTCGGCACACACGGGGACGACCCACGCGGGGACGCCGCACTGGTTACTCCTCGGCCTCTTCGTCCTGGGGCTTCTCCTGCTCGCCGTTTCTCCGCTCGCTATCGCACGCGGGATGCTTTCTCCACGCTGGGGTGCCCCGGCCATGCTGGTGGGCTTCGTCGTGGCCGGCCTCGGTGCCATCGGCCTGGTCGAGATCCAGGTCGTCGCGACCGTCGGCCCGTCGTTGAACCACCTCTATCCGGTCGCGAGTCTCCTCGTCGGCACCACCGTCATGGTCGCCAGTCTCCTCGTCACCCGGCGCTACTGGCCAGATCGCCCCCGATATGCCGCCCTGGGGACGCTGCTCGGTGCCTGGATCGTCTACCCGGTCACCTTCGCGAACGACGGCATCACGAATCCACTGGGCTACGTCATCGTGGTGAGCCTCCCGCTCCTCGTCGGCTACGTCGTCTGGCGAGACGCTCAGCCGGTCCTCCGATCGGCCTTCGACAGATCATTCTCGCGACGCGTCGGCGTGGGTACCGCCCTCTTCACGACCGTCGTCGTCGCCTTCTCCGCCGGCACGGTGACCGTGAACCCCGACCCGGGCGTCAACACCCCGACGGAGGGATTCGTCAAAGCGTTCCCCGTCGCCGATCCGCTGGTGACCTGGCCGGCCATCGAGTTCTTCGTGCCGGCGATTCCCCTCGCCGGGATGGTCTCGATCGGGACGGTCATCCTCTTCGGGGTGCTCGGCGGCCTCGTCGGCCTGAACGCCGCCGTCATCACCGACCAGTGGCAGGCGGGCCGCGAGCTCTCCCTGCGGGGGTCGCTCGTGGGATCGCTCACGACGACCGGCGCGACCGCCTGCTGTTGCTGTGCCCCGGCGATGTACGGCGTCGTGAGCGCCGTCTTCGGTACGGCGGCGACGCCAGTGTACTGGGCGTTCATGGACACCGCCTCGCCGTTGAGTTCGGCGTTCCTCACCGCGAGCGTCCTCCTGCTGACCGCCAGCCTGATCCACGCGGCGAGCGGCCCTGCCGGGACCAGGGACGACCTCGCCGCCAGCGTCTCACTGTGAGTGGCGGGCGGTGCCATCCCCCCACCCCTGCCCATCCCGGCCCTCCTCGACCGAGCGCCGGTCATTAAGTGTTGCCGTCCCGATGTGTGGACATGAACATTCGAGATGGCGTGTACGCGTACGACCTGCCGTGGGGGTGGGGCGACATCGAGGAGGCACTCTCGGTCGCGATCGTCGAGACCGGCGAGGCGACGGTGCTCTTCGGAACCGGCGACGACTCGACCGCCGACGACCTGCGAGCGGTGGTCCAGGACCACACCGTGGACGTGGCCGTCGCCGAGCACGGCGACGTCGACCACTTCGGCGGGATACCGGCCCTCAGGGAGGAATTCGACCTGACGGTCGCGATTCCGGCCGGCGACACCCAGTTCCTCGACGACGCAGGGGTCCACTACGACGTCGAAATGGAGGCGGGCGAGACCTACTGGGGGTTCGAGACCATCGGGGTTCCGGGCCACACCCCCGACAACCTGGCCTACCTGTACGAAGACGTCCTCCTGGCCGGGGACGCGGTCTGCGGGAGCGACTCCGCGTTCGCGATGGACGGGGACTGGCCCGGTGCACTGGCGCCACTGGCAGACGACTTCAACGCGGATACGGCCCAGACCCTCGAGAGCGTCTCTCTGCTCACCGGCAACGACGTCGAGACGGTACTGACGGCCCACGGACAGAACGTCCTCGAGGACGGCGAGGCGGAGATAGCGACGCTCGTCGAGGCCATCGACGCGATGGACAGGTAGGGGAGGCGTCCGCCACGACCGATACACCTTCCAGGGACGTCTCCGTTCGACCCCGCATGGACATCGGCATCATCGTGGAGACGAACGACCCCGGAACCATCTGGAACGGGTTCCGCTTCGCCAACACCGCACTGGACGCTGGCCACGACGTGCGGACCTTCCTGCTCGGCGACGGCGTCGAGGCCCCCGACCTGCGAGGAGACGGCGTCAACGTTCACGGCGCCATGATCAAGTACCAGCGCAACGGTGGCGAACTCGACGCCTGTGGGACCTGCATGGACTCACGCGACCTCGAACCGACCGACCTCAGACCACACTCGACGATGGACGACCTGCTCGACATCGTCGAATCGTCGACGAAGACGGTCACGTTCGGGTAGGCGAACGCGACGCACCGGTTCCGCCGTCGCCACACAAACACGTGATTTTATTGTCACGTCTGCCGTCCTTCCTCAAGAGGAATGTAGATGGAACTACTGGTGGGGGGACTCGACCCGAGAGACGGTGGACGGGGTATCGCACGGCTGTCGGAATCGGCCCAGACGGAACTCGGCGTCGAACCGGGCGGCGTCGTTACCATCACCGACGAACGGACCACCGTCGGAAAGGTGCTGCCCAGTTACGCCGGCGACGAGACGAACCGAATCCGCATCGACGGCACCACCCGCGCCAACGCCCGGACGGCCATCGACGAACTCGTGCGCGTCGAGCCAGCGGCGGCGACGGAGGCCGAGACGGTGACGGTCGCGTTCCCGCCGACCGTCTCCATCCACGGGGCGCAGTCGACCATCCATCGGCTCCTCGTCGATCGGCCCGTCCTCACCGGAGACGCGGTACAGATGGCGTTGCTCGGCCATCCGCTGTCCTTTCTCGTCACGGAGACCGACCCGGACGGCCCGGTCCTGGTGACGGCGAAGACCGACGTTCGCGTCCGGGACCGTCCCGTCACCGAGGCTGATTTTGCCGGGGAGCGGACGGAGGGACCGCTGGTAACCTACGAGGACATCGGCGGCCTCGGTACGGAACTGGCGGGCATCCGGGAGATGATCGAGTTGCCCCTCCGCCACCCGGAACTATTCCGGAAACTCGGCATCGCCCCGCCGAAGGGCGTCCTGCTCTACGGACCGCCCGGGACCGGAAAGACGCTCATCGCGAAGGCGGTCGCCAACGAGGTAGACGCGACCTTCGTCCCGCTCACGGGACCGGAGATCATGTCGAAGTACTACGGCGAGTCCGAACAGCACCTCCGGGACGTCTTCGACGAGGCGGAGGCGAACGCCCCGGCCATCGTCTTCATCGACGAGATTGACTCCATCGCTCCCAAACGCGAGGAGGTCTCGGGCGAGGTCGAACGCCGAGTCGTCGCCCAGTTGCTCGCCCTGATGGACGGACTCGAAGAACGCGGTGACGTGGTCGTCATCGCCGCGACCAACCGCGTCAACGCCATCGACCCGGCCCTCCGCCGCGGTGGTCGATTCGACCGAGAGATCGAGATCGGCGTCCCTGACCGGAACGGCCGGCTGGAGATCCTCCAGATCCACACGAGAGGAATGCCGCTGGCCGAGGGCCTGGACCTCGACGACCTGGCAGATCGGACCTACGGGTTCGTCGGCGCCGACCTCGAATCGCTGGCCAAGGAGGCGGCCATGTCGGCGCTGCGCCGCATCCGTCCGAGCATCGACCTCGAGGCAGACGTCATCCCGCCGGACGTCCTCGACCGAATCGAGGTGACTCCAGACGACTTCGAGGAGGCTATGGGGACCGTCGAACCGAGCGCGATGCGGGAGGTCTTCGTCGAAATTCCGACGGTCACCTACGACGACGTCGGCGGGCTACAGGACGTGAAGGCAGAACTCGTCCGAGCGGTCGAGTGGCCGTTATCCTTCCCCCGGTCCTTCGAACGGCTGCACGCAGACCCGCCCAAGGGGTTGTTGCTCTACGGACCGCCGGGGACGGGGAAGACGCTCCTGGCGAAGGCCGTCGCCAACGAGAGCCAGGTGAACTTCATCTCCGTGAAGGGACCGGAACTCCTCGACAAGTACGTCGGGGAGTCGGAGCGGGCGGTCCGCGAGGTATTCCACCGGGCCCGCCAGGCGGCCCCGACCATCGTCTTCTTCGACGAGGTCGACGCCCTCGCTCCCGAGCGAGGTAGTTCTTCGGACTCCCACGTCACCGAGCGGGTGGTCTCACAGCTGCTGACAGAACTGGACGGCATCGAATCGCTCGCGAACGTCGTCGTCATCGGGGCGACGAATCGTCCCGACATCATCGACCCGGCGTTGCTGCGGTCGGGCCGCCTGGAGAAACGCGTCTTCGTTCCGGCCCCGGACGACGAAGCGCGACACGCCATCTTCGAAATCCACACCCGAGGGATGCCGCTCGACGACGACGTGGACGTACAGCACCTCGCGGCGGCCACGGACGGGTACGTGGGCAGCGACATCGAGTCCGTCTGTCGGGAGGCGAGCATGCTGGCGCTGGACGAGTTCATTCGGGAACTCGGCCCGGACGTCCAGCCCTCGGCCATCGACGAGCGGGCCGACGAACTCGTGGTGACGAAGGCCCACTTCGAGACCGCCCTCGACGTCGTCTCGCCGTCACTGCAATCCGACCAGAAAGAGTTCTACGAACGGCTCGCAGACGAACTCGGTGGCCGTGCTCCGGGCACCCAGGAACGCCACGACGTCGGATTCCAGTGACTACGTGGTCGCTCGGAACTCGTCGATCCACTCCTGTATCTGCGCCGCCTCGTCGAGCGGCGGCGAACAGGCGTTCCGGCAGACGAACGCGGTCGGGCCGTCTCGGGCGGCACGTCCCGCCCAGATCGGCGGTGCCTCGTCGAGTGAGAGTGCCTCGAGCCACTCCTCGAGCGTCTCGTCGTCCGGCGGCCGTCGGGTGAGCAGACGGGCGGGGACGTACTGTTCGCCCAGCAATCGCCGCCACGAGGAAGGGATGGTCTCGGCGGCGACCGTCACCTCGAGGTGGCCCAGCGACTGGTCGTCTGCGGCGAGTGCCAGCGTCGCGTACTGGCCCGGACGCCCCTGCATCGATTCGGCGTGCGTCCTGAGCACGCGGTCTGCCAGCGACGCGAATCCGGCGTCTGGGTCGACGGCGTCGAGCGCCGAGAGCACCGCCACGGCGACCCCGGTGCTCGAGGGCGTCGACTGATCGGAGACCTCCTGCGGACGGACCGGGAGACCGTCCTCCTGGACTGCCGTGAAGAAGAGCGTCCCTCGCTCGGCGTCCCAGAATCGGTCCTGGATGGTTCGACCCAACTCGAGCGCGAAGGCGAGCGGGTCGAGGTCGCCGGTCGCCCCGTGGAGTGCGAGTGCCCCACGGGCGAGAAAGGCGTAATCCTCGAGGTACCCCTCGCCCGTGACGTCGCCGTCCTTGTAGCGGTGGGCAAGCGTCTCGCCGTCCCAGAGGTGCTCGCGGACGAATTCGAGTGCCTGGGTCCCCATCCTCGCGTATCGCTCGTCGTCGAGGGCGAGGGCTGCCTCGGCGAGCGTCGCGATCAGCAGGCCGTTCCAGCCCGCCAGCACCTTCTCGTCGCGTGGCGGGCGGGGGCGGGCCGCCCGCCCAGCACGGGCCCGGTCCATCGCCACCGCCAGCAGCGACGCGACCGTGTCCTCGTCGCGGTCGAAGTCGTCCGCGAGTTCCGCGACGGTCTTCGACTGCGTGAGGACCGACTGCCCCTCGAAGTTCCCCGCCTCGGTGACGCCGAAGCGCGCCGAGAAGAGGTCGGCGAGCAATCCGACCGGGGCGTCGGACTCGTCGACCCCGGCGTTCTCGTCCATCGCCACCGTGACCGACTCGGGCGTCCAGGTGTAGAAGACCCCTTCCTCGCCCCGTCCCTCGGTCTCCGTGTCACCCGGGGGTTGGCTCCTGGCGTCGAGGGTACTGTAGAAGCCGCCGTCGGGGTGTCGTAGTTCCCGCTCGACGAAGTCGATGGTCTCCTCGACGACCGCCGCGTAGCGCTGCTCGCCCGTCAGCTGGTAGCCGGCGAGGAAGGCTCGCGGGATCTCGGCGTTGTCGTAGAGCATCTTCTCGAAGTGTGGCACAGTCCAGGTGCGGTCCACGCAGTACCGGTGGAACCCACCCCCGAGCTGGTCGCGGAGGCCGCCCTCGGCCATCGCGTCGAGGGATTCGGTGAGCACCGCTCGTGCCTCCTCGTCGCCGGTCCGGTCGGCGACCCGCGCGAGAGCGAGCAGTCGTCCGACCTGAGGGAACTTCTGCCCCCGGCCGAATCCGCCCTCGGTCCGGTCGGCCTGCTGGACGAACTCCGCTGTGGCACCTTCGAGGAGGTCGCTGCCGGGCGTCTTCTCGGAGGGGATCGGAACGTCCTCGAGTTCGCCCTTCGCTGCCGCCAGCCACTGCTCCGCACGGGCTTCGAGGTCGTCACGGTCGGTCTCCCAGGACTCGGAGATATCGTCGAGGAGGTCCCCGAATGCCGGACGGCCGTGTTTCGCCTCGTTCGGGAAGTACGTCCCGACGAAAAAGGGGCGGCCATCGGGGGTGAGCCAGACCGACAGCGGCCACCCACAGCCACCCTGGGAGACCAGCCGACAGACGGTCATGTAGATGCTGTCGATGTCCGGTCGCTCCTCGCGGTCGACCTTGATGGGGACGAACTCCCGGTTCAACCGCTCGGCGACGGCGGGGTCCTCGAAGGACTCCTCGGCCATGACGTGACACCAGTGACACGACGAGTAGCCGACGCTGAGGAAGATGGGGACGTCCCGTTCGCGTGCGGCCTCGAGTGCCGCGTCGTCCCAGGGCTGCCAGTTGACGGGGTTGTCGGCGTGCGCCTGGAGGTACGGGCTCTCCTCGTCGTCGAGGCGGTTCCGCTCCGTTGGATCGGTCATGGACAGTCCTACGATCGCAGGGGGTGAAACGGCTGGCCTGCCCGCGGGATTCGCCCCTTCGCGGGAGCCCCCTTGCGGCGGAAACCGAGGCGGAGGCAATCGGTATGAGGACGGAGAGCGTAGCTGGCAGTATGCCAGAACACGCGCTCACCGCCGGCGACGAACTGTTCGACAAGACCGACGCGACGTTCACGGTCAGCGAGGTCCACGAGGACGGGAGCGTCACCCTCGAGATCGACGACGGCGATCGGATCCAGCGCACCGCCACCTGGGACGAGGCGGAGATCACGACCGCCCTCCGGGAGGGGCTCCTGGAGACCAGCGATGGAAAGAGCGCCGAACTCGTGACCGCGTGAACCCCCCCCCCCCGGACCGACACATTGTAACCGCGGGACGGCCTACAAACGGAGAACGAGGTAACACACAGTGAAACGACGGACGGCCGACGTCGTCGTCGGAAGCGCCATCGCCCTGGTCGTCATCGTCGGTCTCATCGGCACCTGGCAGGCCTTGCAGACGTCCCAACGGGCCAGTTCGGGGATGATGATGAACGGCATGATGACCTCCTCGATGTACACCGGTCCCTCCCCCATCTGGATCCTCTTCGGGACCGTCGCGGTCGTCGCGATCATCGGGGTCGGGTACGTCGTCGTTCGCGAGGAGAGGACGAGCCAGACCACCCCGCGGTTCGAACGGTCGCCAGCGGCGGCACACACCCCCACCGAGGGCGCGATGAGTGACGCCGAGAACGTGGCTGGAACGACGACCGGAACAGCCACGACGGCAGGGCCGGAAGACGACGCCGACTCCGAATCGACGACCGAAGGGCAGGACACGACCGAGCCGACCGGGACGTCGTCCCGGCCGTCGATCCTGGACGTCCTCCCCGAGGACGAACGACGGATCCTCGAACCGGTGATCGAATCGCCCGGGTTGACCCAGATAGCGCTCCGCGACCGCGCCGACTTCTCGAAGAGCAAGGTGAGCCAGACCGTGAGCGACCTGGAGAAACGCGGCCTCCTCGACCGCGAACGACAGGGGCGGACCTACCGCATCTACCCGACGGACGAACTCACCGACCAGGAGTGAGGAGACCACACGACGCGACCGGGGGTGCTTTTCGCGAATCCGCGATCGACCGGCGAAAAACGACCGCCGACGGAGGGACGCACAACGCGGGCCACCGTCGGTCGTCACTCTCATATAGACCCTCGTGATTCAAGCAACCCCTTGTTGGACCCGTACGCGGAATAGACTCTGGGGGAGCGCGGGGGAGGAGAGGGTGTTCGCGAGACGAACCGACCGCTACCGACCCTGGGTCGGCCCCAGCGGTTCGGATTGGCATCGTTTTCCGGGTCATCGCCCCGATAGCTCGTCCGCCGCCTCGGTATCCGGAAGCACGACGTTGGTGATGAGCGACCGGGTCCCGCGCCGGATCCGCTCGGACGCCGCCGTGTCGGAGATGTCGAGTTCCTCGCCCACCGTCTCGAGTCCCGCCGTTCGCGGCAACTCGAAGTACCCCAGTTCGAACGCGGTGACGAGGGCCTCGCGCTGGGCATCCGTCAGTCCAGTATCGGCGTCGTCGCTGCCCCGCGGTTCGTACACCCGGTCGATCTCGTAGTCGATGCCCTGCTCTCGAGCCGTGTCGAAGAACCGGGCGATGGCCGTCGAATCGGCGAATCCGAAGTGACAGTCCCACCCATCGGCCGTCACGGTGGCATCCACTACCACGCTCCCGGTGTCGAGGAGGATGGGGTAGAGGTCGGTGTCGGTACCCGACTCGGTCAGTTCGACCTGGCAGAGGTAGCGGTCGTCGACCGGAATCGCACGAACCACCTCCTCGACGGTCGGATCTTCGGCCACCGCCCGGCGGAAGGCGTCACCGTCGTCGACGGACGCCCAGAACAGGAGTTGTGACCCCGCAGACGTGGGAGTATTTCGCACCCACTGGAGTTCCGCCTCGGGAACCTGTCGGAGGGTCTCCCGGAAGATGGGATGGTCGAGGCGGAACCTGACGTACACCATGCTCATCTATGGCACACACTACCCTAGCCTGAATGCCAACAATCATGAAGTTTCTCCCCCGGTATCGGGGGTACCGTGGGTTACCACCAGCACGCTCCTGGCCCCACCGCGCACCCCGGTGAGTTGGACGGCACCCACAACACACACGTCCTCGACCCGCGAAGGAGGGCATAGATGTTCGTCGGTCACGAGTTCGCCGCGTTCGCCCTCGGCGTCGTGCTCGCCCGCCGTCTCGGCACGAGCGACGCGACCGCCCTCGCTATCGGCTTCGTGGCCGGTGCAAGCGCGATACTGCCGGACCTCGACTTGCTCGTAGCGGCGGTCGCCTACGCCGACCGCCTCGGTGGACCGGCGATCGCCTCCTGGGACGGACTCTGGAGCGCCTCGACCGCCATCCACCGTGGCCTCTCGCACACGCTCGTCGGTGGAGTGGGCGTCGCCACCGTTCTCACGGCCGTCGTCCACGCTCGACGGACGGCGAGGGCTGGATCGAAGACCGGCTCACTCGGGGCCATCGGAATCGGACTCGCAGCGACCGTCGGCCTCGTCTCGGTGGCCCGTGTCGCCGGCGGAGCGAGCGAGATGCTCAGCATCGGGCTGGTCCTGGTGGGGGCCACCGTCCTCGGGCTCGTCGTCGCGGGTCGCACGTCGCTCGGAGCCCGAGCGATCCTCGGCGGAGCGCTCGTCGGCCTCCTCTCGCACCCGTTCGGAGACGTCTTCATGGCGACGCCACCCGCCGTGTTCTACCCCTTCGAGGTCACCCTCCTGAGCGATAGCGTTCGCCTCGCCGCCGACCCGACGATGAACCTCGTGGGTATCGCGTTCGTGGAACTGGTGACGGTGTGGGCCGGGGTGGCTGCGTTCGCGAGCGCGACCGGCGTCTCGCTCCGTCGGGCAGTCGACCCGCTGGCCGCGCTCGGACTCGGCTACCCCCTTCTCATGGTGTTCGTCCCCCGCCCCACGATGGTCGATGCCCACTGGCTGGGGTTCACGCTCGCGCCGTTCGGCATCGTGGGAACCCTCACGCTCCTCGGGAGACACCACCGGCGCCGGGACAGACTGCTGCGTGCGCTCGTCACCGGACTCGCGACGGTAACGCTCGCCGCCGGCTCGTACTCCTTCGCGTACCTGCTGTTCTTTCGCCCGTAGCCCTGGGCCGGACCAACCGACCCCGTTCGGACGCCGCCGACCGGACGACCGGCCCACAAGGAATTTACCGGATTGTGGCCTTCCAACCTATCGTGCCCTCCACTCCACACCTCTCCGCACATCTCGCCGTCCTCGTCGTCTCCCTGGTCGTGACGGTCGTCGCCACGAGGTGGGCGATGATCGAACGGGGATTTCCGGGTGCACCACTCCGCTGGCCGGCGGTATTCCTCCGCCGGGTCGCAGCCGGATTCCGGGCCGGTGGCCGTGAGACGGCCTCCTGGACCGGCATGGGTCTCTACGCCGTCGTCGTGTCCGTCATGCACTTCGGCGGCATCCAGTACGACATCTACACCACCCTCCACTGGTGGGACCTGCTCACCCACGCTCTGAGTGGCTTCGGCGTCGCCGTACTGTTGTACCTGACCTTCCATCGGCCAGCAACGGAACCTCACTCCCGCCGGTGGCTCGTCCCGGCGGTGCTCGCGTTCGGGAGTGGCTTCGAGGTGTACGAGTTCGTGTTCAAGGACTTCTGGTACCGGTGGACGCTCGAATTCTACCTCGTGGACACCCTCGTCGACCTGGTGGCCGGTGTCGCCGGCGCCGCAGTGTTCGTCGGCCTCGTCGCCGGCTATCGCTTTCTCTCGGTGGACCGTCGCGGAACGGTGGCCGACTGAGAGGCGTCACGGGCGGATCGCCGGAATTTCGGGCCCACGAACGGTCTCGTCGGTGAAAAACGATTAGAAGGAGTTAGAAACCGTCTCGAGCGCTCTCCTCCGTTCGTTCACACCCAGTCGAGTAAGTCCACATGGGGGCTATCCAAGAATGTATCATGAACACAGCGAAGATCGGATTGCTCGTCGTCGTCGGACTCGCGGTCCTCGGACTGGCCGTTGCCGGTCCGGTGGCTGCCCACGGTGACGGGCCGACCACGACGGCGGACGAGACGGCGTCGAACGAGACGAACTGGAACGGGACCGACCGGGGCGATTCGACGGTCCCACCCTGGATGGCCAGCCACACGACCGACGAGCAGTACGAGTGGATGACCTCGAACATGACCGAGGAGGAACTCGAGTGGATGGCCACCCACATGAGCGATGAGCAGTACGAATGGATGGGCTCGCACATGGGCCTGACCAGTGACCAGTGGTCGACCGACCGGCCGACCGCCGGTACCGAAACCGGCTACGCGACCGGAATGGGCGGAACCGGTGGCGGCATGGGTGGCGGCTGGTTCGCAGACGGTCAGACGCAATCGCCCGACCAGTGGTCCGGCACCCAGAATCAGGGCTCCTGGGGACCCCAGTCCGGCCATGGCTGCTAACGAATCGGCTCTCGGGCGATATGCCTGGATCGGACTCCTGGCTATCGCGGGCCTGTCCGTCGTCGCCGTCCGTCCGGTGGTCGCCGACGGCGGTGCCGGGATGATGGGCGGCGGGTACGGCGGGGGAACCGTCGGCATGGTTCCCGGCTTCGGCGGGTTCCTCTGGCCGCTACTCCTGATCGGGGGCGTCCTCGCCCTGCTCTACTGGGCCGGCGATCGCGGTGGCGCGGACCACCACGGCGGCGCTCGCGCGGATGCCGCGATGGAGACGCTCCGGCAGCGGTACGCCCGGGGCGAACTGACCGAAGAAGAGTTCGAGGAGCGCCGGCGTCGTCTGGAACGCTGACCCACCGACGGGCCGAGTTGTCGGCCCCTTACTCTCCGACGCTCGGGTGCTGGTCCGGGTTGTCCGGATGCGGAGACCCCGACACCTCGGCCATCCACTCGAGCGAACGGCGTTCGCGCTCCAGCCGTTCGGATTCGTCGATCTCCTCGACGCCCGGCGGGACGTCCCGACCGCGACCGGTGAAGTAGCCCACCGGGGCGACCCAGTCGTGGTAGAACGGGACGTCGGCCTCCTCGAGCAGCGTCACCGCGACCTCGGCGCCGTGGCCCGCCGCGACGACGGTCTGGTGGGGTTTTCCGGCGAGTCGACCGGCGGCGTACAGGTTCTCGACCCCGGTCCGCCCCCGTTCGTCGACCGCGACGAAGGTCTTCCCCCGGTCGACGATCTCGACGCCATCGATTTCGGACAGGTAGTCGGTCTCGTTCTTCGTCGCCGCGATGACTGCTCGTGCCCGGAACTGGTCACCACCCTCGGTCTCGATGGCGAACCCGTCCTCGGTCTCTCGAAGATCGGTCACGGTCGCCTCGCGGCGTGTCGCACCCGCTCGCTCGGCCTGGTCGGCCATCGAATCGAGCAGGAGTCGGGAGTTGACGCCGGCCGGGAAGCCGGGATAGTTCTCGAGATGGGCGTTGCGTCGGAGCAGCGGGGCGCCCGCGTCGAGGACGATCGTCTCGAGGTCGTGACGAGCGGTGAAGATGCTGGCCGATCGGCCGGCGACGCCGCCGCCGACGATAGCGACGTCGTACTGCGGTTCGGTCATGACGGTGGGAACTGATCGGGCCGGAACCATAAACGCCGAGAAAGCGACCGCCGTCGCTGGTATCGACGGTTACAGTCGGGCTGCTGGCTGCCGGCGAGATGCGCGGGAGGCGACCCACACGAGCCACCCGAACGCGACGAGCTGGACGAACAACAGGACGTAGGTCACGACCTCGATAGAGGGCGTGATGATGAAGATGCCGATGACGAAGAGCGCGTTACCAGTCCCGATGGTCGCGCCGAGGGTCCCGACGACGGCGGCATCGGTATCGTCGAGTTCGCGGGCCCAGAGGGCCGCGGCGAGGAATCCGGCGACGGCGAGGTGACCCAGGAAGTGATAGACTGCCTGGACCGAGGGCCAGAACGTGAACACCAGGTCGCGGGCGAACACCGCCTGAATACCGGTGATCCCCACCCCCGCGACGGCGAGGAGATACAGCCGTTCGGTGCTCGCGCCGCGCCCCGTGCGCTGGTCCACCCAGACGAGTGCCGCCACGAGCGAGAGGAAGATGGCGAAGGCCACGACGAAATGGAGCAACTGGACCGGCGGCGAGTACCCACCCGGGAACAGCGTCGCGAAGGTGACCGTCACGCCGCCGACGACGACCTGGAACGGGAGCAACAGGGCGGCGAGCCAGGCGGCGCGGGAGATACGCGTCCCGGGGTACGCCCGCCAGAGGACGATGGCGTTCCCCAGGATGACGTAGCCGGTGAACATCGCCACGAACCGGTGGAACCACTCGATGAACTGCGGGATGGACAGTCCGATGGGCGAGAGCTGTCCGGCACACCCGGGATAGGTGAAATTACAGGTAGCGCCGGACCCCGTCGCGGCCGTGAACTCCCCCAGCAACACGAGGAAGAAGGTGAGCCCGGCCGTGAAGAGGGCGACCCCCCGGGCGTGGTCGATCAGATAGCCACCCACCCGGTCGAGGAGCGTCCAGCGCGGCAGGCGGTTCGCGAACGAAACCATCGTGAACCGATAGCAACTCACCCTACTTAGCCTCACGTGAAAGGGGCACCCGTCACGGTGAACCGAAGGGCTTTGACATGGTGGAACCTGCCACTGGTATGGACCGCCGTACGTTCCTGGCGACGGGTGCCGCCACGATGGGGACGGCCCTCGCCGGGTGCCTGGGCCGGGCGGACGTCGGCTACGACGTCGCGATGGTCTCGAACGGCTTCGTCCCAGCGTCCGGCATCGACGTCCCGGCCGACGCACCCGCGTGGGTTCCCCGCGATGTCCCCACAATCGAAGTCCGGGTCGCCGAGCCGATCGTCTGGGAGAACACGGGTTCTCGAATCCACACGGTGACGGCCGCGACGCGGGCCCACCCGCACGCCCAGGACATGCTCGGGGCGGGCGGCCACGACGGCGACGCCGCCAGCCACGCCGGCGGGGTCCCACGGCTCCCCGACGGCGCGACCTTCTTCGCCTCCGGCGGATTCGACGACGAACTCACCGCCGTGCAGTCGTTCATCGACGAACTCAACGGGGGTGGCGCCATCGCCCCCGGCGAGCGATACGCGCACTCCTTTCACACGCCTGGCTGGTACCACTACTACTGCATCCCCCACGAACCGGCCGGGATGGCGGGCAACGTCTACGTCAGCGAATAGTCCGGGCGTCGTCCGAGACGGAGGGTTCTCAGGCCGATTTGATCGCCGCGCCAACGAGACCGCCGATTGCGCTGTCGATCGCGAACAGGACCGCGACCGCTATCGCGACGAGGAACGTCGCACCGCCCAGGAGCGGGCCGAGCGGACCGGCACCGATGCTGCCCACGAGCGTGACCGCGATAGCCAGGAACACCGAGATCACGATGCCGCCCAGGGCCCCGGCCAGGAGCCCGTGCCAGGCCCCCGTCCCGAGCGACCCGCCGGCGATGTATCCAGCGACGAACCCGCCGATGAGACCCGCGGCCGCGTGGCCGATACCGGGAGCGACCGTGGCGAGGAGGCCGAGGAGGACCTCGACGCCGAAGCCGATGAGGACTGCACGCCAGTTTGTCATACGACGGAGTTCGCGCTCACGGCCGAAAAGCCCGCCGCATCGGCGCCACTGGGCGCTCAGTGCACGACCGTGACCGGCACCGTCGCCCGCTCGACGACGGTCTTGGCGACGCTCCCGAGCAGCCCCTCCAGCCGGTCCGACATCCCCCGATGGCCGATGTAGATACCGTCCACGTCGTGGTCGGCGGCGTACGTCACGATCTGTTCTGCGGGTGGACCGTAGAGGAGGTCGGCGTCCACGTCGACGCCGTGATCGGTTGCCACGTCCATGGCCTCCTCCAGGATCTCCGCGCCACGCTCCTCGGCGGACTCGACGCTCTCGACGAGCAACCGGTCGTCGGCGTCGCCGGGGCCCGTGAGGGGTTCCATACCACCGATCTCGTAGACGTCGGGGTTGACCGCGTGGACGAGAGTGATGGACGCACCGACCGGTTCGGCCACCTCGATGGCCCGTTCGAGTGCCTCCACCGATTCCTCTGACCCGTCGACGGCAACAAGGTACTGCATACGAGACCCTTCGGCCCGGAGCCGCTTAAATGTCAACTACGGAAGGTCACCGGGCCGAGTGCCGTCGGTCATCCGACCGAGTGGCGGAGAAGTTTGATCCCGAGCATGAGGGCAATCCCGAAGACGAAGACGGCGAAGTAGAGGGCGGCCTTGCCAGTGTCCTCCTCGTGTTTGATCTCCGGGATCAGATCCGAACTCGCGATGTAAATGAAGTTCCCCGAGGCGAACGCAAGCAGGATGGGTGCCACGTCGGTGACGATGCCACCGAGGACGAATCCCACGACGCCACCGACGACGACACTGACCTGAGACAGGTAGTTCAACACGAGCGCACGCACTCGCCCGAATCCGCCGTAGACGAGCACGCCGAAGTCGCCGATCTCCTGGGGGATCTCGTGGAGCGCGATGGCCGCGGTCGTCACGAGCCCGAGGGGGACGTCGACGAGGAACGCACCGGCGATGACGAGACCGTCGATGAAGTTGTGCAGGGTATCAGAGACCAGGACCAGGTAGGAAAACGGTTCGTGGTCGTGGGTCGTCCCGTGGTGGTGGTGCCAGTGGATGAACTGCTCGAGGACGTAGAACAGACAGAAGCCGCCGATGACCCAGAGGAACACCGGAAGCAGCGACGCCTCCGGCCCGACCTCCTCGATGGCCCGTGGTAGGAGGTGCAAGAAGGCGCCGCCGATGAGACTCCCCGCCGCGAGCGCGACCAGAACGAGAAGGAGGCGGTCGAGCAGCGACTCGCGGACGAACAGCACGAGGACGCCGACCCAGGCCGTGAGACTGATACCGATCGTGGTGAGGAGAATCCAGGCCAGCGTGTTCATACCGTTATTGTCGATACGCTGTCATCCGATGTGAAGGTTTGCCCCCAGGGGGACCCGGGACTGCTGGCGGAGGAGAACGCGGACAGCAGATGCCGACAGGCTGTCCGCTCGAGACGAACTGGCGATTATTCGTCGATGGTGATGGCGTCGACGGGGCACGCGGCCGCGGCTTCGCGGGCCATCTCGAGGTCAGCGCCCTCGACCTCTTCCATGCCCTCGACGACGTAGGCCTTGCCGTCGGCACCCATCTCGAAGACGTCCGGGGCCGTCGCCGCACACACTTGATCGGAGATACACGTATCCTGGTCGACTTCGACGTGAGCCATTGCAGTTGGCGCTTTCGAACGATCACACATAAGGGGAACTATTCGCCGGTACTCCTGCATACTGGTAGCACGTGACGAGACGGGGGTCGGCGACGACCGAACCGCGAACCGGTCAGGTCCCGCCCCACGTCCACCGGGCGTCGAAGACGAACCGATAGATGCCGGTGAGGACGATGGCGATGGCGTTCGCGTACAGGTACGGGACCGACCCCCAGGCGACCAGCGCGAACAGGATGGCGAGCTGGATGGGGATGGCGCTCCCCCTGACGACGTTCGTCTTCACGAGGCCCGACAGGAAGTCGGTGCGGCCGACGTTCTTCATCGCGGCGAAGGTCCAGCGGTTGTTGAGGACGTACTGAAGGAGGATGGTGATCTCGATGGAGATGGCCGCCGCGAGGAGGTAGTTCAGGCCCCCGTACTCGACGAAAAACCACAGGAACGCCAGCTGGACGCCGGACGCGACCGTCCCGACGACGACGAACTTCCTGAGTTGCGGGGCGATGGGGCCCTCGACCAGATTGCGGAGATAGGACCGTATCACGTTCACGTCACCGCACGTTCCGAGATTACGCCGAACCGTTCCCGACGGCACGAATCCGCGGCACCACCCGGCCATAGCCGACCAGGTACAGGCCGACGAACAGCGCCACGGTGCCCATCCAGACCTCCCACAGACCGATGGCCGCCTGTCCGGCGACCAGGTTCTGGACCCCCGCCCACTCGGCGAGCAGGCCCGCGACCGTGAGTGCACCCGACGCGAGGAGCGAGACCATCGCATCGAGGACGGCGACGAGGTGCGACGAGAGGTGGCCGTTCATGGGACGGTTGAGGGGGAAGCCACGCAAATCTCTTTCGAACTGCCGACATCGTCGATATCAGGCATTTCAGGCCGTCTGGCACCCTGACGCTCGTGGTGACATGGGATGGGTCGAGAGAGACGCCGGGCGACAATAAACATTCGTACGGTGATAGGAAAGGAGTCGTCGACGTCGGGCCCTCCCTTCGTCACCCGTCGCAGCGCCAGTCCGTCAGGTGACGGTCGTCGCGAACAGCCCCACGAGGACGACGCCGATGGCGAGCAGATACACGAGATAATCCGCCGAGCCGTGCTCCACGTCGACGAGCGACGTCCGACGGTCGATGCGGTCGAATCCCCGGGCAGTCAGGGCGTCGGAGAGTTCGTAGCCGTACCGGATGATGGCCGAGAGGAAGGGGACGAACATCGGAATGCGGTCTCGCGCGTCGTCGACGACGCCACCGTCGAGGGTCAATCCCCGCGAGCGCTGGGCCTCCTCGATGACGGTGAACCGGTGTCGCATCGTCGGCACGAGGCGCATCGAGAGCGAGAGCAGGAAGGCCATCGACCAGGGGATCCCGAGGTGCACGAGGCCGGCTTCGAACCGCTCGGCGTCCGTCGTGGCGGCGAACCAGGCCGCGACCCCCGCGATGACGAGGAGTCGCAACGCGATGAGACCGGACGTCGCCACCCCGTCCGTGGTGACCCCGACCGTATAGCCGGCGACGGGCACGGTCCAGATGGACTCGCCCCCGGCGTAGAAGAGCGTGTTCAACACGAGCAACACGGGGAGCAAGTAGAGGATCGGGCCGATGGACCGGACCCACGCCACCGGGCCGTATCCCCGACCGAGCGCGACGAAGCCGAGGACGAACGCCAGCAGGCCCACGAGCGGGAGCCAGGTCCTCGCCGCCACCGCGACGACGATGACGGCCACCGTCAGCGCGAGTTTCGAGCGCGGGTCGAGTGCGTCGTGGGCGAACATCGGTCAGTCCTCCCGCTCCTCGGCGTCGAGTCGCGCTGCGGCCGCCGTGACCGTCAGCGCTGGATCGTCCCACCCGCGGGCCCGTGCGAATCGGATCGCGCCCGGTGGCCGAATGCCGACGGCCTCGAAGTCGAACGCGGGATCGGCGAGGATGTCGGACGCGGCCCCGCTGCGAACGACCCGGCCGCCATCGACGATGGCGACGCGGTCCGCGTGATGCAGCGCGAAATCGGCGTCGTGGGTCGCCAGGACGACGGTCCTGTCCAGGCGGCCGATCGAGTTCCCCAGCGCGTCGACGTGGTGGGAATCGAGCCCACTCGTCGGTTCGTCGAGGGCGACGACGGCCGGGTCCCCGGCGAGGACGGCGGCCAGCGAGACGCGGCGCTTCTCGCCCGCCGAGAGGGTCTGTGGCACCCGGTCGCGGAGGGCTTCGACGTCCATCTCGGCGAGCGCAGCCTCGACCCGGGTCGCGACGTCGAGGTCACGATTCTTCGGAAAGAACGCCACCTCCTTCGCGACCGATTCGGCGAAGAGACCGTCGTCGGGATTCTCGGGGGCGAAGCCCACGGCGTCACCCGCGATATCGACGGTGCCGACGTCGGGGTCGTACAGCCCCGCGATGCACTTCAACAGCGTCGTCTTCCCGGCACCGTTCGGCCCCATCAACGCGAGGGTCTCGTCGTCGCCGACGTGCAGGTCGATCCCGTCGAGTGCAGGCGGCCCGTCGTCGTACGAGAAGACGAGCGTTCGAACGTCGATCATCGGTCCCCCGCAGAGACTGTCGAAAGCGGGAGGTTCTCGGGCGCGTGCCCCCGTTCGAGACCGACCCGGGTTGCGAAGGGAAGGGTGATTCCCAGGTCGGCCAGTTGCGCCAGCTGCGCCGACGGCGACCCACCCGAGGCCACGCGACCGTCGTCGAGGACGAGCACCCGGTCCGCGAGCGGGAGGACGTCTCGAAGGTCGTGTTCGGTGACGAGCAGGGTACTGCCGTGGTCCCGCAGGGTCTCGATGGCGTCGAGCACGAGCGCCCGGTTTCGGTAATCGAGCGGTGCCAGGGGTTCGTCGAGCACGACGAGGTCGGGTTCCGTGACGAGCGCCCCCAGCAGGGCCACGACCGCGGTCTCGCCCCGCGACAGTGCGTCGACCTCGCGGTCCAGGAAGGCCGTCGCGTCGAGTCGCTCGGCCCACTCCTCGATGCGACGTTCCATCTCGTCCCGGGGGACGCCCTGGTTCTCGAGGTCGAAGGCGACGTCGTGGCGGACCGAACGGCGGACGAGCTGGGTGCGCGGGTTCTGAAAGAGAAAGCCCACGTTCTCGGGACCGGACACCGTCCCCGACGTCTCGATGTTGGGACGGCTATCGAGCAACCCGCCGATAGCCTTCGTCAGGGTCGTCTTCCCGCTGCCGGAACGACCGGCCACCACGACCAACTCGTCGCGCTCGACCGAGAGGTCGACGCCATCGAGCAGGACGGCGCCGGTGGTCGTGCGGACCGAGAGAGCGTCGGTGGCCAGCAGACTCATTGGAGTTCCGGCAGGCGCGACTGGAGCGCCTGAGAGAGCGGCAAGGCGATGAGCAGCCCGACCACGGCCTGGAGGACGTCGATGGGCAGTTCCTGGAAGATGGCCGCCGGAATCCCCTCGAAGTAGGCGCGTGCCAGCACGTAGGCGGCGATCATGAAAGGAGCGCCAGCCGCGACCGCGATCACCTTGCTCCGCGTCGATGCCCCCGCAAGTCGGCCCACGACGAAGCCCTCGGTCCCCTTCGCGACCAGGGTGATTGGAGCGTACATCGCGTAGCCGAGGATGACGTCGGCCGCCGCGGCCCCGATGCCACCGCCCAGCGCGCCGACGAGGTCGCCGAAGAGAAAGGCAGCGGTGTAGATGACGATCTCGCCGAAGTTGAGATAGCCGATCCCGACCGGAATCGATACCGCCATCGTGGCGACCGCGACGGCGGCGGCGACCACTGCGCTCATCGCGACCACGGTCGCGTCGAGTCTGGGTCCGTCAGCGTTCGTCATTCGGCTCTAGATAGTGACCCCCGGATACACTAGGTTTCGAAATCGGCACCGTTTGTCCGCGTCGAGCGACCGCCGTGTTACGCCGTCGGGTCGCCGACGTCACCGACGACGGTCCGGGTCTGTTCGCGCATGAACTGCGGCAGGTACCAGTAGCCGCCGGCGAACTTCCCGGTCGTCCCGGAGAACTTCCAGCCACCGAACGGCTGGGCCTGGACGAGCGCCCCAGTGGTGGCGCTCTGCGAACGGTTGACGTAGCACATGCCGGCCTCGATACCGTCGAACCAGTCCTCGACCTCGGCCTCGTCCTCGGAGAACAGCCCCGCACAGAGGCCGTAGTCGCTGTCGTTGGACTTCTCGAGGGCCTCCTCGAAGTCCGAGACCTCGTGGATGGTGACGAAGGGCAAGAAGTGCTCTTCTCGGGCCAGTTCGTGCTCGTGTGGGACGTCGGTCACGACGGTCGGTTCGACGTAGCGACCGTCGGGGAGGTCCTCGCGTTCGACCTCGGTTCCGCCGGTGCGGACCGTCCCGACCGCTCGGGCCTGCTCCGTGATCTCCCGGTATCGCTCGAGGGCGCTGTCGTCGATGATCGGCGAGACGTCGGTCTCGCGGTCGCGGGGCCGGCCGATCTCGAGGTCCTCGGTCGCATCGACGAGCGCCGTCACGAACCGATCGTACAGGGACTCGTCGACGTAGACGCGCGAGGTCGCCGAACACTTCTGGCCGCTGAAGGAGAAGGCCCCCCACAGCACGCCCGTGACCGCCTTCTCGAGGTCGGCGTTCTCGCTCACGATCACCGGGTTCTTGCCGCCGAGTTCGGCGATGACGGGCCCCCGCTTGCCCAACTCGAAGAACGTCTCCTGGATCCCCAGGCCGACCGCACGCGACCCGGTGAAGGCGACGCCAGCGACGTCTTCGTGCTCGACGAGTGGTTGGCCGACGTCGCGTCCGCCGCCGGTGACGAGGTTGACGACGCCGTCCGGAATGCCGGCCTCCTCCAGGATGTCCACGAACTGATGGGCGATGAGCGGGGTGGTGCTCGCGGGTTTGACGACGACGGTGTTCCCCGCGAGCAACGCCCCGCCGGTCATGCCCGTCAGGATGGCCAGCGGGAAGTTGAACGGAGAGACCACGGCGAAGACGCCGTACGGGACGAGTCGGTTGCCGGTGTGCTGGTCCGGCGTCGGTTCGCCGGTGTCGTAGATGTAGCCCTCGTTGCGCTCGAGTTCCCGGCTGTAAAAGCGGAGGAAGTCGATGGCCTCGTCGACGTCGGCGAGGGCCTCGGTCCGGTTCTTGCCGTTCTCTACCGTCATCGTGGCGGCGAGGTCGAACTTGCGCTCGCGCATGATCTCGGCGGCGGACCGGAAGATCTCGACGCGTCGTTCCCAGTCCGCACGCCAGTCGTCGAAGGCAGCGCTCGCGGCGTCGACGGCAGCCGCCACTGCCGACGCGTCGCCGGCCGCGAACTCGCCGACGAGCAGGTCATGGTCGCCGGGACTGGTGACGGCGAACGTCTCCTCGCGCTCGACCGCCTCGCCACCGATCCTGAGCGGGTGGGTCTCGCCGATGTCGTACAGAAGCGACTCGACCGCGGACTCGTACCGGTCGTGCACCGACTCCTCGGTTCCCGCTGTGCGGTGGGTCTGGACGGTGAGTTCGTTCTCGAAGGGGGCGGGCTCCATGTCTCGATGGACGGTCGCCAGGCGGTTATACGTTGGTGAATGGGTAGAATTACAACATTTCTTCGAGAACGATACCATATGACAACGCCACCCACATTCGGACACCTCACGGACGAAACACTGGGGCTGTTCACCGACCGTTACGAGATCCGGATGATGGAGGGGTACCTGGCCACCGAGCACACCCCCGAGGCGACGTTCAGTCTGTTCTTCAGGAGTCTCCCCCCGGACCGGGGATACGTCGTCGCCGCCGGTCTCGAACAGGTCGTGGCGTACCTCGAGACGCTGTCGTTCGAGGAACGGGCGCTCTCGTATCTCGCTGACCTGGACGTCAGCGACGACCTCCTCGCGTTCCTCGACGAGTTCTCCTTCTCCGGCGAAGTGCGGGCGGTGCCGGAGGGGACGGTCGTCTTCCCCAACGAACCGCTGCTGGAGGTGACCGCCCCCATCGAGGAGGCACAGCTCTTCGAGACCGTCGTCATCAACCAGATCGCCTACCAGAGTCTCATCGCGACGAAGGCCGCTCGCATGCGCGACGTCGTCGATCGGGAGGGGGACGACCAGTCGCTCGTCGACTTCGGGTCTCGTCGTGCCCACGGGACCGACGCCGGGATGAAAGCCGGGCGGGCGGCCTACCTCGGTGGCTTCGATGGCACCTCGAATCTCGCCGCCGGCGAGGCGTTCGACGTCCCGGTCTACGGGACGATGGCGCATTCCTGGGTCCAGAGCTTTCCGACGGAGCGCGACTCCTTCGAGGCGTTCGTGGAGGTCGTCGGGGACGACGCCGTCCTCCTCGTCGACACCTACGATACGGTGAACGGGGCGAAGACGGCGGTCGCCGTCGCCGACGAGGCCGGGGTCGATCTCGACGGCGTCCGTCTCGACTCGGGCGACCTCGCCCACCTCTCGAAGGCGGTCGACCCAATCGTCGGCGACGACACGGACGTCTTCATCTCCTCGGGGATGGACGAGTACGCCATCGCCGAGTTCTTCGAAGCCGGCGGGGTCGGCGACGGCTTCGGTCCGGGGACCGCGCTGGTGACCAGCACCGACGCGCCGAAACTCGAGGGCGTCTACAAACTCGTCGCGGTCGAGGAGGACGGCGAGGTCGTCCCCTCGATGAAGCTCTCCACCGGGAAGGTGTCCTACCCCGGGCAGAAGAGCGTTCGCCGTGTCGGATCAGCGGACGGGTTCGAGCGAGACGTGATCGCCGCTCGCGGGGAACCGGGGCCGGGCGAGGAGCAACTCGTCACCGTCTTCGAGGACGGCGAGCGCGTCTACTCGCTCCCGGACCTGGACGAAATCCGGGCACGCCGGGCCGAGCAGGTCGCAGCGCTGCCGCTGGGGGTCCGGGCGCTCCGGGACCCGGCCGAGTACCCCGTCGCGGTGAGCGACGGGCTCGCGGAGACGACCGAGTCGCTCCGGGCCGACCTCGAGGAGCGCTATCTCCGGTAGGACGGCCCCACGGACCGTCGGCTGCTCACTCGTCCTCGCGGAGTTCGCGAGCTTTCTCGACGTTCCACGCGTACCCCTTCTCGTCCTCGGGCGTCTCGAGGACCATCGGTTTCTCGCGGAGCGCCGCGTGGTTGACGAAGCGCCGGAGGCCCTCCTCGCCGATCTCGCCCTCGCCGAGGTGCTCGTGCTCGTCCTTTTCGGAACCGAGCGGGTGCTTCGAGTCGTTGAGGTGCAGGTAGTGGACGTTCTCGACGCCGATCGTCGCGTCGAGGTCGTCGATCATCTCGGCCATGCCGTCCTCGGTGGTGAAGTCGTAGCCGGCGGCGTAGAGGTGGCAGGTGTCGAGGCAGACGCCGAGGTCGGTGTAGTCGTGCTCGGAGACCGCGACCATCTCGTCCAGATCCGCAAAGTGGGTGCCGACCGTCGTTCCCTTCCCCGCCGTGTTCTCCAGCAGGAGCGTGACGCCCGCCGGGACGTCGAGTTCGGAGAGGCGCTCGCCGACGTTCTGGACGCCGGTCTCCTCGCCGGCGCCGGTGTGTGCCCCGGGGTGGAAGACGTAGTAGGGAATGTCGAGCGCGGCGGCAGCGTCGAGTTCCGCCTGCACGGTATCGAGGGACTTCGCCGCGAGGTCGTCTTTCGGCGTCGCCAAGTTCACCAGGTACGTCCCGTGGACGATCCAGGGGCCGACGTCCTGCGCACCGGCGGCCTCGACGAACGCGTCGGCGTCCGCGTCGTCGACCTCGCTGACCGCCCAGCCACGGGGCGACCCGACGAATATCTGTCCACAGTTACCACCGACCTCTCGCTCGCGATCGACCGCCTTCGCGACGCCCCCGCTGATCGAGACGTGGGCTCCGATTCGGAACATGGTCCGAACTGAGGCGCTCTCGCACATAAGCGTGGGCGCCAGGCCGGGACGGACGGGTGCGGCGATGGAGTAGCCGACCCCATATAAATGACTGTATTTCTGAGGAACGAGTATACGGACTCCCGGACCCGAGGAAAAGACGATAATGAGTAAGGACCACGAGCAGACGACGGCAGATCGGCCGTCGACCGAATCGGCGGAACGGGGTGTCACGGACGAACCGGCAGGGATGTCCCGTCGTCGAATGATGGCCGCGGGTGCCGCCGGCTGGGCGACAGTCAGCCTCGCGGGGTGTGCGTCGGTCAGCCCCGACTGCGATGCAGCAAACGATGGCGGCGGGGCGGGTTCCGACGACGGTTCCGGCTCCGACGACGGTTCCGGCTCCGACGGCGACGGTGACGACGGAGCGGACGTCACGGTGACCAGTCAGACGACGACCACCGAAGGCGACACCCCGACCGAAGACGGCGACGGGGGCGACGGCGGTGACGGGGCGACGACGACGGAGTGCGAACAGGCCAGCGTCTTCGCCCCCGGGATGGACGTCGGGTTCCTCGTCAGCGTCTACGACAACCTCACGGGAGACCTGCTGGACGACGAGCGACTCTCGAAGGTCCAGATCAACTTTCCGGAGACGGACCTCGCCCCCATCGAACTCACGCCCTCCGGTCCCCACGAACGACACGTCCGCGACAAGTGGGGCGGCAAGGCCAGTTTCGCCGCGGACGCCGAACCCGGGACCTACCGATACGAGATCGAAGTCGAGCGGGAGTCCGACGACGAGCCACGGGCGGTCGTCGTCGACGAACTGAAGCTGGTCGAACCGCGGTACTGACCGACGTCGGCCCGTCAAATCTTTCGTTATAAATTTACCGGTCGGGGGCGTATTTCGTGCTCGTCCGAGCGTGGGATGCTCGGTATCGATACCGCCCAGACGACGCCTGGGCATGAGAGACGCTGACACGAGTGCCCTATATAAACAACTGTATATCTTACAGGTGCTTTTAGTGTGCTATCCGCTCTGCCTTTGCTCGTAGATGAGTTCCGAGAAAATCGATTCAGAGGACGACACGGGACCTGGAGCAAACACGACTCGCCGCAAGCTGATGGCTGCAGGTGCCGCGAGCTGGGCGACGGTCGGCCTCGCGGGCTGCTCCGGTAACGGCGGCGACCCCACGGAAGAACCGACCGACGCTGAACCGACGACGGCCGAACCGCAGCCGGAAGACTTCGTGGTCACCGAGGACATGCAGACGGGCTCCGACGGCATCCCCGCGACCGCCGGCTTCGTCTCCGCGTGCTCGCCGACCCGCACATTCTCCCCCGGCATGCTCGCGGTCTGGAACGTCGGTATCTACGACCCGGAGACGGGCGACGTCGTCGACGACGCGGAGATCGAGAGCGTGCAGGTGACGATGTCCAGCAGCGACGTCGCCGCAGCGGACGGCGAGAGCGTCGAGATCACCTGGGCGGGCGACGAAGACGAGAACCCACACGACTGGTGGAACGGTGCCTGGACGGTCCCGGAAGACGCCGCCGCTGGCACGGTCGAGTACACCGTCGAAGTGTCGACGACGGGTGCCGGCACGAACCTCGTCGGCGTCTCCGAGAACAGCTTCGAAATCGTCGAATTCCAGGACAACTACGTCGTCTCGGCGTACCCGAAATCCGTCTCGGACAACTCCACCGACGGCTATCAGAACGGCTGTGGCCCCGAGTGGCAGTTCGCCCCGGGGGAAACCGTCCACTTCGTCGCGGAGGTCTTCAACCCGCGCGAGGGGGGTAGCCACCTCGGTCCGGACAGTATCGAGAGCGCGACGCTCTCGTTCCCCGACGGCGAATTCGACGACATCGAGATGGAGTGGCCGATCGAAGAAGATGCCGAAGACGTCGAGGAAGGAGACCGGGTCTGGGAGGCAGCACTCGAACTCCCCGGGGACACCGAGGCCGGCACCTACGACTTCGAGGTCACGGTCGAGCCCACCGAGGGTGGAGCAGACGGCCTGCTCGAAACCACCAGCACCATCTCCAACTTCAACGTTATCGAAGTCTAAGCCCCCGAACGATCGGTTCACGCCACCCGCCGCCACGCCGGTTCCCGCCGGTTCGTATTTAGCACCAGACGACATGGAGATACCCAAATGAGTGACGTCGACCCCACCACAGCGGATGACGCCAGCGACGATTTCGACGGCAAGCGACTCGAGTTCGCCGACACCGTCGCCATCGACACCACCAAGGACGCCCTCTGGGCGACCATCTCGGACCCCGAGGTCCTGACGGTCGCCGTCCCGGGCGCCGAGAGCATCGAACGCGTCTCGAAGACCGAATACACCGTCGACATCCGGATCGGCGTCAGCCACCTGAACGTCGCACTGGACGGCGACGTCGAGTTCGTCGAGATGAACGAACCCGACTGGATCGTCGCCAGCGGGTCGGCGTTCGACTCGACGACCGGTAGCGACTTCGACATCCTCGCCGCGATGGAGATGGCGGAGAACGGGGCGGGGACCGACCTCTCCTACACGGCCGAGGTCAGCTACACGGGCGGGGTGGCCTCCCTCAGCCAGCGCCTCCTCCGACCCATCGTCGAGAAGAACGTCAACGCGTACTTCGAGAACATCCGCGACGAGGTCGAGACCCGCGAAGCCGAGTAACGCAACGCGACGTCGGTTCCCCCGCACGACATGGCCCTCGACCTGACCTACGCCGGTTACGAGTACGAGTGGACCCGCCCCCTCTGGGACGGCCGCGTCGCCCCCCAGGGCGTCGACCTCGCGACCGTCGACTACCCGAATCCCGAGCGATTCACCCGGATGGTCGACCTCGGGGAGTTCGACGCCTGCGAACTCTCGACGGGGACCTATCTCGCCTCGCGCGCGACCCCGGAGCGGTACCCGTTCACCGCGATCCCCGTCTTCCCCTACCGGAAACTCCGCCACTCCTACGTCTTCACCCGCCGCGATGACGACGTCGAAACGGTGACCGACCTGAACGGCGGTCGGGTGGGCCTGATCAACTGGCAGACGACGACCGGCATCTGGCAGCGCGGCATCCTCGCCGACCGCCACGGCCTCGACCTCGAATCCGTCGAGTGGGTCGTCGCTGGGACGGAGATCGTCGACGTCGACCCGGATGGCTACACCGTCACCGACCTGGACGGCGGAACCGGTTCGCCGGTTCCCGAACTCGCGGCCGGACTCGAATCGGGCGACCTGGACGCACTCTTCCTGCCGGTGGTGCCCGAATCCGACGCGGTGGTTCGTCTGTTCGACGATGCGCTCTCGGTCGAGCGTGCCTACGTTCGCGAGACGGGCATCTTCCCGATAATGCACACCGTGGTGGTGCGCGATTCGCTGCTCGAGGCGAAGCCCTGGGTCGTCCAGAGTCTCTACGACGCCTTCGAATCGGCGAAAGCCCTCGCACTGAACGCCCTCGAGGAACCGCGCTGGATGCCACTCGCCCAGTCCCGGTTGCTCGTCGAACGCCAGCGCGAGTTCCTCGGCGACGACCCCTGGCAGTACGGCCTCACGGACGGGAACCGGCGCGTGCTCGACCAACTGCTCGAGTACGCGGTCGACCAGGGCGTGGCCGCCGAGCGATACGCCCTCGATGAACTGTTCGCGACCGAGCACCTGAACGCCGACTGGTTCGGATCACCGTGACCGCGAACACCGACGCGGACGACGCCGAGACGGACCGACGAACCGACGATTCGGGGCCAGAGGCCACCGAAAACATCATTTCTGGCGCCCGGTCGGGGCGTTTAGGTACCTCCACGGCGATTTCGGGGACGATGAAACGGTGCATCGACGTCATGAACGTCTCGAAGCAGTACGGGGAGCCACCGGATGGCGTCTCCGTCTTCGAGAACCTCTCCTTCTCCGTCGCCGACGAAGAGTTCGTGGTCATCGTGGGCCCCTCTGGCTGTGGGAAGACCACCCTCCTCGAGATGGTCGCCGGCATCACCGCGCCGTCCGCCGGGACCATCACGGTCGAGAGCACGCCCATCGACCGCCCCTCTCCCGAGGTCGCGATGGTGTTCCAGAACTTCGTACTGCTCCCCTGGAAGTCGGTCCTCGAGAACGTCGCGATGGGGCTCAAGGTCCAGGAGGGCATGGCGAAGGAGCCACGAGAGCAACTCGCCCGCGAGTGGATCGAGAAGGTCGGCCTCGCCGGCTACGAAGACAACCAGCCCTCGGAACTCTCGGGCGGGATGCAACAGCGCGTCGGCCTGGCCAGGGCGCTGGCGGTCGACCCGAAGATACTGCTCATGGACGAACCGTTCGGCGCACTCGACGCCCAGACCCGCGATGGTCTCCAGAGCGAACTGCTCGAACTCTGGTCGAACGAGCAGAAGACGGTCCTGTTCGTCACCCACGACATCGAGGAGGCCATCTACCTCGCCGACCGCATCCTCGTCCTCTCGGAGAAACCCGCGACCATCGTCGACGAGATGACCGTCGACATCGACCGACCGCGCTGGGGCCGCCGTCTCGAGATCGAGTCGAGCCAGGAGTTCGAGCGGGTCAAGGCACGACTCCGCGAGGACCTGGGCCTCAGCCGGACGTAAGCACCATCACCGACCATGTACGACCTCCGCGACTACCTCGACCGACTGCGCGAGTACGACCAGCTAACCGAACTCCACGGCGCCCACTGGGACCTCGAGATCGGGGGCGTCTCCGATCTGGTCCGCCGCGACGGCCTCGACACCGCCGTCCTCTTCGACGACGTCGTCGGGTACGATTCAGGGTTACGAGTCCTGACCAACGGGTTCGATACCCCACTCCAGGCCTCGCTGGCGCTGGGGTACGACCCGACGACCAGCCTGCGCGAGGCGGTAAGCGCCCACAAGGAGCAGGGCACGTTGACGAAGGCGCTGGAACCCCGAACCGTCGACGAGGGGCCGGTCACTGACACCGTCCTCGCGGGCGACGACGTGAACCTGCTCGAGTTCCCCGTCCCCAAGTGGCACGCCGACGACGGCGGACGGTACATCGGGACCGCCGACGTCGTCGTCACCCGCAATGCCGAGACGGGCGCGCTCAACGCCGGCACCTACCGCGTCCAGGTCCACGGTCCCGACGAAGCGACCGTCTACATCTCGCCAGGGAAGGACGGACGGCGCAACAGGGACTCGTATCTCGACGAGGACGAACCGTTCCCCGTCGTCGTCTCCGTCGGGCACGCACCTGACCTCTTCGTCGCCGCGAACGAGCGCCTCCCCGAAGACGTCGACGAACTCGAATACGCCGGCGGCCGTCGCGGCGAGCCACTCGAGGTCGTCGAGGGCCTGGTGACCGGCCTCCCGATACCGAGCGCTGCGGAACTGGTCCTCGAGGGCCACGTCTATCCGGACACCGAAGCGGTCGATGAGGGGCCGTTCGGCGAGTGGACGGGCTACTACGGGAGCGGGACGCAGTCGGTCCGCCCGATGACCGTGGAGCGAATCTACCATCGGCCCGATCCGATCATCTTCGGCTACAACGTCTCCATCGCCCCCTCGGCGCTCTCGGTCATCCGCTCGGCCGCACGCCTGTGGGACGAACTCGACCAGGCCGGAATCCCAGGGATCGAGGCCGTCAACGCGTTCATGCCGGGGCCGTACTTCCAGGTCGTGGCGGTCGACCAGCAGTACGCGGGCCACAGCACCCAGGTCGGGATGCAGGCCATCTCGCTACCAGCGGGGGCGTATCACGGCCGCTTCACGGTGGTCGTCGACGCCGACGTCGACGTCTTCGACTGGCAGGAGGTGCTCTGGGCGATCACGAGTCGGTGTGACCCCGAGGAGGACGTCCAGGTCGTCGCCGACACCTGGAGCACCCCGCTCGACCCCCGGATTCCGCCCGAGCGAAAGCAATCTGGAGACCTGACGAACAGTCGAGCGATCATCGACGCCACGCGACCGTACCACTGGCGCGAGGCGTTCCCCGAGGATTCGCGGATCACCGACGAACTGGCGGCGGCCCTCCGGGAGAAGTTCGGCGATGCGTTGTCCGGCGGAGACGGCGGCGTCCAGTGATACCGGCCCGCATCCGCTCTTAAAGCCCTCAACATACTCGAAACGGGTGTAAGGTCTATCGGGCCCGGATATAGCGTATGGAGCGACAGGACGGTTCGAAATGCCCGTCGGCGCGGGACGCGCCGATCTCGGAAGCCAGCGCAAGCAATCACTCGCGGTCGCGTCGGGCCGTTCTCGCCGCCGCAGGTGTCGGTCTGACGGGAGCGCTCGCCGGCTGTACCGGCGGATCTGCATCGGGTGACCCGACCACGACCACCGATGGGGCGACGACCACCGGCAGCGACGAGCCAACGACGACTGCCGAAGCGGACCGTCCCGATATCACCTACCGTGGCCGTTTCGACCGGGTCGGTCTCGCCCCAGCGGTCAACGACGCCGGCGTGGAGACCGGGACCTGGCGGGAAGAGGGCCTGGACGTCTCCTACGAGACCGCCTCGGGCGGGCAGGCGGCGGCGAAGTCGGTCGCGAGTGGCGAAGACGAGTTCGGGAACGCCGACGTCGCGGCCGTCCTCCAGCTCATGGAGCAGGACGCCCCCCTCACCATCATCGGCAACATCGCGGGGCCGATGGACGGCATCGTCTCCCTCGAAGAGACGGCGATCACGTCCTGGACGGACCTCGAAGGGGCGGTCGTCGGGATGTACCCCTTCGGGAGCACCGGACCGGCCGCCAAGGCCGCCATGCGCGAGAAGGACGTCGACGTCGACGCCGTGGAGTTCCGGAACATCCAGCCCGGTTCGGGGCAGAAGCTCCTCCTCGACGGCTCCATCGACGCGGTCATTCGCTACTTCCCCCAGATGGTGACCCGCCTCGACGCTCAGGGCGAGTCGACCAACGTCCTGCGGACACAGGACGTCCTCGGTCACCTCGGCATCATGCTGTACGCCCACGACGACATCGTCGAGAATCACCCCGATCGGGTGAACGCCTTCGTCCGCGGGTGGTTGAAGGCCTTCCAGTTCTGGGCGACGGACGTCGACAGCGTCATCGAACTGTACAAACCGCTCGCCGTCGGCGAGTTCGACGAGGAGCTCGAACGCCAGACGCTTCCCGCACTCTACGCCTCGCAGGCCCCCTCCCGGGACATCGGCGAGGAGTACGGGAAAGGCTGGATCCGCACCGAGGAGATGGAGCGGACCATCGATGCCTTCGCGAAGACCGAGCTGCTCTCGGGTGACCTCGACGCCGAGTCGACGTACACGATGGAGTTCATCGAAGCGAACCGGGACCTCGCCATCGAGACGGCCGAGGCGCTCTACGGGGCGCTCGAGGACTACGACGTCGGTCCCGACTACCTCTGACGGTCGGGCACCGACCGCCCGTTCGCCAACGACTAGACTGATAATCCCCGACTGACTACCTCGACGCAGGATATATGGACGGATCCCCGCTCTCCACGCGAGAGTACGCCCTCCCTGCCGGCGTCTTCGTCGTCACCCTCCTCGCGTGGGAGTTTCTCGTTCCCTTCTTCGGCGTCCAGTCGTACATCCTCCCCACGCCCTCGGCCATCGTCGCGGCGTTCGTCGACAGTCGGACGATCATCTTCGAACAACTCCAGATAACGATGGTCGAGTTCCTCATCGGCTTCTCGTTTACCGTCGTCACGGGCTATCTCATCGCGCTCGCGATGTCGTACTGGCGGATGGTGGAGGTCACCTTCTACCCCTACGTGGTGATCGTCCGATCGATCCCGGTCGTGACCCTGCTCCCCCTGTTCATCATCTGGTTCGGGTTCGGGTTCAACTCCATCGTGATCATCAGCTACGTGATCAGCCTGTTCCCGATGGTCGTCAACTCGTTGTCGGGGTTCAAGTCGACGGACCAGGAGATGATCGACATGCTCCGCAGTTTCTCGGCCAACAAGCGACAGCTCTACTGGAACGTCTACCGCTACTCCTCGCTCCCCTCGGTGTTCGCCGCGCTCAAGATCTGCATCATCCTCGCGTTCACGGGAGCCATCGTCGGCGAGTTCCTCGTCGGCAACCAGGGTATCGGCTACCTGATCCTCTCGTATAACTCCACGCTCGAGACGGCCAAGATGTTCGCGGCGATCCTGACGGTCTCCGTGACCGAACTGCTCATCTTCGGGGCCGTCTCCCGCCTCGAGACCACCATCGTCACCTGGCAATGACCGAGAACACCCACCCCTGGCCCGGGACCGACACACCGCCCGCGACGGTCCGCGACGAGATGGTCCTGACCTACTACTCCCGTACGGGCACGACCGCGACCGTGGCAGGGGAGCTCGCCGATCGGTTCGAGGCCCCGACCGTCCAGCGGATCCGCCCGGACCGGGAGCGGCGGTACTGGAACTGGCTGGCGCGCTCGTTCGTCCCGGGGTCGACGGTCCCCATCGAGGGCGTCGAAACCGACCTCCGGGACGCGGACGCACTCGTCCTCGGGACGCCGAAGTGGACGCTCTCCTGCCCGCCGGTCACCGAATTCGTGGAACGGGCGAGCCTCGACGGCGTCCCGACGGGGCTGTTTCTCACCTACGGTGGCTTCGACGAGCGGCGGTACGTGGACCGCCTCGTGGAGCGAGTGGCGGCCGCCGGGGCCGACGTCGTGGCGACCCTCCTCGTGAAACGCGACCGGGTGGGGTCACCGGGGTACCGCGAGGCACTCGACGAGTTCGCCGCGGCTGTGCTGGACGAACGCCGCTAGAGATTCTCCCCGTGGCGTCGGGACCGCGATGCGTTCGGAGGGGGTCGAATCGCCATCGGAACTGCAAATCGACACACTGAAATGCGATCTCGGGAGAAAACTGGTGGCTCGTCACCAAATGCCAAACATTCTATACGATTCGCGAAGATGATGCTCATATGGAACGACGGCGCTGGTTACAGGCGATCGGGGCGATCGGTATCTGGGGTTCTGCGGGCTGTCTCCGGACGGACGACGTCGACGGCACCACTCCCCCCAGGTCCGAAGAGGCGGCCGACTCGGACGGGACCACTGCCTCACCGACCGAACGCCGAACGGCGCCGTCGGCACTGCCGCGTCCTGGAACTGTCGAGGGGGATACGTCCGTCTCGACGGCGATTGCGGATCGACGTTCTCGACGCAGCTACGGGACCGAGCCGGTTACCGCCGCAGAACTGGGCCAGCTCCTCTGGGCCGCGCAGGGAATCACGAAGCGGCGTGCGGGCACGCGAGATTTTCGCGCCGCGCCGAGCGCCGGAGCCACCTATCCGCTCGAACTGTTCGTCGTCATCGGTGAACCGGGCGTCGTGGATTTCGACGCGGGCATCTATCACTACGACGTAGCGGATCACGCGCTCGAACGGGTCCAGAGCGGGAACCACCAGGCCGAGTTGCAGGAGATCGCCGTCGATCAGGACCAGGTCGGTGACGCAGCACTCGACGTCGTCATCACCGGTGTCGACGAACGAACCACCCAGAAGTACGGTGAACGGGGACGGCGACGATACGTCCCGATCGAAGTCGGCCACGCCGGTCAGAACATCTACCTCCAGGCCGAATCACTGGGCCTGTCGACGGTCGCCATCGGGGCGTTCCGGGACGACGACCTTCGGACCCTCCTGGAGGTGCCGGCGTCACATCGCCCCCTCTGCATCTATCCGGTGGGACGGCGGTCGTAACTGGAGCCATCGGCACCGATTTGGGCGAACTCACCCGGACGACGCGTGCGGTTCGCGGTTTCGAAGAATGGACGGGACTCGTGGAGAGGGAAAACACTGGAAGGACGCGACCGGCCGGTCGAACATGTTCGTCAGAATCCCTTCGCCGGTTCGTGGGCTACGTCGAGGTGCGAATGTATCCAGCGACGTCGCGAACGAGAGCGGCTGCGAAGTGTCGAGAGATCTGTGAGCGTTCTCCACGGCGGTCGATGGCATGAGTATGTTCTGCTATCAGTGCCAGGAGACCGCCACCAACGAGGCCTGTACCGACGTGGGCGTCTGTGGGAAGGACGCCGAGACGAGCAACCTCCAGGACCTCCTGGTCTGGGAGCTCAAGGGCCTGTCCGCCATCGTCGAGCGGGCACGGGAGAATGGTCTCTCCGACGAGGACCTCGACGTGTTCATCGCCGAGAGCCTCTTCTCGACGATAACGAACGTCAACTTC
>JBNJDE010000006.1:0-35463 GCA_051744605.1 Halobacteriota archaeon
CTGTCCGGTGAGCGATAACCTCGCCAACACGACGCCGATCGACTTCACCGTCGACACCGAGTGAGTAGTGGACTCGGCTGACCACTACGGGTTCTCCGAACGGATAGCGATCCAGCGTCTTCGGTAGAGTTTGTTCGGCGTTTCGCTGGCCAGTCGTCGCGAACCCCACGCAGAAGATACCGCGTACTCGCTCGCAGGCGCCACGGAACCCGGCCGGATACCATACCAGGACGCATCGGTCTAAACCGTATTGAGAGCCGTCGATACTCCCTCGAACGGTACTGGAGCGGGTAAATCGAACCGATTCGTGTATCGGGTTCGTCTTCGAGGGCTTCGATCAGGTCCTCGCCAGTGTCTTCGCCGCTGTGCTGGTCGCCGGTTGACGCCGTTCACTTGACGCGTTAGTGATCGGTGTATCGTACGTCGGGTGGTCTTTGCGCTCATCCGTTCGACGCAGTCGTTCAGTGGTGTCTACTGAGAACAGCCGAGAATGCGTCAAACCGCCACCCAGTGGTTTCGACGTCCTTCGACAGCGCACGCCCACGAACAGTATCGGTCGTGGCCGGTCCGGTCGCGTCGGGCACTGATCACTTCGTGGTCCCCCGTCCATCGGTCGAGTTGTCCACAGTCTCCCCCGAGACGGCGGGCCAAGAATAACCCGACGCAGTTCGGCAGGTGAACCGCCCGTATCCGCCGTCATTGCGGCACTGCGACGGCCAACCCAGTCACCATCCGGGACGTGTAGAACGTGGGATACCCAAACGCCTTTGCCACCGTGTAGGTGAATGGCGTCCATGGTGAACCTCCCCTCGAAGACCGGTTCGGAGATGAGCGAGGAGGCAATCAAGAGCCTGCTCGAGCGGAAGGGTCACGGCGTCCTGAGTATGGGGACGGAAAATCGGGGCTACGGCGTCCCGATATCGTATCACTACGATGCGGATCACCATCGGATCGTCGTCGGGATGGTGAAACTGCCGGGTAGCAAGCGGAGTACGTTTGCTTCGAAGACCGACGAGGCGACGATGACCGTCTACGAGTATCACGACGTCGATACGTGGGAAAGCGTCATCGCCACGGGAACGCTCCATCAGGTTCGTGACGCCGACGTCCCCGAAGATCTCGCAGCGCTGTTCTTCTACCCCGAGGGGCCCGAGACCGATGGCCAGATGGTCGAACTGGACCAGTTCGAACGTGCGTGGTACGAACTCCGGATCGAGGAGATCAGCGGCCGGTACGACGGAGAGAGATCACCGTCATAGTCGGATCGAAAGCGGAAGGACCAGTCCCGACCGACGGTTTCTCGAATTCGCCACCGATGGCCGGCCTCGTCGGACCGCGTCAGTAGACGTACAGCACGAACACCATCAGGGCGACACCACCGACGATGCTCCCGACGACCGCGAACGCGAGCCCCAGCGTGACGTCGATTGTCAGGAGGTACAACAGGACGAGAAGGAACGCGAAGTGCAGGCTCCCGATCACCAGCCCCAGTTTCACCCACTTCGTCTCGACCTCGATACCACCGATGGCACCGCTCATCGGTGAGCAACGCTCCCGAATCGAGTCGGGTCAGTGGGTTGGACAACGCTCTGTCCAGGGATTCGAGGTGGCACGCTCGGTCACTCGAGTTCGGATCCGTCGGCGGGGTCGAACTCCAGTGCGACGGAGTTGATGCAGTATCGCTTGCCGGTCGGGTCGGGCCCGTCGTCGAAGACGTGGCCGAGGTGACCGCCGCAGGTTCCACAGTTGACCTCGATGCGCTGCATCCCGTGCCGGTCGTCGACGGCGGTCTCCACGGCGCCGGCCTCGACGACGTCGTAGAAACTCGGCCAGCCGGAGTTCGACCCGTATTTCGTGTCGCTCTCGAAGAGGACCGCTCCACAGCCAGCACAGCGGAAGACCCCTGGTTCGTCGACGTCCAGCAACTCCCCGCTGAACTTCGGTTCGGTGCCGCGTTCGCGGAGGATGTGATACTCCTCCTCGGTCAGTATCGAGCGCCATTCCTCCTCGGTTCGCTCGGCCGGGGCGGGCGGTGATTCGTCCATGCCGTATCGATACGGGCCGGTTGGAGAAGTGTCTGGTGGGGACGATTTCGGTCGGCGACTGTGTCCCCGATCGCGATGGTCCGACAGCCCACGTTCTCGCCCCCGACGACACGGGTTCCGTGAAAGGCGACCGAGAACACTTTTCCCGAACACGCTCCTGGCCGACAGTACATGCCCGACCGGTCCAGCGCAGTGGTGGCCCTCCTCGCAATTTTGGTACTCCTCTCCGGGTGCACCGTATCGTTCCAGACGACGGATTACAGTGCGGGCCCCGAGGGGTCCGGCCTCTCGACCGGTGGGCCGAGCGACGGTAGCGCGTGGAACGTTACCGTGACACACGTCGTCGACGGCGACACCGTCGAGGCTCGCTTCCCGAACGGGGAGACCGACACCCTCCGGTTGCTCGGCGTCGATACCCCGGAGACCGCCCACGACCGGGTCAGTCCAGGCGAATACGAGGAAATACCCGACACCGTCGAGGGACGCGACCACCTCTTCGAGTGGGGAGAGCGTGCGAGTGCCTTCGCGACCGAGGAACTCGAGGGGGAGACGGTCCGGATTGCCGTCGACGAGTCCGCGGACCGTCGCGGTGGCTACGGACGACTCCTTGTCTACGTCTACGCTGACGGTGAGAACTTCAACGAGCGATTGCTGCGCGAGGGCTACGCACGACTCTACGACACGCCATTCTCGCTCCGCGCCGAGTTCGAGGCGGCCGAGACCGAGGCCCAACGCGAGGAGCGAGGGCTCTGGGCGTTCGATAGCGCCGAATCGACCGCGCAGTCGGCGCCCGCCGATCTGACCGCGTCGTCACAGGTCGAGCGCGTCGGAGACCCCCAGTATCGCGCCACACTCGCCACATTCGTAGACGACACCGCTCGTCACCTCGGTGTCGGATACCGCGACTGATTCGAGGGGTTCCTCACAGTACGGACAGTGTCCCATGTCGTCCAGTTCGACGTCCGAGTCGTTAATACCAGGGGCCGCTCGGAGTCGCCGATCGCGCGGCCCGCCAGTTCGGTTGGCCGAACTGTACCTTAAGGAATGAGTATGCGACTCAGGACGCGCTCGCGCCAAGACTTGCATCACTAACGACCATTAAATATCATCATCGTTAATGGGCAAGTACCCGAGCAGGGAACCGAAATACAATGTACTGCACGACGTGCCAGACGAGCCACTCGAGTGGCTTTCCGACCGGATCGAGCGGGTTCCAGTGGGACCCGAACAGCAAGAGCGGTATCCGTTACTGCGACAACTGCCAGTCGGTCCTCGAGACGTACCACCGCTGACGCGGCGGTCCCTCCAGGTGTGGTCCACCCGCCGTCTTCGAGTGACTCAGTCCGTCCAGAGCGACGGCGACGCGTTCGGGTGGGGCCGGGACAGTACGTCACTTTCTTTTCGTCGGGATTCCACGAACCGGTATGGAACGAGCGTTATTCGTCGCCCGGCGAGACTCCACGAAGACACGAGACCTCCTTCGAGAAGCGGGCGACGTCGTCGGCGGCGTGGATGGGACGCTGTTCGTCCTGCACGTAATGGCGGAGTCGGAGTACGAAGAACGGGCCGAATCCCGACGGGAATCCGGAGCCCTGCAGAAAGACGGGGGCGAGTACAGCACCTATCCCATCACCCAGGCCGAGTCGGACGCCAGGGAGTTCGCCGAAACGATGGGCGGCGACGTCCTGACAGCAGGTACCGTCGAGTGGGAACCCCTCGGCACGGTCGGGCGCGAGGGGCGGTCGATCCTCGAGGTCGCCGAGGACCGAGACGTAGACCACCTCTTCGTAGTTGGCGAGCAACGCTCACCCAGCGGCAAGGCCATCTTTGGTGACCTCGCCCAGCGGCTCATCATCGAGTTCGACGGGCCGGTCACGACGGTCGTGCCGGACGAGCGGTGACATCCTCCTCGCCGTAAACGGAGAGGGAGCAAAGCTCCCTCAAGCAGCCGGGCAAGGCCCGGCGACGGCGAGGCCTCCCGTGCCGCAGGTTGGGATATTCGCCGGTCTACGATACAACCTGTTCTCTCGTTCGAAACGTCCCACTCTCGCGGTCGAACAAGTGTGTCGATGGCTGTGCCACACAGCCGTTACTCCTATCCTCACCATGAGGACTCGGAGTTATCTTCTGGCGCATATTCTCCGCTCCGTTACAATCTGCGTTCCCGACCAGCTCACACGATGAGCAGACGTACAGGCCACGTTCGACACGGTTCGACTTCGTGTCGTCACCACACCGTGAACACGTTTTCGAGGTGTCCCACTCGTTCTCCTTCAGCACCTCGACACCACGAATCTCGCCTTTGTATTCGAGGTACTGGTAGATGCGGTCAAACGCCCACGAGTGCAACTTCTTGTTACCTGTTTTACCCCAGTCGGACTCGCGCACGTCTTCGGGCCAACTTACCGCGAGCGTGCCCACACCGCGTTCGACACACTCGGTGATGATCGTGTCCGTCAGCGTGTGGTAGAAGTGCGTCTCCCGTTCTGCGAGTTTTCGACGTGCCCACATCGACTTCTCGGACGGCCCGTTCTCACCCTCTGTATCGTACTCAGCACGTTGAAAGTAGTGCTTGTCTTCTTTGAGCGAGTTCCCGGGGTAGAGAACGTATTCATCTGGGAATGCGACCGTGGCGATGTTTGTGATGCCGAGGTCGATTCCTGCCACTTCGTCGCCTGCGGAGTCGTTCGTTTCGAGGCTGACTTTGCAGACGAAGTGCAGTTCCCACTCCTCACCGTTCCAGACCGCCCGAACGTTTTGTACCGAGTTGACTTCTGAGAGGTCAACGTCGGGGCGGGTCTGGTACTCACAGAGCAGGAAGTCCGAGCGGTGGTCTTTCAGGTTCTTCCCCTTCGAGAGTCGGACGCGGTTGTTCTCTGGGTCGTATTTGAACCCGTCTTCTTTGAACGTGACCGTACTCTTGGGTCGGGTGTCGCCGTGTTTGCGGTAGCCGGGCGGATTCGCCTCGTCGGACTTGTGTCGCAGGTCGAACCATGACTGGAAAGCGTCGGAAAGTTCTTCGATGACTTTCTGACTGGATTGTGCGTTCAAGTCTTTCCAGCACGACTGGTTCTTCATGTACGATTTCAGCACGCCGCCATCTGGGATTTCGCCGGTTGCATCCCAGATGCGGTCGGCTGTCCAGCGTGCGACGTTCCAGATTTTCGAGGCGGAGTCTCCAAGCGAGTCAAGGCCATCGCAGACCTGTTGGTGGTTCTGGATGGAACCAACGTAGGTGCGAGTGACCTCAATCGCCATACATAGCCTATGTAGAAAAACTTACTTAATGGTTCGGATTAGCGTTGAATATCCAGGCTGCCATTGAGCGGTGGATTGTGTAGGCGAGTGACGCGATTCACGCCCGTTCGCCAGACTGCGTCTGGCGGGCAACCAGAATCCTGCGGATTCTGGTGACGTCCTCAGAACGCGAAGCGTTCTGATGTGCGAACGAGACGCTTCGCGTCTCGTCAACGTTCGAAAGACGCACGGCGTCTTTCGAGCCCACAAGACCCTCGGTCTTGTGAACGCCGTGAACGGCGGGATTCTCTCGCTGCTTAAAGATAGAAACGGCTTTGCGGAATGCGACCGTCTGTCACGATATGACAGTCATCGGCTTTCTGTCGGTGTCGCCCGTCCAGGAGGGGAGTCTCGCACCAGCGGTCGCCGACGCCGTGGCCGCCCTCGACGAGTACGACGTCTCCTACGAGACGAATCCGATGGGGACGGTCATCGAAGCGACGGACGTCGACGAACTGCTGGCCGCCGTGGGGGCCGCCCATTCGGCGGTCGACGGCGACCGGGTGAGCACCTTCCTCAAGATAGACGACAAACGGACCAGCGAGACGAGTGCGACCGACAAGGTCGACGCCGTCGAGCGTGAACTGGGCCGACCGCCGCGTCGCGAGCGCTGAGGACGAAACCCTTTCACCGAGGCCGGCGAATCCGGCCGTATGGATAGTCTCAACAGGATGGCCATCGAGCTGGCCGACGAGGCCCTCGACTTCGCCGAGGAGCTGAACGTCGGGGCGTTCGAACTCGACGGTGGCGCGACGGTCATCGACTTCGGCATCGACTTCGCCGGCGGTATCGAGGCCGGTCTCCTCCTCACGGAACTACAGACCGCCGGCCTCGCGACGGTCCAGACCCGGATGGACACGGTCGCCGGGACACCGATTCCGCACGTCGAACTCGCTACCGACCGACCGGATCTCGCGCTGCTCGGTTCGCAGAAGGCGGGCTGGGAGCTCAGCGTGGACGGGTTCGAGGGCCTCGGGAGTGGCCCCGCCCGCTCGCTGGTCGCCGACGAGGAGGAGTTCCGGGCCATCGAGTACACCGACGCCTTCGACCTCACGGTCCTCGCCGTCGAGACCGACCGGTTGCCGACCGTGCAGGTCGCCGAGGAGATAGCCGACCGGACCGGAGTGAACCCGGAGGGCGTCTACATCGCCGCGTTCCCCACCGCGAGCATCGCCGGAAGCGTCTCGATCGCGGCCAGGGCCGCCGAACTCGCCATGTTCCGTCTCTTCGAACTCGGCTACGACCCGACGAACGTACTGACGGCGAGTGGGTCCGCACCCGTGGCCCCCATCCCGGCCACCGAGGCGGCGGCGATGGGCCGAACCAACGACGCCATCGCGTACGGCGGCCAGGTCCACCTGACGGTCACGGAGGACGCGGACGTCCTCGGCGATCTGGCGTCCACCGCGACCGACGCCTACGGAAAGCCATTTTTCGAGATCTTCGAGGCGGTGGACTGGGATCTCCAGTCTGTCGCCCCCGAGGTCTTCGCTCCGGCCACGGTCACGGTCGACGTGGTCGGTGGCCCCACCTACGCGCTCGGGGAACGAGACGAAAAACTGCTGGCCGAGAGCTTCGACCTGTAGCGGCGACGTAGCGCGAGCCTTATTCGGGTCGACGGCCTATCCTGACCCATGACAGTCGACGCCGTCCTCTTCGACCTGGACGAGACGCTGGTGCGCTACGAGCGACCGGGATCGGCGGTCCTCGACGTCGCGTTCGAGGCGGTCGGTGTCGACCCCTTCTTCGAGGTTCGGGACTTCCAGGATCGGTACGAGGAGTTCTTCCCCCAGAGCGAGTCGATCGATCACCTCCGCGAACTCGTCTTCGAGGACATCGCGATTGACGCCGGACGTGACCCCTCCCTGGGCCGCCGTCTGGCCGCCCGCTACGCCGACGAACGCGACCACTCCCGGGTGAGCCTCCTCCCCGGCGCCCCAGCGCTCCTCGACGCGCTCGACGGGCGGCCACTCGGGCTGGTCACCAACGGTGACCCCGAGATGCAGCGACCGAAGCTCGAAGCGACGGGGCTCGACGGACGCTTCGACACGGTGGTCTACGCCGGACACGACACGGCCTCGAAACCGGACGCCGAACCGTTCGAGCGGGCCCTCGAGGACCTGCACGTCGACGCCCCCGCCGGTGCCTTCGTCGGCAACGATCCGGTCGCCGACGTCCACGGCTCACAGTCCGTGGGGCTGCGATCGGTGTGGATCAGGAACGGGACCGACGGTACGCCCGCGGTGCAACCCGACGCGACCGTCGACTCCCTCGACGAACTCCTCGATAGCTGGTTAGTCGAGTAGTTCGGTCACGGTTCCGACGCCCTTGCTCCGCCCTTCGCGGAAGACGAACCGCTGTCCCACCTGGACGTGGTACGGTTTGAACTTGAACCGGACCGTCGTCGTCCCGCGGTCGCCCGGGAGGAGTTGGCCACCGTGTGGGTCGAAACGGGCCGCCTCGCTGATCGTTTCGAGGTGGACGACCGGTTCGTACCCCGTGTGGATCCGCGTCGGGTGATTGAGCACCATGACCTCCGCCTCGAAGGCACGGACCGGTTCCGGGTCGGCGTCCTCGGCGAGGAGGACCATCCCGCGCTCGACGTCGGCTTCCCTGACCCCCTTCAGGGCGATACCGACGATGCGACCGGCCTCCGCGTGGTCGACCCGGTGATAGTGCATCTCGATGGACCGGACCTCCACCTCCCGGTACGAGCCATCGTGGAACGGCCCGAGTTGTAACCGATCGCCCACGTCGACGGTGCCGGATTTCACGGTGCCGGAGGCCACGGCGCCGACCCCTGTCACCTTGTACGAGCGATCGATGTAGAGTTCGAAATCGCCATCGGTCCGCGCCGTCTTCGGTAGTTGCTCGAAGAGCGTGTCCAGAACCTGGAGTCCCTCCCGCGAGACGGCGGAGGTGCGGACGATCGGAACGATGGAGTCCCCGATCTCGTCGACGGCGGCCTCGACGCCGTGGCGGGAGACGGGCAGTGGACTGCGGTCCGCGTTCCGGAGCAGTCGCTCCACGTCCCGTTCCACCTCGTCGACGCGCGCCGCCGAGACGAGGTCCGCCTTCGTGATCGCGACGATGGTCGGCAACTCCGTGGCCAGTAACACCCCGAGGTGCTCCCGGGTCGTGGTCGTCGGCCCGTCGTCCGCCGCGACGGTCAGCAGGCCGTAGTCGAGTTTCTGCCCGACCAGCCCGCGGATCGTCGTCGAGAGCCACGGTTCGTGGCCCACCGTATCGACGAACGAGACGACCCGTTCGGCCTCCTCGACGATCGCCGCACGGTCCGATTTCCGATCCGGGTTGTCGACGCGGATCGGGCCCGCCTCGTCGAAGCCGTAGACCCCGTAGGAGAGGTCGGCGCTGAGCCCTCGCTCGATCTCGTGGGGCTGCACGTCGAGATACGAGCGGAGGCCGCCCTCGCCGTCGTCGGCCGTGCCGGTGACGAGACTCCCCACCAGGGTGCTCTTCCCGTGGTCGACGTGGCCAGCCGTCCCGACGATCAGGTGGTCGTCCGCCACCTCGAGGGACCCACCGTCCACGATGGTGGCCACCCCGACGAGACCGCCGTCCTCGGTCCCCCAGGTCTCGACGTCCTCGATGTGGGCGCCGGCCTCCTCGGCGAGCAGGCTCAACACGTCCATCGTCTCCGAGAAGGCCGCCTGGGAGATGCCCGCGATGCCCCCAGCGTCGGTGACGCCGACGACGTACATCGCCTCGCCGTCGCCGGAGAGGACCCGGTGTCTGAGCTGGGCCGCGAGACTCTCGCGGCGACCGCTGGCCAGGTGGAGTTCGCGCGTCAATCGCTCCTTGAATTCGACGCTACCGCCCTCCTGCTCACCGCGGGACAGGGCCGTTCGCAGCAGGGCTCGGTCGCCGGACATGTGCGCGGGTTGGGGGCTACCGGATAAAAAGCTTCCTCGGGTTCGACCCCGCTCGCGGCGGGAACGGGCGCGTCGTCCCCGGCGGAACGCCTTAGCGTACGTGCGTGCAAGTATCACGCATGAGCGTGGAGGGGCTCTGTCAGATCTGCGAGCACGAGCCGGCCAAACACGCCTGCGACCGGTGTGGGGCGCTGGTCTGTGAGACACACTACGACCGAGCTGTCGGCCGCTGTCTCGAGTGTGCACGGGAGACGAACCGCCCGCCCGACCACCTGGACTCCGGCGACGACGTGCTCCGGTAGCCGGCCAGCCTCAGCGGAACTCGTTGAGCCGTCGTTTGAGTCGTTTCGCCGCCGATCCGGCGGCCGCTTCCCAGCGCTGTTCGCCCTCGCCCGCGAAGATGATCCCCCGCGAGGAGTTCACGAGGCCGACGCCGTCGGCCAGGCCGAATTCGACGGCCGCCTCGGCATCGCCACCCTGTGCCCCGACCCCTGGGACGAGAAACGGCAAGGAGGGAACCAGTTCGCGGACTGCCTCGAGTTCCTCGGGGGCGGTGGCGCCGACGACCAGTGCGACGTTCCCGTGGTCGTTCCAGGACGCCGCCAACTCGGCGACCCGTTCGAAGACCCGGTCCCCGTCGGCGAGTTCGAGATCCTGGACGTCACTGCCGCCGGGATTCGACGTGCGCGCGAGGACGAAGACGCCCTTGTCAGTCCGGGAGAGGAACGGCTGCAGGGAGTCCTGACCCAGGTAGGGGTTGACCGTGATGGCGTCGGCGTGGTCCAGTAGCTGGGCGTACTGTCGGGCCGTGTTCCCGATGTCGCCGCGTTTCGCGTCGAGGACGACCGGGACGTCCTTCCCGTGAGCATACGCGATGGTCTCGCGCAGGGCTCGCCAGCCATCCGCATCCTCGTAGAAGGCGACGTTCGGTTTGTAGGCGGCCGCGTGTTCGTGCGTGGCGTCGATGATGCGGCGGTTGAAGGCCCATCGAGGCAGGTCGGCGTCCGCGACCGATGGCGGGAGGCGGGCCGGATCGGGGTCGAGGCCCACGCTCACCACGCTGTCGACGCGGTCGATACGCGTCGCGAGGTCGTCGAAGAAGTGCATGGCTCGCCCTGTGCCGGGCCGGCAGAAAAACGTTCCTCATCCGGACGGCGACCGCTCAGGCGCCACCGGTGGCGGCCGCCTCGAGCACGTCCAGCGCCCGTTTGACGGTCGCGCCGTTCTCCACGAATACGAGCAAGCCCGGCGGCGTCGTCGCCGTCGGTCGCGTCCGGAGCCCGACCGCCTCGGCGCGGTCGCGGGCTGCGGCGAGGTCGCCCTCCACCTCGAGGTAGATCCGGTCGTCCTGGGAGAAGACCGACGCGAGGAGTTCGCCACCCCGCTCGACGTCGAAGATCCGATTGCCCGGTGGTTCCGTGTCGGCGTCTGCCCGGGCGTTCCCCACGGCCATCTCGTCGAAGGGCGGTTCCGCCAGCCCCTCGATCTCGGCTCGCAGGAGGGCGGCGATCCGACGGCCGTCAGTGATCTCGCGGTCCACCATCGTCACTGCACGATGGCGTCTCGTGCCATCTGGGCGGTCTCCTCGACGTCCACGCCGTTGGCCCTGGCGGTCAACACCGCCGCCACCTCGGCGGTCACCCCGAGGGATTGCTGGCGTTCGTTGATGGCGGCGACCGCGGCCTGCCGTTCCATCCCGCTGTCGACGAGCGCGTCGAGCACGTGCTCGAAGACCGACCGCTCCCGGAATATCGACGCGTCCGGTTCGAAGTCCTCCGGGATGGTGACCTCGTCGTACGGGAACGTCGCGACGAGTTCGTCGCCATCGCGGTCGAGTAGTCCGCTCCGTTCGCCGATTTCGACCAGGCGTTTGGCCTGGTCCGGCGATACCCAGTCGCGGTCGAGCGACAGCGCGACCACGAACCCCTGTTCCCCCATCCGATCTCGTCCCGTCCCCTTGAACGGAGCGGCGACGACGACGCGCAAGCTCATCGTCGAACCCAGTCGGTCGGACACCCTAACGGTTGCCATCTCGCCCAAACGAACGATTCAAGTACGCGACGGGACTCTTCTCCCCATATGCAGTACCAGGGACGCTCCAAGCGGATGAAGACGGGGGCCCGCGCACGGCCACAGCACAAGAAGAAAAAACACGAACTCGGTCGCTCCCCGACGGAGACGGAACTCGACGAACCGCGATTCCGCGTCGTCGAGTCCCGTGGCGGGAACCGCAAGGTTCGAGCCCTCGCGACGGACGTCGCGAACGTCACCGACGGCGGCGAGACCGTCCAGACCGAGATCCTCGACGTCGTCGAGAACACGGCGAACCCGAACTACGTCCGACGGAACATCCTCACGAAGGGCGCCGTCATCGAGACCGATGAGGGGACCGCCCGCGTCACCTCCCGCCCGGGCCAGACCGGGCAGGTCAACGCCGTTCTCGTCGAGTGATCGGTTCGGTCTTCGTCGGCAACACCCCAGTGGCCACACTGGCGGCGTAACTGGTAAGCACGGGGGACGAGAGGGACGAGTATGGACCGGATCCCGTTCGGTATCGGTCGCCTGGATTCCCGCATCGGCGGTGGTGTGCCCTCCGGAAGCGTCGTCCTGCTCGCGGGCGAGGCGGGTGCCGGCGCGCGGGAGTTCGTGTACACGAGTGCGGTGCTCAACGGACTCGAGACCGCCGACCCGGACCTCTTCTCGCTCCACTACGGCGACCTCCACGATGACGCGACGCCCCCGAACGGCATCCACTACGTCTCGTTCACCGCCGACGCGGACGACCTTCGTGGTGAGATCGCGTTCGCGATGGACCGCGAGATGGTCGATGCGGGCCTCGATCCCGTCGAGTTCGTGGACCTCTCGCCGGAGTTCTTCCAGTTGAGTCCCGTCCCCCACGACTGGTACGCACAGAGTCATCGGACCATCACGGACATCGGCCGTGGTAGCGACCGACGAGGGGTCCTGGAAGCCTTCGCCGACTACCTCGACGAACACGCCGGCGGCGGCCTGGTCCTGGTGGACTCACTCGACGACTTACTGGAGGCGGGCCGCGAGGCGGTGCAGTTCAGCGACGTCGTCATGTTGCTCAAGGGACTCCGCCGGGCGTCCCGGGAGTGGGACGGCCTCGTGATGATCCTCCTCGAGAAGGACGCCGTGACCGACCGGCAACTCGGGAGTCTGATGACCGCCGTCGACGGGACCATCCAGTTCGAATGGGAGACCGGCGGCAACGAGCGCGTCAGGACGATGTTCGTCAACGAGTTCCGCGGCGTCCTCTCGCAACTCGAAGCGGAGGACATCATCCGCTTCGAGACCGAGATCCACGACGCGGGCTTCGAAGTGAGTAATATCAGAAAGATCCGGTAGTCGTCAGCCAGCGGCGATCCGGGGCCGGTTCAGCCCAGGACGGCCCGGATCGCGAACAGCATGTTCTCCTTGCGCTCGCGGGCGCGACGGTAGAAGTACTGGAACCACTTGCCGCCGTAGGGCACGTACTGGTAGACCTCGTAGCCCTCGCGAGCGAGGCGCTCCTGTTCGTCGTCGCGGACGCCCATCAGCATCTGGAACTCGTAGTCACGGTCGTACTCTTCGCCCAGTTCGATGGCGTAGTCGATCATCTTCTGGTCGTGGGAACCGACCCCGATACCGGCCTGTTCTTCGAACTCCGAGAACATGTACTCGAGGTCCGCCCGGTAGCGCTCGTTGACCCGGGATTTCTTCTTGTAGGAGATGTCCTTCGGCTCGTCGTAGGCGCCCTTGACGAGCCGAATCTTGCCGGGGACGTCCTTGACCCGTTCGAGGTCGTCGCTGGTTCGCTTGAGATTGGACTGGAGACAGACGCCGACGCCGCCCTCGTACTCGCGAGCGAAGTCCTCGTAGGCGTCGAGGGTCACGTCGGTCGTCTCGTGGTCCTCCATATCGACCCAGACGAACACGTCGCGGGTGTCGGCGATGGAGATGATGTCCCGCAGGTTCTCGCGGAACGTCTCCTCGCCCACGTCGATACCGATCTGTGACGGCTTCACGGAGACCACTGCCTCGGCGCCCGAGGCGTCGACTGACCGGACGAGGTCGAGATACTGGTCCCGGTCCTCGGCGGCCGGTTCCGGCTCGTGGTAATGTTCGCCGAGCAGGTTGACGATGGCCTTGATATTCTTGCGGTTCAGCGACCGTGCGTGGTCGATTGCCTCTTCAGCCGATTCTCCGGCGACGAAGTTGTTGGCGATTGGGGGAATCATTGTCAGTGTTGTGTCCCTGTTGGTGTCGATGGGCGGGGAACCTCGCGGTCAGACCGCGAGCTCGTTGGTGACGCCGATGTCGTCGGCCACGTCGGGGAGGTCGAGTTCCTCCAGCGTCTCGTCGAGGGGCGTTCCGGAGATCGTCCAGCCACGGGCCGTGTAGTACCGGTCGAGTTCGCGTTCGTACTCCGCCTCGTCGATGGCCTCGCCCTCGTTCGGGCCATCCGCCGCGGGTTCGGTGAGTCGCGGGATGAGCCGGTCGTCCTCGCGGCCGAACCCTTCGCGGATGTTGAAGGCCTTCGAGAGGGTATAGGTCCGCTCGCCGGTGGTCAGCAGTTCGGAGGTAGAGAGATCGAACCCGGTCATGGCGTTCACCAGTTCGCGGACGCCCTCGGCGAGGGTGATGCCGCGGGTGAACTTGCACACGCCGGTGATGTCGTAGATGGTCATCAGGTCTTCGAGCGCCTTGAGCGCGAGCGCCTTGCCGTCCATGCGCTTGCGGTCGTAGTTCTCGAACTCCCAGAAGTCGCCGCCCATCTCCAGGGCGTACAGACAGGAGGTGAGGTGGTCGGCCCCGCGCGGGGAGACGCCGAACGCCAGCGCCATCCCCTTGATGCCGCGGGCCTCGAAGCCGGCGGGCGCCTGGTTTTTCACGTGGATCGCGAACTCCTCGCCAGCCCCGAGTTCCCTCGCCGCGTGGGCGTGGCCGTTCATGAGAAGCTGGGCCAGTTCGCCCTCCGCGTGGGCCATCTTCTCGAGCAGTTCGAGGACCGCGTCGGCGTTCCCGAACTCGAGGTCCGCGTCGATGGAGTCGAGGTGCTCGTCGTCGAGGAGACCGCGGTCGGCCGCCTCCATCGCCCACGAGATCGCGTTCCCGGCGTCGATGGTGTCGAGGCCCTCGTGGTCGCAGATCTCGTTCGCCTTCGCGACCGCCTCGATGTCGTCGAGTTCGACGTTGCCGCCGAGCGCGTACTGGGTCTCGTACTCGGGACCGTCGACCGCGATGTCGCCGTACTTCGTGTCCTCCGCCTCGAAGTACTGGCTGCACGGTTTCGTACAGTACGGACACGGTCGCTTGGTCTGGACGTACTCCTCGGTCCAGTACCGGGGGTCGACCGAGACGCGGTCGTTGTCCGGGTCCTCGAGTCGGTCGTAGGCCTTCTTGAAGTACCCCGACTGCCAGTTACGCGTCGGATAGATGCCCAGTTCGGTGTTCTTCGCGTCGAAGGCCTCGCCCGTGCCGTACTGAACGTCGACGTTGGGGTTGCCCGTGCCCTCGATGGCGGTGTCGCCGCGGCCGGTGGTCTCCAGGCGCCACTTCTTGTTGAGCTCCTCGAGTTCGTCCTCGCGGGCGACCGGGACGCCTTTCGTCCCCTTGACCGCGATCGCCTTGAGGTTCTTCGAGCCCATGACCGCGCCGGGGCCACCGCGGCCCGCCTGACGATCCTCGCACTCGATCATCGAGATCTTCGAGAGGTTCTCACCCGCCGGACCGATGACTGCCGTCCGGAACTGCCCGCCGTATTGCTCTTTGAGCGCGTCGTCGACCGCCCAGGTGTCCATCCCCCAGAGGTCGTCGGCGCTCTCCAGGCGGACGTCGTCGTCCTCGATGACGAGCGTGGTGTGCTCGTCGGCGGCACCCTTGATGACCAGCGCGTCGTACCCGGCGCGTTTGAGCTGATCGCCCATCTTCGCGCCGACGAGCGACTTGCCGTAGCCACCGGTCAGCGGCGATTTGAACCCGAAGGTCGTCTTCGACCCCGTCGGAACGGACGGCCCGACCAGGAGTCCCGGCGCGATCGCCAGGACGTTCTCGGGATCGAGCGGGTCGACGTCCGGCCCCACTTCGTCGTAGAGGAGCTTCGTGGTGAACCCCGTACCGCCGAGATACTTGCGGAGGAACTCCTCGGGGAGTTCCCGTGTCTCGACGTCCCCCGTCGTCAGGTCGACCGCTAGCAGTTGCTTCCAGTAGCCCATATTGTCTCTTTGTTCGTTTGTGTAAATGGGTGTTACCCAATCGGTTCAGGCGTGCTAACGGCCCACTTGGACCGCCACGCCGTTCAATCCTCGAGGGCGCGTTCCGTGCCGTCGACACTGTCGACGATGACGTCGCGGCCCTCGCGTTCGACGATCCAGAACAGTTTGTAGACGTCGATGGGGTCCTCGACCGCGATGTCCGGGGTCGAGCCCACCGCGAACTTCCGCAACGTCCACTTGAAGACGGCGTCCTCGGCCAGCTCGTCGCACTGCGCTGGCGAGACCTCCGCGGGGAGGACGAGGACGTCGTCGACCGTTCTGGTCACCGGTTCGGGGAAGGTATCGGCGCGAAGCGTCAGCCGTCGGGATCGGTCCACGGTCACCACGTATTCCTCGACGCGGTCGTCGAGGAGCGGCGGGGAGATCGTCGCGCGCCCACGATAGGCACGGTAGGGATAGGCGACGGCACCGACTCTGCCGTCGGCGTCGACCTCGTCCCGTGGGACACCGGGCTCGATGACCGAGAGCGTCGCTGCCCCCCGGACCGGGTCCTCACGACCCTGCCCATCGACGGCCGGGCGCTTCGCGTTCGTCGTCATTCTTCGTTCCAGTAGTCGCTGGCGGCGACGTGACCGCGGACGTTGTCCATCTCGGTCACGGCCTTCGGTTCGGGGATACCGCCGTCAGTGATGAAGTCGGGGGTGCCGGCCTTGCCCCTGCCCTCCTCGTCGATGACCGCGGAGAGCGGCTTGTGCATGACGTCGAAGTGCTCTTCGACGTCGCCCTGGTCCGGCGGCGTCGTCAGCAGCGAGACCACGATCAACGCGACGGCGGAGATGACGAACGCCGGTGCGAGGCCGTAGACGGTGAACAGACCGTTCATGAACGGCCCCATCGCGTCGATGGTCCCCTGCCCGATGATCGCCGGCCACTGCGGCCAGACGATCATCGCGATGCCACCGGAGAGCATGCTCGCGACGGCGCCCCACTTGGTCAGACCCTTCCACCAGAGCGTGGCGATCAGTAGCGGACCGAGCGAGGCCCCGAGACCGCCCCACGCGTAGTCGAGGACGAGCGTGTAGATGGGCGTGTCCTTTGCCAGCATGGCGAAGGCGATGGACGCCCCACCGATGATCAGGGTCACGATACGGGAGTAGAGGACGAGTTTCTCCTGACTCGCGTCCGGGTTGACGTACCCGTGGTAGACGTCCTCGACGACCGCGCTGGTCGCGACGAGGAGCTGTGAGTCTCCGCTGGACATCATGGCCGCGAGCGCGGCCGCGAGGACCACCCCGGCCACGACGCCCGGCAGCAGTTCGAGGGTCAACAGCGGCATCGCGTTGTCCGGGTTCTCGAGGCCCGCACCGAGCTGGATCAGCGCGTAGATACCGACCAGGGCCGCGCCGATGTAGGCGACGAACATGAACAACTGCGCGACGAGCGCCGCCTTCCGGACGTTCTTCACGCGGTCGATCCCCATAAAGCGCACCATGATGTGCGGATTGCCGGGGACGCCGAGACCGATCGCGGCGTAGGAGATGATACCGAAGAGTGCCGCCCAGCCGCTCATCCCGCCGGTAATGCTCGTCAGCGAGGCGCCGCCCTCCATCTGCGCGAGCATCTCGAACGGGGAGCCGTAGTTCACGAAGGCGATGATCGGGAGGATGATGAAGGCGATGAGAATGATGGCGCCCTGGAAGTAATCGGACCAGGCGACGGCGAAGTAGCCGCCGAGGAACGTGTACCCGACGACGATGACGCCGCCGATGACCACGCCCAGCCACATCTCCATCCCGGTCAGGACGCGCAGGAGCGTCCCGGCGGCGACGATCTGCGCACCGACGTACCCGCCCTCGAAGACGATGAGGACGGCCGCCGAGACGCCCTTCACCAGGCCGGTGTCGTCCTGGAGACGGGTCTCGAAGAACGTCGGGAGCGTGACCGCCTTGACGATCTCGGAGTACTTGCGGAGCCGTTTGGCGATGGCGGACCAGGCGAACAGGTCGGCCGGGATCATCCCGAGCCCGTTCAGGAACGCCATGATACCGCCGCCGTAGGCGTCGGCCGGGACCCCGAGGGTGAGCCAGCCACTCATCTCGGAGGCCCGCTCGGAGAACCCGGTCACGACCGGGCCGACGCGGCGGCCACCGATGACGTAGTCACCCACGGTGTCCATAAAGCGCGAGGACCAGACGCCGATACCGATGAGGACGAGGAGGTAGATAGCGAACGTGCCAAGCACCCAGTTGCTTGCGCCGCCGGCGATGGCTTCAGACGCCATCGCTCATCTCCTCCTCGTACTGTTTGCGAAGTTTCTTTTCGCGTTTGCCTTCCCAGAAGTACCACACCCACAGCAGGATGAAGTACACGACAAACGGAAGAGCCAGTCCAATCCAGTCAACTGTACCCAATCCACCCGGCATGCAACTGGCGTTAAGATACATCTACTATTAAGAATACGGGGTTGCCCGCCGACAGCAACAGTTATACATGTAGTATTCAATATCGAGGGTTCGGGGCCCAGAACCTGGATTTTCAGGCGTTTGTCGGAAGCGCCTGCCGTCCTGTCAATTTGCTACTACCTGAAAGTTTATAACGTATTATCGTACTACTCCACGTGGCGCCGTCACGAAGGTCGGTCCGTTGTGCAGCAGCGAACGGCCGATCTCGCTCGGCGAGGACCCTCCCTAACCAACTGTTAAGTACGTCACAGCGAAAGGATACGGTGAATGGCTGGCCAACCAGGGGACGAACCCGTGGAATCCGACGCCGGTGGTGACGCTGTCGAGAGCCAGGAGGGCACTGAGGAAAGCGGCAGCCTTCCCATGACCGGCACGTCCGCCGCGTGGATTCGAGAGCGAGCGGCGACCGTCGGTCTGGAGCCGGAGACGTATCTCGAGCGCGTGGTCGTCTCGCTGCGGGCCGTCGAAGCTGGTGACCCCCTGGAGGACCTGGCCACCGCCGAGGAGTACGCCGCCCTCGAGGAGCGAGTCGACTCCCTGGACGACGCCCTGGAGACGAAGATCCAGGACGTCCGAGAGCGGGTCGTCCAGGTCAAACGCGAGACGGACGGCAAGGCGCCGGTCGACCACGGCCACCCGGAGCTCCGAGATGATATCGCGACCGGACTGGACCGGGCTCGACAGGCGAAAGAGCGGACAGCGTCCCTCGAGGAGACCGTCGACACCATCGAGTCGCGGCTCGAACGCGGCTTCGAGAACTACGAGGAGATCCTCGAGTACCTCGTCGATCGCACCGACGATCTGGCGGCGGACGTGGTCTCGCTGAAAGGCGCGACCGACGCGATCGTCCGCCATCTCCAGGTACTCCGCACCCGGGAGCAACGCCGCCAGCGCACGGACGAACTGAAGGAAGCCGCCAACCGGAAGGGCGTGACCGAAGCCCGCTGTGAATCCTGTGGCAGCGACGTGACCGTCGCCCTGTTGACCGAACCGGCGTGCCCGGTCTGTAACGCCGACGTCGCGGGAGTGACCCCGAAACAGGGGTTCTTCGGATCGGCCACGCTCGAGACGGGCGTGCCACCGGCGCTCGAGGAACCAGACGAATCGCCGGCCGACGAGCTCGCCGACCTGACCGAAGAACCGACCGGTCGCGCCGCCGAGTCTGACCGAGACGGTGGAGCCGATCCGACGGCGATCCTGAACGAGGACGGCTCACTCGTCGACGCGGAGCCAGTCGACAGCGAACCGCCCGTCGAGCGCCGGGAGGGCAGTGATGAGTGACGACGAGGCCGATGAGCCCCTCGAAGACCTCGTCCGGGAAGTCGAATCTCGAACCGGCGACGGCGATGGCGATCGGTCGAACGGGGAGACAGCGGATGACGAGCCCCGTGCGAAGGCAGGCGAACGCCCGTCCACCCCGGACGAGCGACCGGCTGATACACGAGACCGGCCGAGTGACCCGGAACCAGGACGAACGGATGCAGACGACGGCCCACTCGGCGATCTTCGTCGAGCGGTCGAGTCGCGCTCCGGGACGGAAGGGGTGACCGGGCAGGACGAAACCGACCGAGAGTCGGCGGGAGCGGGGGCTGTCGACGACGACCATTTCGCCGAGATGGACGTCGAGGACGTCGGCGCGGACGAGGTCTGGGCCGACCTGCTCTTCGACGACGGCGGCCCGACCGAGGGTGCATTCCCCGCGACGGAACACGACGCGGGGGACGATGGCCCTGGGCAGGTCGTCACCAAGCGACTCTGCCACCGGTGTGAGTACTTCGGCGATCCGCCGACGCTGCACTGCACTCACGAGGGGACCAGCATCGAGGAACTCGTCGGCATGGACCACTATCGGGTGACGGACTGTCCGATGGTGGCCGACGATTACGACGAACGCGACGACGACTCCTGATCGGCGCGACGGGGAGTCCCGGAGCTTATTGGTGGCGCACGTGTACCGCGATATATGCAATTCTGCGATGAATGTGGCTCCATGCTTCGAGCCGAGGGGGACGTGATGCGGTGTGCGTCCTGCGGATACGAGGAGCCCAAAGACGAGGCGCTCGCCGAGTCATACGTCTCGACCGAGTCGCAGGACGAGAGCGACGTCATCGAGACCGAGGAGGGTGCGGACTTCGAGGGGAAGCCGACCGCGAACGAGGCCTGTCCCGAGTGCGACAACGACGAGGCGTGGTACACCATCAAACAGACCGGATCGGCCGACGAACCACCGACGCGATTTTTCAAGTGCACCGAATGTGGTGCTCGCTGGCGCGGGTACAACTGAGTCCGACTGCGTCGCTCCCGGCCCTCAGACCGCCAACCAGCCGAGGAAGACGAGGAAGCCGCCGAGGACGGTCGACGCGACCGCGTGCAAGCGCAACCTGTCGAGGAGTTCGTGGGACTCACCGGACATCGCGACGGCCTCCGTGTGGACCTCGCCGCCGGTCTCACAGCTCGGGAGGAAGTCCATCGCGACGTGGAGGAAGGTACCGGCGGCGAAGCCGAAGACGATACCCCGGAGGGGCGCCGACGCCGGCGGTTCGAACAGGCTCACGGTGAGCGCGGCGATGCCGACGCCGGTCGCCGGCAACAGGATAGTGGTGAGTGGCCGGTCGGCGCGGGTGAACCGACGGGCGGCCGCGTAGCCGGCGGGCCCCTTGTGCGAGACGATGGAGAGACCGAGTAACGCGCCGAGCGACGGCATCGAGGTGTAGACGAGTCCGATGATGGCACCGGCGGACAGCGAGTGCGCGGAGAGCTGGGCCGCCGTCCGGTCGAGGGGCAGGTTCCGATGCGAGATCCGATGGCCGACCGCGTGCGCCCCGAATCCGGTGAGGACCCCGGCCGCGATGCCGAAGCCGCCCCACGAGGGGTCGTGACCGATGGCCGACGGGACCAGAAAGACCGACGAGGAGGTGATCATCGCGCCGCTGGCGAGTCCGTATGTCCAGACGACGCCGAGCGGATGGCGGTTCCTGGTCCTGGAACCGAGGACGGCACCGATCGACATGGTGACGAAGGCGACCCAGGCGATGAACAGCAGCTTCGGCGCCGGGACGAACAGGAGGGAAACGGCCGTGAGTACGAGGAACGCGAGAAGGCTCACGAATCCGAGAGCGATGGTCCGCCGCCTGATTTTCGAATCGGCGGACCGGTCGGCGTGGCCGTGCATGTCAGTAGTACCAGCTGGTGTCTCGGTAATAGCGTTCCGATTGCGACGGATCCGGCGACGGCTCACTCGCGGTCCGATCCGTCGAGGACGGCACCATCGAGGGGCAGATCGGGCGTCGAGCCGACCCAGACGATCCGCTCGGCGGCCTCGTCGAGTTCCGCCGTCGAGGCCGTCTCCGGGACCGCGTCCACGGCCACGGCACCCACCGCCTGATCGAGGTCGGCCGCAAATCCCGCCATCACGGCGATACGGGCCGCCTGCGCGACGCCCAGGGGCCCGGCACCGGCTCGCTCGCCCATCCGGACGACGGGCACCACCACCCGTCCATCAGCGCGAAGATGTGGAACTGCTTCGCGGATGGTCGCGAACGCGCCACGGGCGATGGTCCTGAGCGTGTCGTCGAACGCGCTGAAGGAGGTGGTCTGGAGGGGTTCCGAGCCGGCGTCACCGTGCGAGACGCTCGCCGCCGGGACGACGACGTCGATCCCATCGCCGAATCGGGCGGCGGTCTCCACGAGCCGTTCCAGATCGAACTCGTCGCGGGCGTCGGTCCGGAGTCCGGTGGCCGCCCCGCCGTCCGCTTCGATTGCTTCCGCGAGGTCGACGACGGCCGCCCCGTCTCGACCACCAAGGACGACCCTCGCTCCCCGTCCGGCGAATCCCCTCGCGACCCGATCGGCGAGGGGCGTTCCGACACCGGTGAGCACCACTGTGCCTTCCATGGGTCCCAACTGTCGGCCCAGCTAAGTAAACGTACGCTTCGAGGAAGACCGCGTCTGCCGCGACGGCGTCTCGTTCGCCGTCTCCAGGGCGAGGGCGCGATATCCCTAACTATCTCGAGCACGGACCACTCACCGAATGCGATACGACGCGGTCCTGTTCGACAACGACGGCGTGCTGGTCCACCTCACGGAACTGCCCGTGCTCAGGCGCGCGGTCGAGCGCGCCTTCGCGGAGATGGGCGTCGAGGACCCCGACGAGGGGGACGTCGAGGCGCTCACCATCGGCGTGACGCCGGAGACCCTCGAGGCCGTAAGCGACGAGTACGACCTGGATCCCGAGGCGTTCTGGGTGCGCCGCGACCAGCACGCCACGAACGCCCAACAGCGGGCGGTCGAGACGGGGGAGAAGGCGCTGTACGAGGACTTCGAGTCGGTGCTCGATATTCCGCTGCCACGAGGGATCGTCTCCTCGAACCAGCACCCGACTGTCGAGCACGTCCTCGAGTTCAACGAGGTCGACGACCACTTCGAGACGTACTACGGCCGGGAGATGTCGGTCGACGGACTCCGTCGAAAGAAACCGGCCACGTACTACCTGGACCGTGCCATCGCGGACATCGGCGCCGAGAACCCGGTCTACGTCGGGGACTCGGAGTCCGACGTCGTCGCTGCCCAGAACGCCGGGATGGACTCCGTCTTCGTCCGCCGGGAGCATCGTGCGGACCTGGACCTGTCGGTCGAGCCCACCGCGGAGATCTCGTCGTTGACGGCGTTGCCGACCGTGGTGAACGGACGGGAATAGACCGTTCGGTCAGAAGAACACCTGGACGCGGTAGCCCTCCCAGAGGTCGGACTTCTCCGACCCGAGGACGACCGTCTCCCCGTTCCTGATCGGGGTCGCCCCCTCGACCGGGCTCGATTCGACGTAGATCGTCGACGTCGGTCGGTTGGGGACGACGCGGGCGCCGTCCGCACCGATCTCGACGGTCGCGTGCCGGGCGTCGACGCCGTCGAGCAATCGCGTGATGTTGTCGATACCACCCCGATTCCCCCACGGTTCGGCGATGGGTGCGGCCACGTCCGCCGCAGTCCCCAGCGAGAACGTCGAGGACTCCGGGAACGCGAGTTTCTCGGTCTGCAGGTCGTAGACCGCAGGTGTGCGCATGCGAACCAGCCTATGTGGCCATCTCACATAGGAATGACGGCCTCGACAGCGAGCGCGTGGTGGGTCGACCCCCGCTCGTGGCCGTGGATTTATCTGGGCTTCCGTCCTACGCTCGACCGAATGAAACGCGAGCCAGTCGAGTCGAGCATCATCGAGAGTGTCGGGTACGACCCCGACGAGGGGATCCTCGAGATCGAGTTCAAGGAGGGCGGGCTCTACCGGTACCTCGACGTCCCGGAATCGGTGTACGCCGGACTGATGGCCGTCGACTCACACGGCTCGTACCACGCCGAACACATCAAACACAGCTACCCCTTCGAGCGGGTGAAGTGAGCAGACGAGACGAACGCGAGGTTCCGTCGGCCCGGACGGTCTGAGCGTCCTGCTCAGACGAGACGGGCGAACGCCAGGTTGCCACTGACGTTCTCGATGTAGATGCGTACCTGTTGTCCCTCGCGTGCGCCCGGGACGAAGATGGTGTACGAGCCCTTCTCCGCGACGCCGTCGCCCTTGCGCCCGGTACCGGTGATCTCGACCTCGTAGGTCTGTCCCTCCTCGACGGTGTCCCGCGTCTGCGAGGACCGGTTGCCCGATTTCGTCGAGACCGGGCGGAAGGCGCCGCAGGCCTGACAGCGCAGCATGTCGATGCCGTTCTCCTTGACGAGGACGGTGTCCGGCAGACCACACTCCGAGCAGGTGACGAACTCGGCGACGTACTCGTCGATGGCGTCCGAGAAGTCCTGGACGGTAAAGGAGCCGTTGTACCGGGAGCGCTGCCCGTCGAACTGGCCGTTCGTCCCGAGTTCGCGCTGGATGTTCCGGTGGAGGTGTTCGGCGTCCCGGGACAGCGCGTCGGCGATGTCCGTGATGTTCGTCAGGCGGGTGAATGCGCCGTCCGTCTCCCCCTCCGGGTCGGGGACGGAGAGTCGGTCGCCTTCTGTCGACGGTCGTTCGGGCATGGAATCGAAAGCCCGGTCGAGAGCGTTGGAGTAGTCCATACCGTATTGAGCAGGCCGACCGGGATATGGGCTCCGGGTCGTGACGGCCACGGCGAACGGTCGGTTCTGCGACAGCCGACGGCGTCGTTGGTCCGCGGCAATCAGTTGGTCGCGACCTGTTCCGCCCAGGCGTCGCGCCATTCGGTCATGTGTTCGGCGAGGACGTCGTAGGACAGTTGCACCGGCTCGTCGGGGACGTGGGCGTACTGTCGAATGTCCTCGGGGAGGGTCGCGTTCGAGACGGTCGGGATACCGACGTTGTCGACCGCGGTCTTCCGCTGCACGTCCGGTTCGAGCATGAAGTCGGCGAATGTCTGGACGAGCTCGTGTCGGTCGGTGGTGGCGAACTTGCCGAGGCCGTCGACGTAGGCGTACCCCTGATCGTTCGGGAAGGCGATCTGGTGGCGCGCCATGTCCTGGCCCTCGCTCGCGGCATACACCTGGTCCGTCGAGTACGAGACGACCATCGCCGCCTCCTCCTGGAGGTAGGCGTTGTACGCACTCGACCACGACCCGAGGACGGTGACCCCGTTGTCCATCAGGTCCTGCCAGTACCCCAGATACGAATCGGCCCCGACGGTGTTGACGGTCCAGAGCAAGAAGAGCAGGCCCGTCGCCGTGCTCTGTGGGTTCGCGAGCAGTAGCTGATCCTCGTACGCCGGGTCCCGCAGCGCATCGAACGTAGGCGGGGCGTCGACGACCGTCTCGTCGTAGACGATGGCGACGTAGGACGCGCCGGTCGGCAGGACGCGCCGGTCGGGGTCGAAGTGGTAATGGTCCTCGATGTTGGCGGCGTTGGCGATTTCGTCCGTCTCGAAGCCGGTGAACAGCGGGTCGTCGAGGTTCGCGTCCGCCTTGACGAGGTCCTGGGCCGTCACGCCGAGGTACGCGTCGGCCTCGAGCGGCGCGCCCTCCTGCCGTCGCTGGATGAAGTCGGTGAGTTCGTTCTCCCGGACCACCCACTCCAGGGTGTAGTCGTAGCGGTCCTCGAACTCCGTTTTCACCCATTCGCCGGCGCTCGTGCTGGGGGCGTCGACGTACGCCTGGTAGGTCCCCACCCGGAGCGTGTCCGGCTCGTCCCCGACGGGGTTACCGACACACCCGGCCAGACTACCCAGCGAGACGGCGGACCCGAGGCCGGCGAGCACCGATCGACGCGAGACGTGCCGATGATGGCTCATCGGCCACCCCGTGCTTCCCGGCCGAGGTGTGTCTCGACCATGTCCACCTTCTCTTCGACGGCGAGTGTCTGCTCCCGGAAGTGGTCGATCTTCAGCGAGGTCAGCGTTCGTGACGCCTCGAGGGCCTCGGTCGCTGCCTGGGCGGCCGCGAACACCTCGCCCAGGTCCTCGGCCTCGATGGTCGTCTCCATCGGGTGGGTCTCGTAACGGACGTCGTAGTCCTCCAGTGCGTCGATCGCCCGTGCTATCTCGGCCTCGAAGTCGACCGCCGGGTCGTCGACCGGCGAGACGCTCAACATGGCGGTGACGGTCATGTCTTCCTATCGGTATTCGTCAGTAATAACACTTGGTATTACGGCGGCCCTCCCGGTGTCGCGACCGCGCTGTCGCCGCCGGACGACCGATATGCCAAGCGATTTATCGATAGACGTGAAACCGCTCGACAGATGAACGACGACGAGCAGACAGACGCGGAGGATTCGGTCCGCGAAGCCGTCGACCGGTCCCGTTCGGGAGCGCCCGCCGCAGGGCGAGTGTTGCGGGACCGCTTTTCCAGCGACGAGGTCTTCCAGCGCATCGTCGCGGCGGCCGACGAGGAAATCACGTCTGGCAGCCGGGAGCTGTTCTTCAGCGGTCTCGCTGCGGGCTTCGCCATCACCATCACCTTTCTCCTCTACGTCTCGCTCACGGCCAAGACCGACGGGGATCCGATCCTCAGCGCCATGCTGTATCCGCTCGGCTTCATCTACATCATCATCGGCGGGTATCAGCTATTCACCGAGAACACGCTGCCACCGGTCGCGTTGACCCTCGAGCGACTCGCCAGCATCCCCGCGCTCCTGCGGAACTGGATCGTAGTGCTCACCGGGAACTTCGCCGGCGGGCTGGCCGGTGCGGCCACCCTCGCCTGGGGCGGTGTCCTCTCGCCGGAAGCCGCCACGGCCGCGGCATCCATCGCCGAGAAGGGGATCCAGACGGGGTGGGGACCGCTGTTCGTCAAGGCGGCGTTCGCCGGTCTCATCGTCGCGGGCGTCGTCTGGGTGGAGTACTCCGCGCGGGACACCATCTCACGGTTGGTCGTCGTCTACCTCGCCTTCCTCGCCATCCCGATCGGCGGACTGTTCCACGTCGTGGTCTCGTTCACGGAGATGATGTACCTCTCGTTCACCGGCGACGTCGAGGTCCTGGTGGGCCTCACCCAGTTCGTCCTCCCCGTCCTCGCCGGTAACACGGCGGGCGGGGTCGTCCTCGTGACCGTCGTCAACTACTTCCAGACGAGCGAGAAGCGACTCCAGACCGCCCGTTTCGAGGGGGCGAAACGACAGTTGTCCTCACGGGAGTGGGTCTTCGGGAGTCTCGCCGGGCGTTCGTACGTTCCCCTCATCGACACTACCATCCCCGAGGAGGAGACCGACGGCCCGTATCAGATACTGGTGCCGGTCGCGGATCCCGACCCGGACGCCGGCGTGGTCAAACTGGCTGGTGCCATCGCCGGCCATCGCGAAGCGGCCGTCGTGACCCTCGTCCACGTGGTCCCGACGTACGACCGACACTCCGGCTACCGGGGGGATAAAGGCGGACAGATCGTCGCCGAATCGACCGCCGAACTCGCCGACATGCGCCAGGCCGTCGAAAGCTACGGCATCACCTGCAAGACCTCGACGGTCGTCACCCACCGAACCTACGAGGAGATATTCGACATCGCCCAGCGACGCAACTCCGACCTGGTCGTCATGGAGCAGGCGGACAATCGCCTGTGGGCGTCGGGTCGTGCCGAACGCCACGTGAGCGAACTCACCAGTTCGCTGCCCTGTGATTTCCTCATCCTCGACGAGAAGGACTTCGAAGCAGAACGGGTGTTGTTGCCGGTCGTCGACAACCAGCACGCCGAACTCAACGCCTCGGTCGCCAGGGCGCTCCGCGACGAACTCGGAGCGGAGATAACGCTGCTCCACGTCGTGGACAACCCCGAACGACGCGAGCGCGGTGAACAGTTCCTCGGCAACTGGTCCGTCGACAACGAACTCGAAGAGGCGACGCGCATCGTCGACGACACGGGCGACGTGGAGGCGGCGATAGAACGCGAGGCCGCCGAGCAGTCGCTGGTACTCATCGGCGCGACCGAGCGGGGGCTCCTCTCCCGACTCGTCAGCGATTCGCTGCACTACGACGTCATCACGGAGGTCGGCCGCCCGGTAATCCTGGCGGAGCGCCCCACGAAACGGAGCCTCAGGAAACGACTCTTCGGTCGCCAGTAGGTCGTCCGTCGTCGGCTCCCTGCAGGTCGGTACCAGGAGCGGGAGCCGGGACGGGGAGATTGTCAAACGTTAGCACTCGTCGCCGATGATTTATCCGTGCCTGCCGCATAGTACGGGTGTGACTGAAGAAACCGGGCGGAAGAACCTTCGAATGCCCAATAGTGACGAACTGTTCGCCGTCGTAACCCAACACAACGGGGGAAACCACGTTCGCGTCCGCTGCGAGGACGGGAAGAACCGGATGGGGCGTATCCCCGGCCGGATGAAATACCGCACCTGGATCAACGAGGGCGACGTCGTCCTCGTCGAGCCCTGGGACTGGCAGGACGAGAAGGCCAACATCGAGTGGCGTTACTCGGGCCAGGACGCCGAACAGCTCCGCGCCGAAGGGCACATCGACTGATATCCGACACATTCTGCGCTCATCGCCGGTGAGCCGCCGGCTCGCCGAACGCCGCCATCCCGACGCCGGGCCGCTGGTCAGTCGGTCGACGTGACCGGCTCCGGTCGGTAGCCCCGGCTAATCGCCTTCCACTTGCCCGTCGCGAACCGGTAGTAGTTGATGACCGCCGGCACCAGCGTCTCGCCGAAGAAGGAGAGGTAGATCCCCCAGACGCCGAGTGCCGTCGTCGCGCCGAGGTAGATGAGGGGGATGGAGACCCCGAACATCCCGACGACGCGGCTGTAGAACGGCCAGCGGGTGTCGCCGGTCGCGTCGAGGGCGCCGGCGATGGCACTGCTCACCCCCTGCGGGACGATGGCGAACGCCGAGGCGTACACCATGGCGACCGCGATCGGGATGGAGACGTCGCCCGGACTGCCGACGAACAGGCGAACGATCTGCGGGGCGAACGCGAGGACGATCACCGCCGCGACGCCGTAGGTCGCGACCGAGAAGATGGTGATCTCCCGACCGAACGCCTCCGCGGTCTCCTCGTCGTCGCGACCGAGTTCCTGACCGACCAGACTGCTGGCCGCGAGGCCGAAGCCCCAACCGGGGGTGTTCATCAGGCCCCAGATGCGACGGGTGATGATGTACGCGGCCACGGTCGTCTGCCCGAACAGGCCCACGAACGCGAGTGCGGGGAACCTGGCCACGGTCCAGACCGAGTTTCGGCCGATGACCGGCGTGCCGATGGTGATCAGGTCCCGGAACGTGCCGACGTCGAGGTACCGACCGGTCGCGGCGACGGTGAGCGGGAACTCGCCGACTCCCGGGAGCCGACCGTTGGCGAGGCCCACGGCGATGCCGGCCGTCACGAAGACGTTCGAGAGGACGGTTCCCACCGCCGCCCCGACGACGCCGAGTCCGAGGCCGAAGATGAACACGGCGTTGAGGGCGATGTTCGCGACCGCACCGGTTCCGCGGAGCACCATCGGCGTCCAGGCGTCGTCTGCCCCGATGAGCGCTCGACTGCCGATGAGGTTCAGTGCCGCGAAGGGGACCCCGAGGGCGACGAGCTGGAGGTACTCGGCGCCGTACGCGAGCGGGGCGGGATCGTTCGTCAGCACCGATATCAACGCGGTCGGATAGGTCCAGAAAACTGCCGCCACGGGGACGGTCACGACGATCACCAGCACGGCGCTCGACCGGATGGCCTGGCCTGCCTGGTCGAACCGTCTCGCGCCGTACCGCTGGGAGACGAGCGCGATGGTGCCGGCCGCCAGCCCACCCCCGATGGAAAAGGCGATACCCCAGTACGGTCCCGCGAACCCCACGCCCGCGATGGCCGCCGGACCGAGGGCGACCCCGACCATCGCGACGTCCGCCGCGCTCTTGGACATCCGCGCGATGCCGGTCACGATGCGCGGCCACGCGAGGTCGACGGTCTCGCTCGCTCGTGGCCCGGAGATGAGCCCGAGGCGGGCGAGCAGTCGGCCGATTATCGCGAGCAATGCCTGGAGGGGATTCGGGACGCGGACCACTAGCTTGGCCTTCGCCCAGCGGAAGTAAAGGAATTCTGTATTCGGAGAGACGGTGCCACCGATCGAGTCGTCACCGACGCCGAGATGGGGTCACTCCTCGCTTCCCGACCCGCTGGCAGCGGTCTCGTTCGACTCGCTCTCCGCGTCCGGTCGTTCCCGCTGGATGACGAGCACGGGCCCGAGGAACTGGTCGGCGACCTGCTGGGCCCGCATGCCGAAGACGTAGGTGACGACCGACGGATCGGACTCGCCCATCACGACGGCGTCGTACTCGGTCGCGACGTCGACGATCGCATCCAGAGCACTGTCCGCCGCCACGATGGAGATGTCGATCCGGGAGGGAGCCATCCCGGCCTCGACGAGACGCTCCTCGATGCCATCGAGGAGCGTTCTGGCGTCTTCCTCGCTCTCGCCCTCGTTCAGGATGTGATACAGCGTGATCGACGTCTCCGTCTCGACGAACAGGCCGGCGACGAGTCTGACGAGTCGGTCCACGCCGACGGTGCCGCGAACCGCGACGAGGATGTCCTCGGGAGGCGCCGTCGCGTTCGGGGCCAGGACGGCGAGACACTCGTGTTCGTATATCGTCCGATCGATCGTCGGCTGTGCCTCGTGGGTGAAGACCAGTCGGCGCTCGACGGTGGCGCCGGCCTCCTCGAGCATGGTGGCAAACGTCTCCATCCGTTCCTGGGCGCGCTCCTCGAACTGCATCCGCGCCTGGTCGGTGGCAGTCTGATCCGGCACGACGTGATAGCCGAGGATGATCACGTGCGCGTTCGCGAGCAGTTCCGGAACGCCCTCCGGAATCGATTCGCCTTCGAGTACCCGTATCGGGAGCAAGATCGTGGGTCTATCAGTCATTGTCAGAAGTCCCCCTTGAGTTCGACGGTGCCGGCGTAGTAGCGGTACCACAGGTACCCGACGACGATGACGACGACGCCGATGACGATGGCCGCCGGTTGCATGAAGACGACCAGGCCGAAACTGGCGATGGCGCCGACGACCGGCAGCGCCGGGACGCCGGGCATCCGATAGCTCGGCTCGTACCACGGCGGGTTGCGACGGCGCAACAGGACCACCGCCACGCAGATCAACCCGTACATGACGAGGTGCAAGAAGGACGCCACCTCCGCCAGCACGGAGACCTGGCCGGTGGCGACCAGGACGAGGATTGGGCCCCCCGCCGCGAGCAGGGCGATGTGGGGCGTCCCGTACTGCAGGTTAATCTCGCTGGCCCGCCGGGGGAGAAGGGCGTCGCGGCTCAGCGCGTAGACAGTGCGGGAGGCGCTGAGTATCGAGGCGTTCGCACTCGAGAAGGTCGCGAGCAGGCCGGCGAACAGGATGGCGACCGCCCCCGGCAGGCCGAGAAACTCCCTGGCGACCTCGACCATCGCCGTCTCGCCGAGGGTCGCGAGGTGATCCGCGCCGAAGGCACTCGTCGCGACGAAGATGGTCGCGACGTAGAAGACCGTCACGACGAGCACGGAGCCGACCATCGCGAGCGGCAGGTTCCGCCCGGGTTGTTTGATGTCGCCGGCGACCGTCGCCACCTGGGCGAATCCGAGGTAGGACGTGAACACCAGTGCAGCCGTGGAGATCACCGGGAGATATCCACGGGGGAACAGCGCCTCGGGCACCGCCTCGCGACCGAAGAGGCCCAGCGCGTCGAGGCCACCGTAGGTGAGAAACAGCGTCAGTACGACGAGGAGGATGGCGACGACACCGTTCTGGAGCGACGCGGTGTTCTCCGTCCCGAGGATGCTCAGTGCGGTCAGTCCGACGCCGAAGAGCAGGCCGAGCGGGATGACCGGACTGACCGAGAGGACGATACCGACCTCCGCCAGCACGGCGGCGGCGTAGTGGCCGAGTCCCACGAGGTAGAACGCGGCCGCGAACACCAGCCCGAGCCAGAGACCGAGGCCGACGACGGCCCCGTAGGACGTCCCCATGCTTCGCGAGACGAAGAAGTACCCACCACCGCTTCGCGGCATGGCCGTCGCCAACTCGGAGGCCGGTAGCGCGACGAGGAGGGCGATGACGCCACCGATAGCGAACGACAGCGCCGCTGCCGGCCCCGCCTTCCCAGCCGCGAGTCCCGGGAAGACGAAGATACCTGCGCCGATCATCGTCCCGATGCCGATGGCCAGTCCGCCGGTGAGACCGATGGTCCGCTCGAGTTCGACGTCCTCGTGGACGGTGACGGTGTCCGAGACGAGGTCCGGTTCCGGTTCGGGGGACTCGCCGCCGACGTTCTCACCGACGCCCTGCGTCGCTTCGGGCTCTGGTGTCACGAATTCGTCACTAGTGAATCAGTCGGACCCGAATCCGATAAACGTGCCGGCGGCGGGCGGTGTCAGAACAGAGATCTATATACCAGTACGATACCCTCATAGCAACCCATTACCATCTACGCTGCCGAAAGCTAGGTAGCTCATACAGATCTGCCATGTCACGCGCACCGAGATTCGACGAGGGAGTGTCCCACTGGCGTCTCGACAGCGAAGCCTACGACGATATCTATGTGGTCGGAGACGTGCACGGGAGTCGACGTGTGTTCGAACGACTCCTGGAAACGCTCGATCTCGGGCCATCGGATCTGCTCGTGGCCGTCGGCGACCTCGTCCGGAAGGGGCCCGATAGCAAAGGCGTCGTCGACATCGTTCGCGAGCGGGACAACATCGTGAGCGTCCGAGGGAACAACGAACAGAAGCTCATCGACGGCGATAGCGCCGTCCCGACGCTCAGCGACGAGGACCTGGCATGGCTGGCGGACCTGCCAGCGGCCATCTCCTGGGACGACGCCCTCGTGGTGCATGGGGGAGTGCATCCGTCCGTGCCGCTGTCGGCACACGACACGGCGATGCTCACGACAATGCGCGCACCTGCGGGAAGCGGGTACGATGGACCGTTCTGGTTCGACGTGTACCGTGGCTCGCCCCGCGTCTTCTTCGGCCACACCGTCCTCGAAACGCCGATCGAACGCGAGTGGGCGGTCGGCCTCGACACGGGGTGTGTCTACGGCGGACAGTTGACGGCCTACGACTGGCGCGAGGAGGAGTTCATCGCCGTCGATGCGACCACGACGCACCGTGATCGACCGGCCGAGAAGTTCGTCTCACCGCCGCCGATTCCGTCGGAGTCATGACGAATGGGGTGAACCTCGAGGACCCCGAGTACTATCTGAACCGGGAGATAAGCGAACTCGCCTTCCAGCGACGCGTCCTGCACGAGGCGGTCGACGACCGCCATCCCCTGCTTGAGCGAGCGAAGTTTCTGGCCATCTTCACCGACAACGTCGACGAGTTCTTCCGGAAACGCGTCGGCGGCCTCCGTCAGCAAATCGAAGCGGGCGTCTCCGAGCCGACGGTCGACGGGCTGACTCCACGGGAACAGTGGGAAACGGTTTTGGAAACTGTCGGTCCGATGTTCAAATTGCAAGCCCACGTCTACGACGAGATTCGCTCGGAGCTCGCCGACGAAGGAGTTCACATCCTCGATTTCGACGACCTTGCCGACGACGAGAAAGACGAACTACGGACGTTCTTCGAAGAGTCGGTGCTGCCGACGCTGACGCCGCTCACCTTCGATCCGGCCCATCCCTTCCCTCACATCTCGAATCTCAGCCTCTCGCTCGCCGTCCTGACCCGGGAAGGACCCGATGCTGAGACGGTCTTTTCCCGCGTCAAGGTGCCAGGGAATCGGCCCCGACTCGTCCCCGTCGAGGAGGGACGACGGTACGTGCTTCTCGAGGACCTCATCGCTTTCAACCTGGACCGGCTCTTCCCGAACAACGACATCGTCGACTACACGACCTTTCGCGTGACCCGCAACGCGGAGGTGCGACGTAACGAAGAGGTGGCCGAAGACCTCGTCGCACAGATTCAAGAGGTCATCCGCGAGCGGCGTTTCGCCCGGGTAATTCGTCTCGAAATCGAAGCGGACGCGCCGACAGCAGTCAGGGAGCTCCTGATGGACGAACTCGACGCGCGCGAGGCTGAAGTGTTCGACCTGCCTGGGCCGCTCGGGCACGGCGACCTGATGACCCTATTGACCCTCGACCGACCCGACCTGAAACGCGACGCCTGGACGCCCCAGCCACATCCCCGACTTCCACCAACCGAGGATTACGACCTCTTCGAAACGATTCGGGAGAAGGACGTGCTGGTCCACCATCCGTACCACTCCTTCGGAAGCACGATCAAGCGGTTTCTCGACGAAGCGGCGACCGACCCGGACGTACTCGCCGTCAAGGCCGCCATCTACCGAACTGCGGAAGACTCGAAGGTCGTCGAGAGTCTCATCAGGGCAGCCCGCAACGGAAAGCAGGTCGGGGTCATGGTCGAGCTCAAAGCACGGTTCGACGAGGAGAACAACCTCCGCTGGGTAGAGCGCCTCGAAGAAGAGGGGATCCACGTTGCCTACGGGAAACTCGGGTACAAGGCGCACACGAAAACCGCCCTCGTCGTTCGCGAGGAATCCGATGGCGTTCGCCTGTACTCCCACGTCGGCACCGGCAACTACCACTCCGAGACGGCCAAACAGTACGAGGACCTCGGGTTGCTGACCGCCGATCCCGCCATCGGTCGGGACCTGGTCAAATTGTTCAATTACTTTACAGGCCATAGCCTCCACGAGGAGTACGAGAAACTACTCATCGCGCCGACGAATATGCGTGATCGGTTCGTGGAGCGGATTCGACGGGAGGTCGACCACGCACGGGAGGGTACTGAAGCACGAATCGTCGCCAAGCTCAACCGTCTCGAGGACCCCGCGATCGTCCGCGAACTCTACGAGGCCTCGCAGGCCGGTGTCGACGTCGACCTCGTTGTCAGAGATATCTGTCGGTTGCGGCCCGGCGTCGAGGCGGTCAGCGAGAACATCTCGGTGCGAAGCATCGTCGGTCGGTTCCTCGAACACTCGCGAGTCTGGTGTTTCTACGACGGGGGCGACCGCCAGTATCTCATCGGATCTGCGGACTGGATGCATCGCAACCTGGACGACCGCGTCGAAGCCGTCGCCCCGGTCGAGGACCCGGACCTGCAAACGTATCTTCAGGGGCTCCTGGAGACGCTGCTCGCGGACGATCGACGGGCCTGGGAGATGCAGCCAGACGGTACCTACGAACAGGTACAGCCCGGCGATTCCGAGGTGGTCGACACGCATGACATGCTCATGAGTTGGGCGAGTGACGAAACGGCGAAGATGGCCGATCGAGCGAAACCGTCGCCCGAAACCCAACCCGACGAGCCAGGAGAAGCGGCTACCAAACGGTTCGAACACGACGACCGCACCGACTGAACCGAACGCACACGAACTCCCGAGCCGTGATCGCCGTACCGGCGAGAGCCAGTGGACGGCCGTGGTGCGCCGGGACGACGGTGCTGTCGCCACCGGAACGCGGCCTGGAAGCCGCCAGGTCGTCGATGACACGTTCGAGATAGTGGGCATCGGATTTCGTTCGTCTATCGGCCCGAACGTGCGCCCGACCTTCGCGCGATTGCCGTTCGACGACAACGGCGGCGACCGCTCCATCTGTGTCCTGGACCACCGATGGTCCTGGGTTGAACCCGTCCGCAGGCGGGACCAAGTGATCGACACCCTGCTGTGGCCGTCCAGACGGCCCGCACCCCCGCCGGTCGGCAAACGACGGGCACCGGCGTCGGCGTCTTCCTCACCGTCGCGACCTGCGCGGACGCCGACCCGGTTACTGCTTCGCGTATCGCCCGCCTTCAGCTCCAGAGTCCCCGGACGGTCCGCCGCAGATCACGTTCGGCCTCGCCCGGATGCGGGAGCCCCAGCCTGAACGCCACCTCGTCCTGGCGCTTGAGCGGGTCGAACAACCGCGGTTCGTCGAGCCCCCACACGTCGGGCGGGTCGGCGTCGGTCCCCGCCCGGTCGAGGATGCCCCGAACCGCCCGACGGGCCGCCTCGTTCGCGCTCTCCATCGTCGCCAGGTCGGTCTCCGTGCGCACGTAATCGGCCGCGAGGACGAGGTTCGGGGCGGCGGTCACCGCCCGCGGCCGGTACCGAAGCGAGTCGACCGTGTTGATCAACAGCGGTTCGGTGTTCGCCATCCCGTTCTCGGCTTCCACGATTGCGGGGTCGAGCACCCAGTCGTAGACGATG
>JBNJDE010000007.1:0-33895 GCA_051744605.1 Halobacteriota archaeon
TGAGATGGTACTGGACCTGCCCGGTGGCGAGGTCGAGTGAACGAACGAGCCCGTTGAAGTGTATCCCCGGCTGGGTCCGGACCGCTTCCGCGATCCGCGTTCTGGTCTCTACCATAGTTGTTTCCCCAATTATGTTCGGTGCTTTATCACGTAGTGGAACCTTCTGCCTTGTCAATGATAAACAATGGGGTAGCGGCGGTGTGTACGACGAGTGAACACGTGGTCTTCACGGGCGGTTCACCCCTAACCTTGGTATGCCCCCACAGGCCTGTAAATGTAGGGCTTCGAGTGGTACAATCCTCACATTTCCCCCAACCGTTATTTACCCGAGACGCCTCGTTATTGGAAAGGTGACCGTGGTATGCGACAACTGAGCCAGGCAACCGAAGTCCCCCTGATATTTGGGGATGTGTTCGCCGCACTGGAGGCCTACGAGATCGGCGCCATCGCCTTCGCGTTCGTCGGCGTCATCCTCGTATTGAGTTACCTCCTGGAGAAGTGGGGGATCGGCCTCCATGCGTGAGGTTATCTCGAGGGTCCCCTCGTCGGACTCGACGATGCTCGAAGGCGCGTTCATCGCGGTCAGTCTGCTATTGACCGCCGCCGCAATCGGGTTCGGCGCCGGCATCTTCCTGGACGCTTCGACGCAGGTACTCGGGACGCTCCTGGCCGTCTCGTTCGCCTCGATCGCCGTCATGGCGGTCCTCTACCACCGACTGTTCCACGACCACCGCATCGTCATCGAATACGACGAAGACCTCTGGTGAAACCATGAGTAGCTCAGATTCACCGACGACCGACGAAGAACTGTCCAGCAATAACACCCTGCGCCGCCGCATCGTCCAGACGTTCGGCGGCATCGGCGTGGTGAGTTTCGCGGCCGCGATGCTCACCCCCCTCAAGACGCTGGGTATCAACGCCGAAGGAGGCGGGTCGGTGGAGCTGGCGGGGCAAACGCTGGTCCTCGCCGAGCAGTACCAGCAACCCGACGGAGACACGACCTTCGAGGTCGGTGAACCGGTGACCGTCGACATGATGGACATGCCGGATTCGATCCTCACATTCCCGGAAGAGCTGGTCGACTCGAACAACGACATGATTCGGCTGCACCGACTTCCGGAGGACCAGATCACCGAGCCGACGGACCCCGACTGGACCGCCGAGGGGTACGTTGCCTATTCGGCCATCTGTACGCACCTCGGCTGTACCGTCGACTGGGACACCAGCGACGAGACAGCGACGGGCCGGCCAACCGACCACTGTTTCTGCCACGGGAGCCAGTTCGACCCTTACGAAGGGGCGAAGGTCGTCCACCCGCCCGCGGAACGCCCGCTGCCACAGATCGGGCTGGAGGTCGGCGAAGAAGACGTCATCCAACTGACCTCGGACTTCGGTGATCAGGTGGGTCCGTGAGATGGCCGACGGAGGGGATTCACGACTCGATCTGGATCGACTGTTCGGTCACTTCGAGAGCAAGGTCTTCCCGCTACACGGGACCTTCCTCCTCGGGGAACTGGCGCTGTTCTCGTTTACGGGTATCGTCGCGACCGGAATCTTCCTGGGTCTCTTCTACGAACCGAGTACGGCGACGGTGACGGTCAACGGGGAGGAACTCCCGGCCGCGTACGCGAGCGTGCTCCAGTTGAACGGCCTCGCCATCGGGCAACTCGTCAGGCGAATCCACCACTGGAGCGCTCACATCATGTTGGCGACGCTGGTCGTCCACATGGCTCGCGTCTACTTCACCGGCGCCTACCGCGAACCGCGAGACATCAACTGGCTCATCGGTACCGGGCTATTGGGACTGACCGTCCTCGCTGCGTTCGTGGGCTACCTCCTGCCGTTCGACGAGTTTGCAGTCACCGCGACGGCCATCGGTTACCAGATAGCGACGTCGGTTCCCTGGGTCGGTCAGGACCTCGCGAACCTGGTGTTCGCCGGACCCTTCCCCAATCCCCAGACCGTCCCACGCTTCTACACGCTCCACATCCTGCTCATTCCGGCCGCACTGGTGGGGCTGATCTCGGTCCACCTGCTCCTGGTCATCAAGATAAAACACACCCAGGATCCCGGCATCACCGGTCGCCTGAAACAGCAGGCCGGCTCCGTGAAGGAGGGGCTCGTCGGCATCCCGATGTGGCCCGAGCAGGTCGTCGTGATGATTGCCGTGTTCTTCGCATACGCGACCGGCGTCACCCTCCTCGCCGCGTTCGTCCCGGTCCACCCGATAGAGGTCTACGGGCCCCCGAGTGGAAGTACGCCGGCCGTCAAGCCGGACTGGTACCTCCTCTGGGTCTACGGCATCCTCCGGGTGTTCCCACCGGTCGACGTCACCATCTTCGGCGGGACGATCGGTGCTCGCTTCCTCGCCGGCGTCGTCGTCCCGGGAGCGGTTGGCGGCGCTATCGCGTCGGTCCCGATCGTCGACAAACTCGTCACCGGAAGCGAGGTCGACGACCGCGATTACACCAGTATCGAACACCCCTTCGACCGGCCGGGGCGAACCGCCATCGGCATCGGCGCCGCGGCGTTCTTCGTGGTCACCGCCGTGGCCGGGTACTACACGGAACTCGGTATCCCGGGCAACACGATGCGAGCGTTGATCGTCTTCGTCCCGCCGGCGGTCGGGCTCGTCGCCTACCTCGGTATCAAGGAGCGATTCGCGACGCGGAGACCGGAGACACCCCCGACCGTCGAAGAAGAACACTGACCCACGATGATGACAACGGTTACCCGCAAACTCGCAGCGATGCTCGAAGACCGGTTGACGATGCTCCTCGCCGCGTCGGCGATCGGCGTCTACCTGCTCGTACTCGTCGGTGCGACGACGTCACTCCTGCACGCGAACGACGCGTGTACGACGTGGCCCACGTGTAACGGGTCCCTGATTGCGGTGAGTTCGCCGACGATGGCCATCGCCTGGGGCCACCGGGTGCTCGCCATCGTCGTCGGGGTCCTCATCGCCACCACGGCCGCCGTCGCGTGGTATTCCAGTGGTCGCCGGATCGGCGGCATCGTCGCTGTTGCCGCGGTGCTCTACCCGGTGCAGGCAGCCCTCGGCGCCGTCATCGCTCTCGAAGGGGCCTCGAGACTGCTGACGGCGGGCCATCTCACGGTTGCGGTCTCCATCTTCAGCGCCATCCTCCTCGGACTGCTGTGGCGCCTCGAGTCCCGGCACGGGGCCCCAACGCGACAGCCCTCGACGGCGAATCAGTCGTTCGAAGACCTGGAACCCAGGTCCACCGAGACGGCCGGCCCGGAGTCGTACGGATGGGGGACGATCGCCATGGCGTACTTCCGGATGACGAAACCGCGGTTGATGTGGTTGCTCGCCCTCGTGGCGATGGCCTCCATGGGACTGGCCGCCGGTCCGGCCCTCGAAGCGGAGACGGTGATCTGGACCATTACCGGCGGTGTCCTCGCGGTCGGTTCGAGTGGTACCTTCAATCAGGTCCTCGAACGCGACCGTGACCAGTACATGGACCGCACGTCGGACCGACCGGTAGTGACCGACGTCATCCCGCCGGGACGAGCCATCGCATTCGGGTTCGCGCTCGCCGGCCTGTCGGTCGCGGTCTTCCTGGCCTTCGTCAACCCGCTGGCGGCGGCCCTCGGCGTGCTCGCCATCCTCTTTTACACGGTCGTCTACACGATGATCCTGAAACCGCACACGGAGCACAACACCGTCCTCGGTGGCGCGGTCGGGGCGTTCCCCGCACTCATCGGGTGGGCCGCCGTGACCAACGAGGTCGGGATGCCCGCCGTCGTGCTGGGACTCGTCGTGTTCCTCTGGACCCCGGCGCACTTCTACAACCTCGCACTCGCCTACAAGGACGACTACGCCCGCGCCGGCTACCCCATGCTCCCGGTCACCGCTGGCGAGGCCGTGACGCGTCGTCACATCCTCGGTTACCTCGGGGCGACACTCGTTGCATCGGTCGTCCTGGGGACGGCGAGCGAACTCGGCTGGGTGTACGCCGTGGGAACCGTCGCGGTCGCCGTCGTCTTCCTGCTGGCGGTAGTCGGTCTCTTCCGCGAACAGACCGAGAACGCCGCCTTCAGAGCCTTCCACGCGTCCAACGCGTACCTCGGTATCGTCCTCCTGGCAATCGTGTTCGACACCCTCCTCGTCGCATGAGTAGCGGGTATCCGTCCCTGGACCCCAGACGGTTCGACGGCGAGACCGTCGCGACGTGGACGCTCGTCGTATTCACGGAGTTCCTGCTCGTCGTCGGGTTCCTGGCAGTCTCCTCGACCAGCATCGATCAGCTACGGTACGTCGTCTACCCCTTCGTCTGGATCAACGCCGGTCTCCTCGCGGCGAGTGCCATCGAGACCACGCCACAGAACTGGCGACACCGCGCGGTCGGTGTCGCCGTCGCCATCGGGTACTACGTGGTACTCATGTACGCGGCCGGCAACCTCGGCGGGACGCCGGCAGGGACCGACTGGTCGCTTCGCGTCTCGATGCTCATGCCGGGATGGGGTCCCTCCATCGTCGCTGCTGGCCCTGCACTCCGGGTGTCGATCGTCCCGTTCGAGGTCATCGGCTACGCCGCGCTCTCGTACCTGCTGTACGCGAACGTCCTCCGCATCTCCCGTGGGCTCCTCGCCGGGGCGCTCGGCCTGGTCACCTGTGTGGGCTGTACCGTCCCCATCCTCGCTCCGCTGATCGGTCTCCTCGGTGGTCCGGCGTCGGGATTGACATCGACGGCGTACCAGTACTCCTACGACGTCGGAACCCTGCTGTTTGTGATCACCGTGGGAATCCTCTACGCCTCGGCGACGGGACGGGTCGGGACCGTCGACGGGTTAATACGACGGATTCGCCAATGACAGCCCACGTGACGGGACAGCGAACGGCGGACACCGAGACGGTAGACGCGACCGAGAAGGGCGGGAGACGGACCGATGGCGAACACGTGATCGTCACCGACGGTGTCCACAAGACCTACGGTGAAACGGTCGCCCTCGATGGGGTCTCGGCGACCGTTCGGTCCGGCGAGATATTCGCACTCGTCGGCCCGAACGGTGCCGGAAAGACCACCTTCGTACGAACACTGACGGGAACCGTCAGCCCCGATAGCGGGACCGTGTCCGTCTTCGATGGCCCACCTACCGAAGTCGACCCGGAACGGGTCGGCGTGCTCCCACAGTCGTTCTCACCGCCGGGGAGACTGACCGCTCGCGAAATCGTCTCGTACTACGCCGGCCTGTACGAGAGCGCCAGGGACCCGAAGGCGGTCCTCGAAGACGTGGGACTGCAACCGGACCGGGAGACTTTCTACGAGGATCTCTCCGGGGGCCAAAAGCGTCGGGTCGCCGTCGCGGCGACCCTGGTGAACGATCCCGAACTCGTCTTCCTCGACGAACCGACGACCGCCATCGACCCGGCGGGTCGCCATCGCCTCTGGGAGCACTTCGAGGAGGTGGCCGCGGAGGGGACGACCATCGTCCTGACGACCCACGACATGGCCGAAGCGGAACGGCTCGCCGACCGGGTCGGCTTCCTGGCCGACGGGCGCCTGATGAAGACGGGATCGCCGGCCGACCTCGTCCGGCGGTACGGTGGCGAGCGTCGGCTCATCGTCGAGACCGACGACGGCCCACCGCAGGTCGACGGATACGCGGTGACCCATTCGAGAGCGGGGCTCGTCGTGACCGGTATCGGCCCGGAGCAGATCGGCGACGTCGCGCGAACGTTGACGGACGAAGGCGTGACGTTCGACGCCCTCTCCTGGCGAGAACCGACACTCGAAGACGCGTACCTCTCGCTTGTCGGCGACACCGAACGGGAGGGCGAGGAATGAGCGACGTGCTCATAGCCCGCTCCCGTCGTGTCCGGGCGGAAGCCGTCGCCTCGTTCAAGACCTTCCTTCGTCGTCGGACGGCCGTGTTCTTCACGTTCGTGTTCCCCGTGGTACTGGTGGTCATCTTCGCCGGACTGGTCCAGACTGACCCGACCGGGTCGGGGCTCTTCGCGAAGCCCACCGGCTACTACGTGCCCGGCTATCTGGCGGTCGTCGTCCTGTTCACGCCGCTGTCCAGGGTGGGCAGCGAGGTCGCCAGGTATCGCGAGGACAACCGGTTCGAGAAGCTCGCGTCGACCCCACTGACCCGGTTCGAGTGGCTGGCCGCCCAGAGCCTCGTGAACGTCGCACTGATCCTCGCGGCGGCAGTGGTGCTCGTCGTCTCGCTGGCGCTGCTCGGAACCTCGATGACGCTGTCCCCGTGGCTTTTGGCCTTCGTCGTGGTCGGATCGGTCCTCTTCTGCGGCATCGGTGCAGTGATCGGGCGCGTCGCGAGTTCGCAGGACGGCGCCATCTCGATGTCGAACGGCATCGCACTCCCGCTGTTGTTCGTCTCGGAGACGTTCATCGCCCCGGAGCAGTTCCCGGCCTGGTTCGAGTCGGTCCCGTTGCTCTCCCCACTCACGTACTTCTCGCGGGGCGTTCGCGCAGCGGTCTACGCTCCGCCCGAGTCGACGGCCGTTCTGCCGGCGCTCGGCGTCGGTGGGTATCTCGCGATCTTGACCGTCCTCGCCGTTCTGGCTTTCGTCGCTGGAGGGACGGCGCTCAGCTGGACCGAGAACTGATCACCGACGGATCCGTTCGGCCCACGAGCGGACGATCGTCGTCGCGGGCCGCGAACCGAAGACGAAGAGGAGTACCGCCCCGCGAATCCGTTCCCAGTCGTAGACGTGGTTCAACATGAGATACGTCAGGATGCCGAGTGCCAGGCTCGTCGTCCAGGCGGCGACCGCGATGCGACCCACGGTCGGGTGGGCCGTCTCCGGGAGTTCCTCGACTGGTCGAGTGAGTCCGAGGACGAGCGCGTGAACGACGAACGGGACGGCGACGATAGAGAGGAAGATGTGGATGGCGAGCATCACGAGATATGCACCCGAAACGAGCGCGGCGTACCCCCCGAGGAGGTGTCCCTCCGTCACCACGAGTCCCTTGGTGAACCCGCCCGCCTGCTTCCACACGTACAGAACGAGGAACAGAAGAATGAGCCCGAACGCGGTGAGCATCGACCGGCGGTGTCGTTCCACGTCGCCCCGGCGGACGAAGACGACGCCGACGACGAGCACCGACAGGGCGACGGTGTTGATGACGGCGATGAGATGCGAGAGGAGGTTCACCGTCGCCGGCTCCAGTGCCGGGAGCGAGACGAGATCCGTGAACGAAGCGATGACGACGGCGTAGCCCACGAGGCTCACGATCGCCGTCACGATTCGCGGGTGCGCCGCCGCCCATGATCGGTCCGTTCCGGAAGCGTCCATCGTACTATCGGCAGACGCGGGGCGGGCCTATCGGTGTTGTGGCCGAGGCATCGACCGCCGTCGACGCGGTCACAGCACCGGAATGCACTCACTCGGGAGCCAGACCGACCGTCTCCCCGGCCCTGATGTCCGCGTACCCGTCGAAGCCGAGTTTGAGGGACGGAACGCCGACGAACGAGAGCGTCTGTATCCCCAACATCGGCCGGTCACCATCGACGCCCAGGCCGAGGATAGCCGACTCGATGGCGTCGTACCGCTCTGCGGTCTCCTCGACCGGTCGACGCGAACAGGTCGCCCCGACCGGGGTCGGATGGGTGGCGATGACGTCGCCATCCTCGACGACGACCCAGCCACCGCCCATCCCCGCCAGAGTACCGATCGCGTCGACCATGTCCCCGTCGTTGGTCCCGACGGCGACGACGCCGGCGGTCTCCCAGGTGACGCTGGTCGCGATTGCTCCCGACTCGAGGCCGAACTCGGTGAGAAATCCGACGAAGCCACCACCGTCCCGCTCGGGATGCCGATCGAACAGGGCCACCTTCGCGAGCGAGGGCGGGTCCGCTTCGAACGCCCCGTTCCGAACGGGCGGTTCGACGACGTCGTGGTCCGTCAACAGGCCACCGCCGTACTCGATGGCGAGGACGGCGCCATCGTGGCCTGCATCGACTGGTACGACCAGATCGTCGGCCGAGACGTCGACGGTCACCGCATCGGTGAACCGGTCCGGATACGAGACCGTGGGCGCCATCGGCCGTCCCGGGTCACCGCCGTCGTACACCACCTCGCCGTCGATCATCGTCGTCTCCACGTCGAAGGTCTCCAGATCGGAGAAGATCGCCAGGTCGGCGGGCGTTCCGGCCCGGAGCGTCCCCAGTTCCGCCAGTCCGAAGTGGCGCGCCGGCGTCAGCGTGGCCATCACCACGGCGTCGACCGGATCGACCCCGGCGTCGACGGCCCGCCGGAGGACGGCGTCCATATATCCCGTCTCGACGAGCTCCCGCGGCCACATTCCGTCCGTGGACAGCGAGAGCTCCGACGCGTCCAGTTCCTGAGACGCCGCCCCGATGGCGTCCATATCGTCCCGGATCGTCCCGAATCGGCCGACCGCGTGGATACCCGCGTCGACCCGTTCGCGGATACCGTCGCCGCTGATGGCCTCGTGATCGTCGTCGACCGCCGTGGCGAACGCCTGGAGTGTATCGCCCCGACAGCCCGCCCCGTGGCCCGTGACGATCGCCCCTCGATCGTGGGCTGCCTCGTAGAGCGTCTCGGCGGGGGTCTCTCGACCGACGATCCGTGGCCAGGCCGTTTCCCCGACGCCGACGACACGGTCCCGGTCGAGCAGGGCGCGAAGGGCGTCTCGCTCCGTCTCGTCTGCCCAGGCCGGTTCGAACATGTCGAAGACCGGCTGCGGGGGGACCGTCGCGTATACCCGCAGCGGGATGTCGGCCGTCGCGTCGAGGAAGGTCTTCACGCCGTCCGCCCCGAACGACGGGCCGAACGCTGCGACCTCCGAGACGACGCTCGTCGCGCCACCGGCGACCATCCGGTGGAAGGATGTCTCCACGGTCTGGTGCAGGTCGAGGTGCGTGTGCGCGTCGATCAGTCCCGGCGCGACCACCGCATCGGTGGCGTCGACGATACTCGTGTCCGTTCCGACGATCGCCTGGCTATCGTCGAAGAGTCCGGCGATCTGCCCGTCGACGATGCCGACGTCCCGACGCGTCATCGACCGCGTCGTCGGAGAGAGCACGCGACCGCCACGGACCACCACGTCGGCCGGGGACCGGCCCAGCGTTACCGATTGAACCTCGTTCACTGTGTCCACCTGCAACTCGCTTCGACCCGGAGATTCTTCAATTTACGGACATACGTTCGGGGCGGTCAGACCCCGTTCGATTCGTCCCTGTCGACCGACATTCCATCATATCGAGGGAGTAGTACCCCGCCATTCTCGGGGATACATGCCGCCTTCTGTCGGCAACAATGACCGCCTTCGGGTGACGTTTGAAGGCACCGCCGTCGTAGGGTTTTCATCCGACGTCGATTCCCAATTTTCTGGAACGGACCAGTGCTATTATGAGGAGGTTCGAGAACCACAATAGTATGGACGATTGGATCGACGAGCGACGAGCGGTCGCGGAGTCGCTACCCTGGCGTATCGAAGCGAAAACGACTACGGCGAACAAGTCAGATAGGTGAAGCATGGTAGACCCAGTATTGGCAAGTAGGTTGCAGTTCGCGTGGACGACTGCAATCCACATCATCTTCCCCACGTTGTCCATGGGTCTCGCGCCGTTCCTCGTCTACTGGACGTGGAAGGAGGTCCGGGGCGACGGTGAAGTGTACGCCAGACTGCGACGGTTCTGGGCGAAGATATTCGCGTTGACGTTCGTCTCCGGAACCGTGACGGGTATCGTCCTCGAATTCGAGTTCGGGACGAACTTCGCCGCGTACTCCTCGGCAGTCGGTGGCATCTTCGGCGGGCCGCTGGCGACCGAGGGACTGATGGCCTTCATGCTTGAGTCGACGATGCTCGGCATCTTCCTGTTCGGTCGTGACCGGGTCTCGGACCGAATGTACCTGGTGTCCGCGTTCCTCGTCGGCCTCGGGTCGTGGCTGTCGGCCGTCTGGATCCTCATCGCGAACTCGTGGATGCAGACTCCCGCCGGCTTCGAGATGGGGACGCGCGCGGGAGAAGAGGTCGCCGTCATCACGGACCCGGTTGCAGCCTACCTGACGCCGCGATTCTTCTACATGTTCACCCACATGCAGACGGCCGCGGTGCTCTCCGCGGCGTTGTTCATCGCGGGGATAGCGTCCTATAAATTGCTCACCACCGACGACCGCTCAGCGTTCTGGAAGAAGACGATGAAGGTAGCCCTCGTCGCGATGATCATCACCGCGCCCCTGCTGGCAGTGCAGGGTGACGCCTATGGTCGACACGTCCACGAAACCCAGGAGTCGAAGATGGCCGCCATCGAGGCCATCTGGGACACCGAGGCATACGCGCCGCTGCACCTCGTGGCGGTCCCGACGAGCACCGATAACGTCGTGGCACCGGCCGAGGAGGACCTGTTCACTATCGGGATACCCTGGGTGGGGTCGATGCTCGCAGGGGCGGGCGATCCAGCAACCGTGATCACCGGCTTCGAGGACATCGAACACGACCTCCCGCCGTACCTGCTCGTGTTCTACTCGTTCCGGGCCATGGTCGGACTCGGGTTCTGGTTCATCTTCCTGGCGCTCTGGGGCGTCTATCGCTGGCGCCAGGGCACCCTGTTCGATGACACGCTCCTCCAGAAGGCGATGGTGGCCTCGACGGGCCTCGGCGTCCTGGCCGTCGAGTTCGGCTGGATGGTGACGGAGATCGGTCGACAGCCGTGGGCGATCCAGGACGTCCTTCTGGTGTCGGATGGAGTCTCACCGGGGCTCACCGGCGGTGAGGCGACGCTGACCCTGGTCGGATTCATCTTTGCCTACACCGCGCTGTTGTCCATCTGGGCGTACCTCGTCTTCCGCATCGTCCGGACGGGACCGGACGCACCGAGCGACGGGACGACGCCGTCCACGACCGATGCTGGAGCGGAGGTGCCCGCCGAATGATACCACTCTCGCTCGCCGACACCTATCTGCTGGGCCTGCCGCTGGTCGAGATGTGGTACGTCACGATGTTCCTCACGCTGGCCATGTTTCTGTGGCTCGACGGGTCGAACTTCGGCATCGGCATCCTGTTCGGGTTGATCGACGACGAGGAGATCAAAGAAACGATGCTCACCGCGGTCGCGCCGCTCTGGGACGGGACCGAGGTCTGGCTCATCGTCTTCGGGGGCGCGATGTTCGCCGTCTTCCCCGACGTGTACGCGGGCCTCTTCAGCGGGAACTACCTGCTCATGTTCCTGATCCTGGGCGCGCTCATCATTCGGGGCGTCTCGCCCGAATTCCGAGAACAGCGCCACGACGAATCCTGGCAACGCCTCTGGGGCGTCCTGTTCGTCGCCGGGAGCACGCTGGCGCCCTTCTTCCTCGGGGTGTTCACCGCCAACTGGCTGATCGGGTCGACGAGTCTCGTCTCCCTGCCCGGCGTCGTCGTGGGTCTCGCGGTGGTGGCGCTCTCGGCCGTCGAGGGCGCAGCGTTCACCAACATGAAACTCGAGGAGAAATCCGGGACGGTGAACACCTACGGCACCATGGCACAGGTCGCGTACCTGGTGCTCGCCGTCACGACTGTCGGGTACCTGTACCTTTTCGTCGAGGGGATGGCAGCCAAGGTCCTGAGTCCGTTCGCCCTCCTCCTGGTGGCGCTGACGGCACTCCTGGGAATCGCCTACATAGTCCTGCTCCGGAGCGGCCAGTCGCTTCCCGCCTTCGTGACCGCAGGCGTCCAGACCTTCGGGCTCATCGCGCTCGTCGGGTACCTGCTCTACCCGACCATCTACCCCATCGACGGACTGCTGGTCCAGGACGCCGCCGTCTCGGTGCTGGCGATGAACGTGATGACCGTCGTCCTGGTCATCTTCCTGCCGCTCGTGTTGCTCTACTTCGCCGTCCTGTACAACGCCTTCCGTGGCCCGGTGCAGGCTGGCGAGGGGTACTGAACGGCGAGAACCGCTTTGCCGAACCCTTCGCTCTTTTCGTGACGCGATTCAGGCACTGGCTTCGTAGCCGGCCGCTTCGACGGCAGCGACGAGGTCGGCGACGGGTGCGTCACCCTCTATTTCGGCCTCGTCCGCCTCGTTGTCCGCCGTCGCACTCCGAACCCCATCGACCGATTCGAGGGCTTCGGTGACGGTCTGTTCGCAGTGGCCACAGCTCATACCGGTGACGGTGATCGTCGTCGTCATTACACACGAAGGAAGGTCCCCGGTAGTTTTCTCGGTTGTGGCTGTGATTCGAAGGCCAGCGAACCCCGATACTTCGTATCCAAAAGTCGGCCAAGCGTGAGAGGTAAGCCAGGTGGGGGCGAACCACGGATATGCACGTCGTCTTCGACCTCGATGGAGTCCTGCTCGACTCGGAGTCGAATCTGTCGTGGCTCGACCGGGCGATGGGCGAGACGCTCGAGGCGGTCGGTCTCGAGGACACCGAGGAGAATCGAGCGTCCCTCTTTCCGCCGACCGAGGCGTCGATACGCGCCATCGCGGACGCCGCCGGAGTACCGGTAAAGCGCCTCTGGACGGTCCGAAACCGTCGATACACCGACGCGAAACTCGCGGCGATGGAATCCGGAACCATCGGTCCCTATCCCGACGCCGACGTCGTCCCCGAACTGGCCGACCGATACCCGCTCGGTATCATCAGCAACTCGCCACAGGTCGTCGTCGAGACGTTCGTCGAACAGGTCGATCTCGACGGCGTCTTCGAGGTGCTGGTCGGCCGTGGCAACGCCCTCGCTGATATCGGACGGCTGAAACCCGATACGCACCTCTACGACCGACTCCACGAGCAGACGACCACCGACGAGTACGTCTACGTGGGCGATCAGGAGTCCGATCGCCGGTTCGCCGAACGGGCCGGGATGGCGTTCATCCACCTGGACCGGGAGCGGGGGCCGACCCGAACCCTCTACGACGTCCGGGACAGACTGGCGGAGTTCTGAGGGCGACGGCCTCGTTCGGCCGACCGAACCGTTTTGGGGACCGCCGGCGTACGACGAGTGATGACCGACATGCCATACGAGGCCGAGGTGACGGTCCGCTACTCGGACCACGACACCCTCGGTCACGTCAACAACGCGGCCTACGCGACGTTCCTCGAGGAGGCACGCTTCTCGTACTTCCTCGACGTCCTCGAGGAACCGTTGACCGACATGTCGATGGTGGTCGCCCACATGGAACTGGACTTTCACGCGCCGGTCACGTCCAGGACCGTCGACATCGGGGTTGCCGTCACCGACGTCGGCGAGCGGAGTTTCACGGTCGAGTACGCGGTCGAATCCGACGGAGCGGTCGCGGTGACCGCCTCGACGGTACAGGTCCCCATCGACAAGGAGACCGGGGAGGCAGTTCCGGTACCCGAAGAGTGGCGAACAGCGTTCAGGGCGGATAATCCGACGATCGAGAACTGACGAGTGGGTGACCCTCGTTCAGACCTGGCGGGCCCGTGCCGTGACGAAGATACCGAGGAGGACGATCGAGCCACCCACCACGGTGGCCGTTCCGGGAATCTCGGTGAAGATGAACAGCGCCAGGATGGCGCTCCCGACCGGTTCACCGAGCAGTGAGACGCTGATCACGCTCGATTCGACGTACTTCAACGCCCAGTTGATGAGCGTATGACCGAGAAGTCCGGGCCCGACGGCCATGGCGACGAACAGGACCCACTCCCTGGGCGGATAGCCCGACAGCGCGGCCCCCTCACTCACCACGAAGCCGAACAATGCCACCGCCGCCACGCTGTAGACCACGAGGACGTAGGGAACGAGCGGGAGTCGTTGACGGAGCGACCGCCCGGCGAGGACGTAGCCGGCCGCCATGATCGCGCCCACGATTGCCAGCAGGTTCCCGTACAGTGGATTCGCGCCGACGACGCCCTCGCCGAGAAGTCCCGCGCCCGAGAGGATGGCCGCGCCCACCAGGGCGACGAGGATTCCACCGACCATCCTGGCGTTGAGGTGTTCGTCGAGGAGTGCCCAGGCACCGACCGCCACGAAAATCGGCTGGACCTGGACCAGGGTGACCGAGGCCGCCACACTGGTCCACTCGAGGGACTCGAACCACGCCGCGAAGTGGACGGCGAGTGCGATCCCCGAGACCACGGCGAAGACGAGATCCCGGCGACCGATGCGCCCGAACGCATCGCGATAGCGGCCGGCGAACGGGAGGATGAACGCCGTGGTGAACAGGACGCGGTAGAATGCCTTCACGAGGCTGGGCGCCTCGCTCAGGCGGACCAGAATGGCGCTCGTACTGACGGCGACGATCGCGACCGCCACGACCGCCATCGGCGGAACGCGCTCTTCGACGGACGACGTGGGCCACGCGAGCACGACCGGGTCGTCGCCGAGAACTGGCAAAGAAGTTGCTATTCGGGCCGGTGCGAGTCGGGTTACTCGGCGTCCGCGGGCGTGTCGAAGTCGTGGTAGTGCTCGCCCTTCTCCTTCGAGAGGATATTGAGGGCCGCCGCGCCACCGTCACCGGCGGCGATGATGGCCTGCCACTCCTCGGGACGGACCATCGCCCCCGTCGCGTAGGCGTCCTCGACGCTCGTCTCCATCGAGACGTCGACGTCGATGACGCCGTCGTCGGTGAACGCGACGCCGAGTGCCTCGCCGAGTTTGCGGTCGGCACCCGTGGCCAGGACCACGTAGGTCGCCTCGTACGCGCCATCGTCCGTCTCGACCTCGAAGCCGTCCGCCGTAGCGGTGACGCCGGTCACTTCCTCCTCGCGTGTCTCGACCCCGAACTCGGCCACCTGCGAACGGGCCCGCTCCATGAACGCCGATCCGTCGAGACTCTCGATGCCGAGGTAGTTGAACAGATGCGCCTTGTGCATCCAGGTTTCGTCCGTATCGAAGACGAGGGTATCGAGGCCGTTTTTCTCGGTGAGCAGTGCAGCACTCAGGCCGGCGGGACCACCGCCGGCGACGATTACGTCGGTCACGTTCGAGAGAAGGGCTGTGTTCGGCTTAATAGTCAGCGTAGAGGTAGGTCTCGCGGGCATGTCACCACGCAGCACGGTCCCCGACCGCTCGAGGCAGGCAAACATTGACGACCGTGGTATCTTTATAGGCCGGCCCACCTTTGACCCGAGTGCAATGCCCTCGAAGCGTGCGATGGAAACGTCGCCATTCTCGGCGATGGACGTCCTCGAACGGGCCAGTGAACGAGAGGGTGTCGTCCACATGGAGGTGGGCGAACCCGACATCGAACCCCCGGCCGCAGCAACCGAGGCAGCCATCGCATCGCTCCGCGAGGGGAATCTGGATTACACTTCCTCCCGGGGAAAGCCGGAACTGCGGAATTCGATCGCCGACTACTACGATCGGACCTACGGCGTCGACGTCTCGCCGGATCGGATCATCGTGACGCCCGGGTCGTCGCCCGCGCTCCTCGTGACGATGCTGACCACGGTGAATCCGGGCGAGGAGGTCGTCCTCACCGATCCGTACTACGCCCCCTACCCGAACTTCGTCCGACAGGCCGACGGTCGGGTGAGCACGGTCGCACTCGATCCGGGTCGTGATTTCGAACCGCGCGTCGAGGACTTCGACGCCCAGGTCACCGAGGAGACGGCGGCGATGATGTTGAACTCGCCGGCGAATCCGACCGGTGCCGTCATGGCGGGCGATACCATCGAGGAACTCGTCCACCTCGCAGCGCGAACCGGGACCCGAGTCATCTCCGACGAGATCTACCACGGCCTCGCCTACGACGCGCCAGAACACTCGGTCCTCGAGTACACGGACGAGGCGTTCGTCCTCGACGGCGTCTCGAAGCGGTACGGGATGACCGGGTGGCGACTCGGCTGGGTGGTCGCCCCACCCGACGAGGTCGAGGCGTTCAACCGGCTGGTACAAAACGTGCTCATCTGTGCGCCCAACTTCGTCCAGGACGGCGCGCGCGCTGCGATCGAGACCGAACCGTCGTGGCTCGACGATGCCCGCGAGACCTACCGCGAGCGCCGCGACCTGTTGCTCGACGCGGCCAGACGGTGGGGCATCGACATGGGCTATACGCCCGCGGGCGCGTACTATCTACTGCTCGACGTGAGTGACCTGCCCGGCGACGCCTTCGAGGTGGCCGACGTGTTCCTGGAGGAGGCGAACGTGGCGATGACACCGGGCCCGGACTTCGGGTCGATGGCAGAAGGGACACTACGTGCGTCCTACGCGACGAGTACCGCGGACATCGAGCTCGCGATCGACCGCCTCGACGACCTGCTGTCGGAGTTCACCGCGGAGACTCACTTGAGTCGTTCCTGAAGGAAGGACGGGTGGGCGGCGGTGACGCCCTCGATGCCGAGGATCGACTCGCGGATGACCTCGCCCAGGGCGTCGCCATCCGGGGCACGGACCTCGGCCATGAGCATATGGTCGCCACTCGACGTGTACAGCGTCTTGATCGCGTCGAGATTTTTGAGTTCGCTCGTTGCCGTGACGTAGTGGTCGCTCTCGACGGAGATGCCGACGAGGGCGATGCTCTGCCCGGAGAGTTTCTTCGGATCGACGTCGGCCGAATAGCCGACGACGACGCCCTCCGCTTCGAGTTCGTTGATGTACTTTCGGACCGTCGGCTTCGAGACGTCCGCTCGCTCGGCGATGTCCGCGTACGACGCCTTGGCGTCCGCTTCGAGTACCTCGAGGATCCGGTCCTTCGTCGATTCGGCGCTCACGCCAATCCTTTTGTGTTCACGGAAAAAATACCTACCGAATCGAAAAGACGACGCGACCGATCAGGCGTGCCGGTCGAGGAGGTCGTACGAGCGCTCCCACTCGTAGTCGTCGTCGAAGTAGCGCTCGACGAGCGGTTCCTCGGGCATCTCGCCACGCATCCGCTTTTCTTCCTGGTAGGTCCGCCGGTCCTCTTCTTTGTAGTACCGACCCGTGAGGACCTCCCCATCGTAGAGGGAGTTCTCGGTCTCGTACATCATCCGGAAGGCGTCCTCGCGGTCGGAGATGTCGAAGTCGTAGTCGTCGGAGTCCTGCACGTCGATGTACGGGACGTACTGACGGGCGTCCTTGTTCCAGGTCGGACACTGCGTGAGGAAGTCGACGTGGGCGAAGCCGTCGTGCTCGATCGCTTCGACGAGGATCTCCTGTGCCTGGCGCGGGTTGACCGCCGCCGTGCGCGCGATGTAGGACGCGCCGGCGGACAGGCCGAGCGACAGGGGCCGGACGGGGTCCTTCGCGACGCCCTTCTTCTGGGTCTTCGACTTGTGTCCTTTCGGACTGGTCGGCGAGGACTGGCCCTTGGTGAGCCCGAAGACCTCGTTGTTGAACACGATATAGGTCATATCGTGGTTCTCGCGGGCCGAGTGGGTGAAGTGGTTCCCGCCGATGCCGTAGCCGTCGCCGTCGCCGCCCGCGGCGATGACCTCGAGACCGGGGTTGGCCATCTTGGCCGCCCGCGCGATCGGGAGGGGGCGTCCGTGGATGGAGTGGAACCCGTAGCTGTCGAAGTAGCTGTTCGTCTTCGAGGAGCAGCCGATACCCGTCACCAGCAGGATCTCCTCGGGGTCCTTGCCGAGTTCGGCGAGGGCGCCCTTCAGCGCTTTGAGGACCGCGAAGTCCCCACAGCCCGGACACCAGGTAGCCTGCGGTTCGATCTCGGGGGTGTAGTCGTCTCGCTGTACGTCCGGTTCCGAGCTGATTGCGTTGAATGCACTCATGGTCTAGTCACCTGCTGCTGGCTGGAGGGTCACCTGCGCGGTGGGTTCACCGCCCCCGTTCAGCTCGAGGTCGACCGCTTCGACGATCTCAGAGGACCGGAAGGGCTCCCCGTTGTACTTGAGCAGGCTCGAAATCTTCTCGCCGTACTTGCCGAGTTCCTTCTGGACGAGTCCACGGAACTGACCGCTGGCGTTCATCTCGACGATCAGGACCTCGTCGACGCTCTCGATGAACTCGGTGACCTCCGACTTCGGGAACGGCATGATCTCGCTGACGCCGAGTCCCGTGACCGGTTTCCCGTCGGCGGCGAGTTCTTCGACGGCCTCCTCGGCCGTGTCCTGGTGGCTGCCCCAGGCGATGACGCCGATCTCCGCGTCGTCGGCGCCCCAGTAGGACTGGTAGGACTCGTCCATCGCGTTCAGGTCCTCGCGGATCGAGTCGAGCTTGCCGAGTCGCCGGTGGACCTGCTCGACGCGGTTCGTCGGGTCCTCCGCGATCTGGCCGTTCGGCCAGTGTTCGTTGCCTGTCGCGAGGTACCGGCCGTTCTTCTGGCCGGGGAGCGAGCGCGGACTCACGTCGACGTCGGTCTGGAAGCGCTGGAAGCGCCCGGTGTGGTCGTGGGGCGCGTCCTCGAGTTCCGCTTCCGTCAGGGTGGCGCCGAGGTCCGGGTTGGGTTCCTGATCGAAGAAGCTCTTGGGGACGTTGCGATACTCGCCCTGGAGCTTCTGATCGTAGATGACGATGGCCGGAAGCTGGTACTCCCAGGCGATCTGGAACGCCTTGCGCGTCTGCGTGTAGCACTCGAGCGGATCGCTCGGGGCGAAGGCGACGCGGGAGTGGTCGCCCTGTGAGGAGTACAGGACGTGTTCCAGGTCGGCCTGTTCGGTCTTCGTCGGCATACCGGTCGAGGGACCGGCCCGCATCGCCTCCACGAGGACGAGCGGGGTCTCGGTCATCTCGGCGAGTCCGAGCGGTTCGGACATCAGCGCGAAGCCACCGCCGGAGGACCCCGACAAGGCTTTCGCACCCGCGTGGCTGGCACCGACGGCCGCGGCAGCGGCGGCGATCTCGTCTTCGACCTGCTCGGCGATGCCACCGAGTTCCTCGAGTTCCTGTGACATGATCGTGAACACGTCGGTCCACGGCGTCATGGGATACCCGGAGATGAACCGGCAGCCCTCGTCGATAGCCGCGTAGGAGATACCGTGGCTTCCGGAGAGGAGCACCTGTTCCTCGTCGTGTTCGCCCTCGGGGACGGTCAACCCGGTATCGGTGTCGAACTCCGCTGTGACGTGATCGTAGGCGTCCTGGAGGACGGACAGGTTCGCCTCGAGCATCTCCTCGCCCATGGCCTCCCGCATGAGTTCCTCGATGGGGTCGAGTTCCATGTCGATGAGCGCGGCCGTCACGCCGACACCGGCCGTGTTCCGCATGATCTCGCGCCCGTGTTCTTGCGCCAGGGAGCGGAGGTCGATGGGATAGACCTGCCAGTCGTGTTCTTCCGCGCGCTCTTCGAAGTCCGGGATGTCGGCGGCGTCGATCTGACCGGTGTCGTAGACGATGATCCCGCCGTCGTGGAGTTCGTCGAGATTCTCGGAGAGCGGCTTGATCTCCTCGTCACCGTAGACGGCCGTCTCGTCCTCGTTCCGGGCGAAACTGTCGCCAAGTGCGAGGAGGAAGTTGAAGCCGTTGCCCCGAGAGTTTACGGGCTCGTCCGATGCCCGAATCTCGACGTAGGTGTGACCGCCGCGGATCCGCGACGGGTAGTGTCGATGCGTGAATACGTGTAGGCCCGACCGCATCAGCGCCTTCGTGAAGTTCTGGCTCGTCGAGTCGACTCCGTCGCCGGAGCCCCCTGCAACTCGCCAGATGAGTTCGTCTGTAGTCATAGTGTGGCCTCGGTCCGGATGGACCGCTACCTCGAAATATGGGGGCCCTCGTACTAAATCGTTTGCCATCCATTGACATTAAATGATTATGAAGGATTCGGGGAGGACCACACACGTTTCACCGGTTCGGCCACCGCTGGAGGGGTATACGTGACTGTTAATTGATAGTACGTGGCGAGGCCCGTCCGAGCGGTCGGCCCCGGCGTTCGATACGTGACCGCATCGGACACCATCATAGCACGTGTATCGGAGGTCTGATGTGTCGGCCGAGGTCGGCCGTCGCGTCGACTGTGCGCCGTCGATGCCGTGACGCTGAGAAGGGCTGAAAGCGAGGCGGCCGGATGAGTTACGACTCCCGTCCACCACGTTCGGCTATCTGCAGTATCGTGCGCATGGTGCGGTAGATGGCCCCCGGCGTCGTCTCCGGGGACTCGTCGTATCGGTCGCGTCCGCATGATCGTCGCGGCCAGTCGTTCGGCCGCCGAACGCCGCTCCGGGCCCCGAAGGTCGGCGGCCACCGCACGGAGGACGTCGCGTTGCTCCGCCTCGGTGTACGCGATTGCCTACTGCGAGTGCTGTTGTCGGTTGAGGATGCCGACCATGTCCGCGGTCTCGGCGACCATGTCGCGGAAGGCCTGGCCGGTCTCGCTGTCGTCGTCGAGGACGATCGGCTTGCCCTCGTCGCCGCCGGTTCGGATGCTCGGGTCCAGCGGAATGGCGCCGAGGAACGGCATCTCGTTGTCCGCCGCAAACGACTCCCCACCGCCCGCGCCGAAGATGTCGTGTTCGCTGCCACAGTCCGGGCAGACGAACGTGCTCATGTTCTCGACGATACCCAGTACGGGTGTGTCGTGGCGGGCGAACATCTGGAGGCCGCGGCGGGCGTCGTCGATGGCGACCTCCTGCGGCGTCGTGACGATCACCGAGCCGGTAATCGGAACCGACTGCAGGAAGGTCAACTGCGTATCGCCCGTCCCCGGCGGGAAGTCCACCACCATGTAGTCGAGTTCGCCCCACTCGACGTCGTCGATGAGTTGCGTGATGGTGTTGTGCACCAGCGCGCCGCGCCAGATGACCGGGTCGTCCTCGCCGACCATCAGCCCGATGCTCATGAGCTTCATCCCGTGGGCCTCGGGCGGGATGATCTTCTCGTCCTCCGTCGCCCGCGGTTGCCCGGTCGACCCCAGCATCCGGGGGACGTTCGGGCCGTACATGTCCGCGTCGAACAGCGCGACATCCGCACCCTGCGCTGCCAGACCTGCCGCCAGGTTGACGGAGATCGTACTCTTGCCGACACCGCCCTTCCCGGAGGTGACAGCGATGACGTTCGTCACGCCCGGCATCGGCTCGGCGTCGTCTTCGGCGTCCGGACCGAGCGACTCGACGCCGATGGCGTCGTCGGTGTCGTCGTCAGCTGTGGTCAGCGTGACTGACAGTCCCTCTGCCTCCAGCGCCTCCACGATGGAATCCGAGAGTTCGGCCTCGACCGGTGACCCCGGTGCTTCCAGGGCCACCTCGACGGTCACTTCGTCCCCGGCGACGGTGACGTCGCCGACGAGTCCCAGCGAGACGATGTCGTCGCCCAGATCCGGATCCTCGATGCCAGCGAGTACCTCACGAACCGCGTCTTCGTCCATGCTCGTGCGTAGGGAATGAACCACCGATAAGGATTGTGGCATGGATGGCGTAACCAATTTTAGTTACGTTTGCCCGAATGACGCCACCGAATTTAATACGATTCGGTGCCGAGACTGGAGTATGCTCGTCGACGGATTCGGTCGCGAGGTGAGCCAGGTCCGCATCTCCCTCACCGACCGGTGCAATTTCGACTGTGTCTACTGTCACAACGAGGGGTTGGGGGACACCCGCGGGCCGATGGACGCCCAGGACCACGAGATGGCGGCCGACGACGTCGTCCGCTTTCTCGAGGTCGCCGAGGAGTTCGACATCGAGAAGGTGAAATTCACGGGCGGCGAGCCGATGCTCCGCGACGACCTGGAGGAGATCATCCGGCGGACCCCGGAGTCGATAACCCCCTCACTGACGACGAACGGGACCTTCCTCCCCGATCGCGCCACCGACCTCAGGGAGGCGGGGCTCGAACGCGTCAACGTCTCGCAGGACGCCCTCCAGCCCGAGGAGTTCAAGGAGATCACCAAAAGCGGTGCGTACAACCAGGTGATGGACGGGGTGAAAGCCGCCGTCGAAGCGGGGCTCACGCCAGTGAAGTTGAACATGGTCGTCTTCGACCGCACGGCAAGCTACGTCCCGGAGATGGTCGATTACGTCGCCGAGAACGACGGGCTCCGCCTCCAGCTCATCGAGTTCATGCCCGAACTGGTCGACGAACCGGAGTGGGCCATCGACATCGAGCGCGTCCACGACTGGCTCACCGACCGGGCCGACCGTGTCGAAATACGGGAGATGCACCATCGGCGTCGGTACTTCGTCAACGGCGGGATGGTCGAGATCGTCGACCCCGTCGAGAACGGCGACTTCTGTGCCAACTGCCACCGGGTGCGGGTGACCCACGACGGGAAACTCAAGGGCTGTCTCAACCGGACCGACGACCTCCGGTCGATGGGAGAGATGACCAAAGCGGAGATCCGGGAGACATTTCGCGAGACGGTCGCCAACCGCGTTCCCTACTACGGCGAGTACAAGGTGCAGACGGCGGACGGGGAGTGGGAACTGAACGAGAAGTACGTCGAGGCTCCGCTCGCGTCGGACTGATTTTCGACGGTGGGGTTCGTTGGTCAGTGCCGGCCAGGTCGCCGACGACGTACACCCGTGTTTCGAGGGGTTTAAGTGACGGCGCAGGGTACGAACAATCGCGTTGCACTGTAGGGGTGCTAGGCCCCGAGTCCGCAAGGGCGGAAATAACGAACGAGCGCGTCGTGGTAGCCTAGCCTGGTCAAGGCGCAGGGTTGCTAACTCTGTGGCGTAAGCCTCCGGGGTTCAAATCCCCGCCACGACGCATTCCGACAACCCAAACTATGAGTTCGGAAGAACAAGAAGAAGCGGACGAGGACATTCGATACTTCGTCCGTATCGGACAGACGGACCTCGACGGGACGAAGACCGTCGAGCGTGCCCTCAACGGGATGGACGGCATCGGCCGACGCGCGGCGAGAGTTATCGCCGAAGCGGCCGACGTCGACCGGACCGCGACCCTCGGACGACTCGACGACGACGTCATCGACGACGTCATCGAGTCGGTCGAGAACTTCGCCGACCACGCCCCCGACTGGATGGCCAATCGCCAGAACGACTTCTACACCGGCGAGACCACCCACGTCACGGGCAACGATGTCGAGCTGACCCGGAACCAGGACGTCAACCGCATGCGGATGATCCGATCGTACAAGGGCATCCGCCACGAGCGGGGACAGAAGGTTCGCGGGCAGCGCACGAAGTCCACCGGTCGGACGGAGGGTACCATCGGCGTGAACGTCGAGGCAATCCGTGAAGAACAGGCAGAAGAAGAAGCGGCGGAGGAAACTGAATAATGGCACTCCCCGGTGAAAACACCAAGTTCTACGAGACGCCGAATCACCCCTACCAGGGTGAGCGCATCGCCGAGGAAGCGGACCTCGTCGGGCGCTACGGCCTGAAGAACAAAGAGGAACTCTGGCGTGCACAGTCCGAGCTCCGGTCGTACCGACGCGAGGCCCGGCGCCTCCTCGGTCGCACCGGCGAGGAGTCGGCCGACGAGTTCGTCTCCCGACTGGCCCGCATCGGCGTCCTCGACGAGGACGACGACCTGGACGCCGTCCTGTCGCTCGACGTGACGGACGTGCTGGAACGCCGTCTCCAGACGGTGGCCTACCGCAAGGGCCTGGCGAACACGGTCGATCAGGCTCGCCAGTTCGTGACCCACGGCCACATTCTGGTCGGCGATGCACGCGTGAGCGCCCCGTCCTACAAGGTCGCCGTCGACGTTGAGGACGACATCAGGTTCGACGAGACCAGCCCGCTCGCGGACGAACTGCACCCGGAACGGGCATCCGCACAGGAGTGATTTCGCATGGCTGAGGACACAAAATGGGCCATCGCCCACATCCACGCCTCGTTCAACAACACCATCCTGACCATCACCGACCAGACCGGCGCCGAGACGCTGGCGAAGTCGAGCGGTGGCGCGGTGGTCAAGCAGAACCGCGACGAGGCGTCCCCGTACGCTGCGATGCAGATGGCCGAACAGATCGCCGAAACGGTACAGGAACAGGGAATCGAGGGCGTGCACGTCCGCGTGCGCGGTCCCGGCGGCAACCTGCAACGAAACCCCGGTCCCGGCGCACAGGCCGCCATCCGGGCGCTCGCTCGAGCCGGCCTGGAGATCGGGCGCATCGAAGACGTGACGCCCATCCCACACGACGGCACCCGCCCGCCGAAAAACAGCGGATTCTAACATGGCAGGAGACTTCGACGTCGAATTCATCGACCACGAGGCCCGGGACGCCCGGTTCCTCGTCCGCGGTATCACGCCAGCGCTCGCCAACGGCATCCGCCGAGCGATGCTGGCCGACGTCCCGACGCTCTCCATCGACACCGTTCGGTTCATCGAGAACTCGAGCGTGATGTTCGACGAGCAACTCGCACTCCGCCTGGGGCTGGTCCCGCTGACCACCCCACTGGGCGAGTTCGAGGAGGGTGACGAGATCACCCTCGCCCTCGACGTCCAGGGACCCGGCACCGCCTACTCGGGCGACCTCGTCTCTGCCGACGAGATGGTCGAGCCTGCGGACAAGAACATCCCGATCATCGAGCTCAAAGAGGACCAGCGCCTCGAACTCGAAGCAAGCGCCGTCCTCGGTCGTGGTCGCGACCACGCCAAGTTCCAGGGCGGCGTCGGCATCGGATACCGCAATCTCCAGCACGTCGAGGTCGTCGGCGACGCCGCCGAATACGGTGACGGCGATCCACAGATCGTCCGCGGCGTCATCGAAGAGGATGGCGAACTGATCCCCGCAGAGTCGTTCGACAACGACCTCCGGAAGCGGTATCCGGACAAGGAAGTCGAAGTGAGCGACGTCGAAGGCGCGTTCGTCTTCCACGTCGAGACGGACGGTTCGATGTCCGTCGAATCGCTGGTACTCCGCGCGGTCCAGTCGCTGTCGGACCGGGCAGCGGAGCTCGAGCAGGCCGTCCAGCTATAATCATGACACCCCCGACCCACCACCAGACCGCGGCGCCCGCCCCGACCCCAGGAGCGGCTGCCCCGGTGCCTGCAATCGAAATTGGTTTCAAGGGTCGGAGGCAAGGAGGTATTGCCCAACGAACCACGCGTTTTGCGTGGGCGTGCAGGGATAGCCGAGTCAGGCCAAAGGCGCAGCGTTCAGGGCGCTGTCCCGTAGGGGTTCGCAGGTTCAAATCCTGCTCCCTGCACTCCCGTATTCAGCTCATTACTGCCAAGGAGTTCGTAGCATGAGCAAGACAAGTCCGAGACTTAGCAGCCTCATCGCCGAGCTTAAATCCGTCTCCCGAGACTCGGGAGCGGACGTGTGGCGTGACATCGCCGGGCGGCTGGAGAAGCCGCGCCGGTCCCACGCCGAAGTCAATCTGAGTCGCATCGAGCGGTACGCCACCGAAGGCGAAACGGTCGTCGTCCCGGGGAAGGTCCTCGGGTCCGGCGCCCTCCAGAAGTCGGTCACCATCGCGGCGGTCGACTTCTCCGCGAGTGCGAAGACGAAGATTGAGCACGCGAACGGCGAGGCACTACATCTAGAACAGGCGATGGAACAGTATCCCGAAGGAACCGACGTGCGGGTGATCGCATGAGCCTCGCAGAATTCGACGCCGACGTCGTCATCGACGCGGCCGACTGCATCATGGGTCGCGTCGCGACGAACGTGGCGGAGCGCGCCCTCGACGGCGAGCGCGTCGCGGTCGTCAACGCAGAAGACGCGGTCATCACCGGACGCACCGAGGACGTCCTCGCGAAGTACGAAAAGCGCTCCGAGATCGGGTCCGACCGTGGCCCGGCCTACCCGAAGCGCCCCGACCGCATCTTCAAGCGGGCCATCCGCGGGATGGTCCCGTACAAGAAACAGCGCGGTCGCGAGGCGTTCAGCAACGTCCGCGTGTACGTCGACAACCCGTACGACGACGACGGCGAGGTGCTCGACGGCACGTCCATCGACAGGCTCTCGAACACCCGCTTCGTCACGCTCGGCGAAGTGTCAGACCACCTGGGAGCGAACGTCACATGGTAACCAACACTAGTGGGAAGAAGAAAACGGCCGTCGCGCGCGCTACCGTGCGCGACGGAAAGGGTCGCGTTCGAATCAACTCGAGACCGATCGAACTGGTCGAACCGGAGATGGCCCGTCTGAAGATGCTGGAGCCGTTCCGCATCGCCGACGAGGAGCTCCGCGACCAGGTCGACGTCGACGTGAACATCCAGGGCGGCGGGTTCGCCGGCCAGGCGGACGCGGTCCGCACGGCCATCGCCCGTGGGCTGGTCGAGCACTTCAACGACGCCGAACTGCGGGACGCCTACATGGCGTTCGACCGCACGCTGCTCGTCAACGACGTGCGCCAGTCCGAGTCCAAGAAGTGGGGCGGCCCCGGCGCTCGTGCCCGCTACCAGAAATCCTACCGCTAAGGTGATTCAGCCATGATGGTACCCGTCCGATGTTTCACGTGCGGTAATCCGGTGGCCGAGTACTGGGACGAATACAAGGCTCGTGCCAACACGCACGACGGTGACGAAGACCCAGAGGAGGTACTCGACGACCTGGGACTGGATCGGTACTGCTGTCGCCGAATGCTCGTCTCACACGACGACCTGGTCGACGTCGTCTCACCCTACCAATAACGAGCATGTCACAGACATACAATCGGTACGAGAAGGCACGCATCATCGGGGCACGGGCCCTGCAGGTCTCCTACGGGGCACCCGTCCTGATCGACACCGACCAGACCGAGCCGATCCTCATCGCGGCCGAGGAGTACGACGAAGAGATCCTCCCCTTCACGGTCCGGAGGGAGGTCTGAATGACCCGCATCGAGCAGGTCAGCCTCCGTGCGATACTCGATTCGCGCGGGAACCGCACCGTCGAAGCCGACGTCCTGACCGAGTCGGGCGGGTTCGGTCGTGCCGCCGCACCGAGCGGCGCGAGCACGGGCGAACACGAAGCTATCGAGTTGCCGGTGGACGAGGCCATCGCGGCCGCGCGAGAGAAGGCCGTTCCGCGACTGGAACAACGGGTCTTCGCGGGCGACCAGCGTGCGGTCGACGCCGCCCTCCACGCGGCGGATGGCTCGGAGAACTTCTCCGACATCGGCGCCAACAGCGCCGTCGCCATCAGCATGGCCGTCGCCAAGGCGGCAGCCGACGTGCTCGGTGCCCCGCTGTACCAGCATCTCGGAGGAGCCTTCCGCGGTCGCAATTTCCCGATCCCGCTCGGAAACGTGATCGGCGGCGGCGAACACGCCGCCGACGCGACCCACATCCAGGAGTTCCTCGCTGCACCCGTGGGCGCCCCGAGCGTCCGCGAGGCGGTCTTCGCCAACGCGAGGGTCCACAGCGCCGTCGGCGAGATCCTCACCGACCGCGGCATCCCCGCCGCGAAGGGTGACGAAGGTGCCTGGGCGCCGTCGATCGACGACGCCGAGGCCTTCGAGGTCGTCGCCGAAGCGACCGACCGCGTGACCGACGAGGTCGGCTTCGAGATCGGTTTCGGCCTCGACGTGGCCGCCGCCGAACTCTACGAGGACGGCGTCTACCGCTACGGCGACGAGGAGCGCTCGACCGCCGAGCAGGTCACGTACGTCGCCGACCTCGTCGAGGAGTACGACCTGGTCTACGTCGAGGACCCACTCGACGAGAACGACTACACCGCCTTCGCCGACCTCACCGACCGCGTCGGCGAGAAGACGCTGATCTGTGGGGACGACCTGTTCGTCACCAACACCGACCGCCTCGCCCACGGCATCGACGTGGGAGCGGCCAACAGCGTGCTCGTCAAGCCGAACCAGATCGGAACGCTCTCCGACGCGTTCGACGCGATCGAGATGGCCATCGAGAACGGCTACGAACCGGTCGTCTCACACCGGAGCGGCGAAACCGAAGACGCAACGATCGCCCACCTCGCCGTGGCGACGGACGCCCCGTACATCAAGACGGGTGCGGTCGGCGGCGAGCGAACCGCGAAGCTCAACGAACTCATTCGCATTGCCGAGGAGGCACAATGAGCGAAAACGAACCAACAGACGACACCGACCTCGAGGCTCCCGACGACGCGGAGCCGGCAGCCGAGCCGGACGCCGCCGAGGACGCGGAGCCACAAGAACAGCCAGAGGACGTGATGGCCGACGAGGACGCCGACCTGCTGATCCCCGTCGAGGATTACCTCGGCGCCGGCGTCCACATCGGCACCCAACAGAAGACCAAGGACATGGACCGGTTCATCCACCGCGTCCGTACCGACGGTCTGTACGTCCTCGACGTGAGCACGACAGACAGCCGCATCCGCACCGCGGCGGACTTCCTCGCGAACTACGACCCGGAGCAGGTCCTGGTCACGTCCTCGCGACAGTACGGCCGGTTCCCGGCCGAGAAGTTCGCCGACGCGGTCGGCGCCCGAGCGCGCACGGGTCGTTTCATCCCGGGCACGCTCACCAACCCGCAGTACGACGGCTACATCGAACCGGACGTCGTCGTGGTGACCGACCCCATCGGTGACGCCCAGGCCGTCAAGGAGGCCATCACCGTCGGCATCCCGGTCATCGCGATGTGCGACTCGAACAACTCCACGAGCAACGTCGACCTCGTCGTTCCGACGAACAACAAGGGTCGACGCGCGCTCTCGGTCGTCTACTGGCTTTTGGCCAACGAGACCCTCGACCGCCGCGGGGCCGAACCCGCCTACGCGCTCGAGGATTTCGAAGACGACGAACTCTGATCCGGCGCGGAACGTCCTTTCTGCGGTCGACGATCGATCAGCGACGGCTCACGACGCCGAGCTGGTGGTCGAATCCCTCGAAGAACGCGAGGCGGCGGTCGAACAGGGACCGCCCGCCGGTGAGCGGGAACTGCTCTGTGGCCCGGTCCATCTCGGCCGACAGGAAGAGTGCCGCCGGTCCCGGACCGGACGACTCGAGCCGATCGAGGAGTGGCTCGTCGGTGGGCTCGGCGAGGACGAACGCCTGCTCGGGGAACCACGCCATCTCGCCGAAGTGGGTGTCGACGTCGGTCTCCGCTTCGGGGAGTCTGTACAGCCGAGCGAACTGCTCGATGGCCGACGCGAGGTCACGAACGGCGATCACGACCCAGCCGACGCCCGAGAGTGGACTGCCGTAGAGCTCCGAGTCCGGAACCCGATACTCCCTCGGTGTTCGGTCGGCGATGAGGAACGGAAGCACCTCGCGGTCGTCGGGTCCGAGAAAGCCCATGTCCCACTCGACGTGGGTACCGTCCGGCCGATCACGGCTCGCTCGCCGTGGGCCGTCGACCCGGACGTCGTGGGTGATGAACCGCTGGAGCTCGTTGTGGACGCTTCCCGTCTGGACACACCAGGCACAGGGCCCGACGCCCGCCTCGAGGGCCGCCGGCCAGAAACCGGGCTCGCCCTCGCCGGTCGGCGCAATGAGTTCGACGTACGTGCCATCCGGCAACGGGACGAGGGCCATCTCGGTCGCTCCGTCACCGTGGGTGCCGCCGTACATGGGCGCAAGCCCCACTCGTTCGAACCGGGCGATGGCCTCCTCGAGGTCGCGGACGGCGTAGGGGACGTGGTCGACGACGGGTCGCATGGGCGACGATTCGCCGGCCAGACCGATAAGCGCCGGTGGTGCCCGTCGAAGCCGCATCCATTTTAGTGACCGGCGACCACCCATCGGTATGGCCACCGCATCCGCCCCGGGAAAGGTCTACCTCTTCGGGGAGCACGCCGTCGTGTACGGCGAACCGGCCGTCCCCTGCGCCATCGAACGACGGGCCACGGTGACGGTCGAGGAACGAGCGGACGACAAACTCCGAATCGACGCCGAGGACCTCAGTCTCGACGGGTTCACGGTGGAGTTCAGCGGCTCGACCGACGAGAGTCCGTCCGTCGACGTCTCGGAGTCGCTTCTCACCGCAGCGATGGGCTACGTGGACGCCGCGGTCGACCAGGCCCGCGACGCCGCGGACAGACCGAACGCGGGATTCGACGTGACCATCGACAGCGACATCCCCCTCGGGGCTGGACTCGGTTCGTCGGCCGCGGTCGTGGTCGCCGGCATCGAGGCGGGCACCCGGGAACTCGGCGTGGAACTGTCCCGAGCGGAACTCGCCGAACGGGCCTACCAGGTCGAGTACGAGGTCCAGGACGGACAGGCCTCGCGGGCCGACACGTACTGCTCGACGATGGGTGGCGCCGTCCGGGTGGAGGGTGACCGCTGTGAGACCATCGAGGCGCCGGACCTCCCCTTCGTCGTGGGCTACGACGGCGGCGCAGGCGACACCGGCCAACTCGTCTCGGGCGTCAGAGCCCTCAAAGAGGAGTACGACTTCGCCGCCGACACCGTGACGGCCATCGGCGACATCGTCCGTCAGGGCGAGCGCGCCCTCGAGGCGGGAGACGTCGACGAACTCGGTCGGCTGATGGACTTCAACCACGGATTGCTCTCCGCACTGGGCGTCTCCGCCCGGTCGCTGGACGCGATGGTGTGGGGCGCGCGCGAAGCGGGGGCGACGGGGGCGAAGTTGACCGGGGCGGGTGGCGGCGGCTGTATCGTCGCCCTGGACGAATCGAGCGCGACGGAGACGGCCCTGGAGTACACGCCCGACTGCGAGCAGGTGTTCCGCGCCCGCCTCGACAAGGAAGGGGTTCGCCTGGAACGATGACCACGATTGTGAAACTCGGCGGCAGTGTCGTCACGGAGAAAGACGATCGCGAGACGGTCGACGACGAGGCACTCTCCCGAGCGGCGAGCGCCATCGCCGACGCGGGGGTAGCCGACCTCGTGGTCGTCCACGGCGGCGGGTCGTTCGGCCATCCCAACGCGGCGGACCGCGACGTGAGTTCGAACACGGGCACCCACGACGCGGCGGCCGTCCGTGCGATCCACCGGGCAATGGGGAGACTCCTTCGACGTGTCACGGACGACCTCGGTGCGGCGGCGGTGCCCGCGGTCCCGGTTCGCCCCTTCTCGGCGGGCTATCGAACCGGCGAGGGGGGCGTCGAACTGTACACCGATAGCGTCGAGACGATGCTCGGGGAGGGATTCGTCCCCGTCCTGCACGGCGACGTACTCGTGACCGAGGGACGAGGCGCGACCATCGTCAGCGGGGACGAACTGGTCGTCGCGCTCGCGAAGGCCCTCGACGCGGCGCGTGTCGGCCTGTGCTCGACCGTTCCGGGCGTCCTCGACGACGACGGCGACGTCGTTCCACGTATCGAGCAGTATTCGGACGTGGAGGCGGTCCTCGGGGGGAGCGATTCCACCGACGTGACCGGTGGGATGGCGGCGAAGGTCCGGGCACTGCTCGACGCCGAGGTGCCTGGATCGATCTTCGGCCTGGACGACCTCGAGGAGTTCCTGGCCGGTGCGGGCGCCGGGACGCGCGTTGGACCGCCCCCCTGACGGTCCCGGGGCGACGGCCACCGAGAAGCGGCAAACCCGCTCTTTTTAATAGATGGACACATACGTACCTGCAAAGAGGCCGTCGCGGGCGACAACGCGGCGGCGACCGACGGCTGCAAGACGCCGGGGACGCCGACGCCGAGCACGGGACGAGTTTCAGTACTGAGCGGGCCGCACAGCGGCTTTCAGTGATTCAACTATGGAAATCGAAATCGCAACGATAGGCGGATACGAAGAGGTCGGACGGCAGATGACTGCCGTTCGAGCAGGAAGCGACGTCGTCATCTTCGACATGGGGCTCAACCTGTCGAAGGTGCTGATCCACGACAACGTGGAGACCGAGCGGATGCACAGCCTCGACCTGATCGACATGGGCGCCATCCCGGACGACCGCGTGATGTCGGAACTCGAGGGCGACGTGCAGGCCATCGTGCCGACCCACGGCCACCTCGACCACATCGGCGCCCTCTCGAAGCTGGCCCATCGATACGACGCACCGATCGTCGCGTCGCCGTACACCATCGAGCTGGTGAAAGGGCAGATCGAGGGCGAACAGAAGTTCGGCGTCGACAACGACCTGGTCAAGATGTCCGGCGGCGAGTCGATGGAGATCGGCGAGGGACTCGAACTCGAGTTCGTCCACGTCACCCACTCCATCATCGACGCCATCAACCCGGTCCTCCACACGCCAGAGGGCGCCATCGTCTACGGCCTCGACAAACGCATCGACCACGACCCGGTCCTCGAAGAGCCGATCGACATGAAGCGGTTCCGCGAGATCGGTCGCGAGGGCGAGGGCGTGCTCTGTTACATCGAGGACACCACGAACGCGGTGAAGAAAGGCCGAACGCCGAGCGAGTCGATGGCCCGGTTCCACCTCCGCGATACGCTGAAGAGCATCGAGGATTACACGGGCGGCATCGTCGCGACCACGTTCTCCAGTCACATCTCCCGCGTGAGCAGTCTCGTCGAGTTCGCCAAGGAGATCGGTCGCCAGCCCATCCTCCTGGGCCGGTCGATGGAGCACTACTCCGGGGCCGCCGAGCGCATGGGCTACGTGGACTTCCCGGACAACCTCGGGATGTTCGGTCACCGCAAGAGCGTCGACCGCGCGTTCAAGCGCATCATGAACGAGGGCAAGGGCAACTTCCTGCCCATCGTCACCGGCCACCAGGGCGAACCGCGCGCGATGCTCACCCGGATGGGTCGGGGCGAGACGCCCTTCGAACTGGAGAACGGTGACAAGGTCATCTTCTCGGCCCGCGTCATCCCCGAACCGACGAACGAGGGGCAGCGCTACCAGGCCGAGAAGCTGCTCTCGATGCAGGGCGCCCGCATCTACGACGAGATCCACGTCTCCGGGCACCTGAGCCAGGAGGGCCACTACCAGATGCTGAACGCACTCCAGCCCCAGCACGTCATCCCGGCCCACCAGGACCTCAAGGGAATGGCCCCGTACGTCGACCTCGCCGAGAGCGAAGGGTACGAGATGGGGCGTGACCTGCACGTCACCCGGAACGGCAACCGCATCCAGCTCGTGGAGTGAGATGACCCCCGAAGCACGTGAACAGACGGTCCTCGAGGCGGTTCGGCAGCGACGCGAACTCGTCAATGGCGCCATCGAGGCGGACCTGCCGATCACCGAACCCGAGCGACTCTACGAGGCGTCGCGGTACCTCCTCGACGCCGGTGGAAAGCGACTCAGGCCGGCCATGCTGTTGCTCACGGGCGAAGCGCTCCTCGACGTCGAACCACTGAGCGTGGACTACCGCGACGTTCCGACGCTCGTCGACGACGAACCGCCGATCGACCTGATGAAGGCGGCGGTGAGCGTCGAGGTCATCCAGTCGTTCACGCTCATCCACGACGACATCATGGACCAGGACGAGATGCGCCGTGGCGTCCCGGCCGTCCACGTCCAGTACGACCCCGAGACCGCCATCCTCGCGGGAGATACGCTCTACTCGAAAGCCTTCGAGATCATGATCGAGTCGGGGGCGCCCCCCGACCGCGCCATCGAGGCACTCGACACGCTCGCCTCGACCTGCACGCGCATCTGCGAGGGACAGTCCCTCGACGTCGACTTCGAGACCCGCCCGACGGTCGAGACCGACGAGTACCTGGACATGATCGACCGGAAGACGGCGGTGCTGTACGCCGCGTCCTCGGCGATCCCTGCGATCCTGCTCGGCGCCGACGAAGAGACTCGGCAGGCCCTCACCGAATACGGACGCACGGTCGGCAAAGCCTTCCAGATCCACGACGACGTCCTGGACCTCACGGTGCCGAGCGAGGACCTGGGCAAACAGCGCGGCAGCGACCTCGTCGAGGGCAAGCGAACGATCATCACGCTCCACGCGCGCGACCACGGCGTCGACGTGGAGAACCTCGTCGAGGCCGATACACCCGAAGCGGTCACCGAAGCGGCGATCGAGGACGCGGTCGCCACCCTCGAAGACGCGGGAAGCATCGAGTACGCCCGGTCGCTCGCCCGCGACTACGTCGAAGAGGGCAAGGGCTACCTCCAGGTACTCCCCGACAGCGAAGCCCGGACGCGTCTCGAACAGGTCGCCGATTACCTGATCGACCGCGGGTACTGAGGACTCGTTCGACAGTTCTCGCGGTATCGGACCCTATTTCATCCCGGAATCGGTAAGGGCGGGTATGAGACTGCGGCGACCGCGCCGGCCGCGCCAGTTTCGGCTGGCCGACACCGCTCAGCAGGTCGTCGGCGGGTTCCTCCTCGCGGGGCCGTTCGTCGTGACCGAGGAAGTCTGGACGCTCGCGGCGAACATGTCGGTGGTCCAGGCGGTGGCG
>JBNJDE010000008.1:0-33542 GCA_051744605.1 Halobacteriota archaeon
GATGTCCATCTGGATGGCCTTCGGGTAGAGCTGCTGGAACATCACGATGATCAACACCCCGATGACGTACCCGACCGAGTGGCCGATCTGGTACTGCTGGGCGGCAGCCTCGGGCAGTGCCTCCATGGCCGATCCGAGGCCCGGACTGCTCGTCAGCGCGCCGGAAAAGGACCCCATGATCAACCCCGTCGAGGCGTCAGCGAAGACGAACTGCGTCCACACGTACGTGAAGATCACCGCGATCGTCGGCATCAGGACCGCGATCACGAGGAAGTTCAGTCCGTAGGTCTTCACCGTCCCCTCGATCTCGTGGGCCGCGATGAGGCCGACCGCGGCAACGAACAGCGCGAGGGTCAGTCCCGAGTACGCCCCCGGGACGGTGAACCCGACGTGGCCGAGGACCAGGCCCGCGAACAGCGGACCGGCGACGCCGAATTTGATGCCCCGGCCGAGGTTGATTCTGCCGAAGGCCATCCCGATGAGGACGGCCAGGAACATCACGAAGACGCCGCTGCCGACCAGGGATTCGACGAACGCCATTACGAGAACACCTCCGAGGGCCAATCCGCACGCCAGCTACGGGTAGTTCCGCCGTGGCGGTACGATCCGAGCGCCGACCGAAGTCGTAGTTGGGACATCGTGGTCGAGTTCGAGTTTGATTTTTGTTTGTAACGTATATTCGGATTCTATTCCACAATCATCTACAATTTGAGGTTCAAATCGACATAGCTTAAAGACGAGGGCCGTTCCAGCACTCCGAAAATGGAGTTCGACAGATGACGTGAAATTTGCCGTGGCAGTAGGGGGGGAGTGGCCGCCGGAAAAGGTGTGACGCTGGCCGCGAGCGAGCGAAGCGAGCGAGCGGGACGTTTTTAGTCCAGGTTTTTGGTCAAGGGGTTCCCGCAGTGCCGAAGGCACGAGGAAACCCCTTGAGTAAAAAAGTGGGATTACTCGTACTCGATGGTCGCCGGCGGCTTGTGGGTCACGTCGTAGACGACACGAGAGACGTTGTCGAGCGTCCCGGTGATCCGGCTCTGGATGCGCTGGAGGGTCTGCCAGTCGAGCTCCTGGGCGCGGGCGGTCATCCCGTCCCGACTCTCGACCGAGCGGACGGTGACGACCCACCCGTGGACGCGGTTGTCGCCCTTGACGCCGGTCGCCTTCCCGAGCACGGCGGCGAACGCCTGCCAGGGCTCGTACTCCTCGAGTTCCTCCTCGACGACGGCGGTCGCCTCGCGAGCGACGTCGACCTTCTCGGGAGTCACCTCGCCGATGACGCGGACGGCCAGTCCCGGGCCGGGGAAGGGCATCCGCTCGGAGACGACCGCCTCGAGGTCGAGCGCGCGGGCGACCTCGCGGACCTCGTCCTTGTAGAGGTCGCGAACCGGTTCGACGATGCCCTCGAAGTCGACGGCTTCGGGGAGGCCACCGACGTTGTGGTGAGACTTGATGTTGCCCTCGCTCTCGATGCGGTCGGGGTAGATGGTCCCCTGGACGAGGTAGTCGGCGTCCACCTCGCGGGCGACGGTCTCGAACTCGCGGATGAACTGCTCGCCGATGACCTTTCGCTTCGCCTCGGGGTCGGTCACGCCCGCGAGCGCGTCGAAGAATCGGTCGGCGGCGTCCACGATCCGAAGACTCTCCATGTAGTCGAACGTCTCGCGGACGCCCTCGGTCTCGCCTTTCCGCATGAGACCCGTGTCGACGTAGACCGGGACGAGCTGGTCGCCGACCGCCTCGTAGGCCAGCGCGGCGGCGGTCGAGGAGTCGACGCCACCGGAGAGGGCGATGATGGCCGTGTTCTCGCCGAGTTCGTCGGCGATCTCCGCGACGGCCTCCTCGATGAACTGGTCGGTGTCGACCATCTCAGTCACCTCCCTCGTCGGCGGCCGCGTGGTCGAGGACGGCGTCGAGCAGCCCCACGAACGGGGGGCTCGCACTGGTCGGTCGCGAGGTGAACTCGGGGTGGAACTGGGTACCGACGAAGTACGGATGGTCGTCCATCTCGAGGATCTCCATCCGGTTGCCGGCCCGCCCCGAGAACGTCAACTCGCCCGCGGTCAGGTCGTCGATGTACTCCGGGTTGACCTCGTAACGGTGACGGTGGCGTTCCATGCAGGAATCCGCCTCGTAGAGGTCGTGAGCGAGGGTGCCCTCGTCGATTTGAGTCTCGTGGGACCCCAGGCGCATCGTCCCGCCGAGGTCCTCGAGGTCGTACTGTTCGGGCAGCAGGTCGATGACCGGATCGGGCGTTTCGTCGTCGAGCTCCGTCGAGTTGGCGTCCTCGAGGCCCAGTACGTTGCGGGCGTACTCGATGACGGCCAGCTGGAACCCGAAGCAGAGACCGAGATAGGGAACGTCGTGCTCGCGGGCGTACTGGATGGCCTCGAGTTTGCCGTCCGTTCCCCGACTGCCGAAGCCGCCCGGGACGACGATCCCGTCCGCCGTTCGGAGGCGCTCGCGGTGGTGGTCTTCCATCCGCTCGGCGTCGACCCACTCGACGGTGACGTCGACGGCCGCCTGCATGCCGGCGTGTTTCAGCGCCTCCCGTACCGACATGTAGGCGTCCCTGAGGTCGTACTTGCCGACCAGGGCGATGTCGACGGACTCGGTGGCCTCGACCGTGACGCGCTCGCGCCATTCCGTGGAGCGCTCGGCGTCCGGAAGGGCGGCGTCGGCGAGGTCGAGTCTGTCCATCACGAACTCGTCCATGCCCTCCTCCTCGAGGACCATCGGGACGTGGTAGATGTCCTCGACGTCCGGATTCGAGAACACGGCGTCGGTGGGGACGTCACAGAACAGCGCGATCTTCTCCCTGACGTCCGGTTCGAGCGGGTCGTCACACCGGCCGACGACGATGTCGGGACGGAGCCCGATGCTGCGCAGTTCCTTCACGCTGTGCTGGGTGGGCTTGGTCTTCTGTTCGCCGTTCGGCGCGTAGGGAACGAGGGTCACGTGGGCGAAGATGACGTCCTCGTCGTCCTGCTCGTCGGAGAACTGGCGGAGCGACTCGAGGAAGGGCATGCTCTCGATGTCGCCCACCGTGCCACCGACCTCGACGATGGTGACGTCGTGTCCCTCGCCCGCCTCGCGGATGCGACGTTTGATGTCGTCGGTGACGTGGGGGATGATCTGGACCGTCTTCCCCAGGTAGTCGCCGGCACGCTCGCGTTCGATCACGTGCTGGTAGATCTTCCCCGTCGTGAGGTTGTGGTCGAAGGCCATGTCCGTCTCGAGGAACCGCTCGTAGTTCCCGAGGTCGAGGTCGACCTCGCCGCCGTCGTCGAGGACGTACACCTCCCCGTGCTGGTAGGGGTTCATGGTCCCCGCGTCGACGTTGATGTAGGGGTCGATCTTGACCGCCGTCACGTCGAAGCCGGCATTCGTGAGAAGCCGTCCGAGGCTCGCGGCGGTGATGCCCTTTCCGAGCCCGGACATCACCCCGCCGGTGACGAAGATGAATTTGTTCCCGAGTGTCGGATCGTACCCGGTCTCTGTCGGCATACCGTGTGTGAGAGAGGGGCAGCAAAAACCATTTCGGAGCGCGCGAGCGCCTACGTCACGCCGTCGCAGTGGTCGACCAGGAATTCGCCCACAGCCGCCGCCACCGCGTCGGACTGCCCCACGAAGAAGTGATCGCCCGCGACCGATTCGATGGAGGCGTCCAGCGTCTCGGCCGCACGGTAGAACGGCTTCCACTCCGCCGTAGTGTCGCGGGTCCCGTGGACGAGGCGGAGCGGGGCGTCGATGGCCTCGAGTGTCGCCGTGGCGTCGAGGTCGTCGGCGACCTGGGCGGCCGGTGCCAGCAGCGCCACGCCACAGAGATCGACGGGCGTCGAGGCGGCGGCCAGCGCGGCCATGGCACCGCCGAAGCTGAAGCCGAACAGGCCGACCCGCTCGTACCGGTCGGCCGCCCAGCGGAGGGCGTTGCGAACGTCCTCCCGTTCGGCCGCCCCATCGTCCCACTCGCCGTAATCGAACCGGAGAACCGCGATACCACGGTCGACGAGGTAGTCGCTCACCGCCTGGAGCCTCCTGTCGCCTCGATGGCCGCCGTGTTGAGGATGTGGCGGGCAGGCCACGACGCAGGCGTCACCCCCGTCGGTCGGTTCGTCGAGTGTCGCTTCGACCGTCCGGGCGCCGGGGACCAGCACCGTCGTATCGGCCATATCGGCCAGAACGCCGTCCCGCGCCAAAAACCGCCCGGCCGGGGAGAGTATTTTATGGCACCGAACCCATTGACCGGGTATGGGCATCCTCTCACGCATCTCCTTCATCATCCGCTCGAAGATCAACGCGATCCTCGGGCGGGTCGAGGATCCGAGCGAGACGCTGGATTACTCCTACGAACAGATGCGAGACGAACTCAAGGACGTCGAACGGGGTATCGCGGACGTGACCGCCCAGCGAAAGCGCCTGGAGGTCCAGCGTAATCGCCTCCAGGAGAACGTCGAGAAACACAACGAACAGGCCCGCGAGGCGATGGCCCAGGACCGAGAGGATCTGGCTAAACGGGCGCTGGAGAAAAAGCAAGCCAAGTTGACCCAGATCGAGGAACTCGAAGAACAGATCGACTCGTTACAGACGACCCAGTCCAACCTCGAATCGCAGAAGTCCGAGTTGAAGAGCCAGATCGACGAGTTCAAGACGAAAAAGGAGACCGTGAAGGCCCGCTACGAGGCCGCCGAAGCCCAGACACGGGTCTCCGAGGCGATGACCGGCGTCGGCGACGAGATGGAGGACGTGGGTCGGGCCATCGAGCGGGCCAACGAGCGAACCGAGGACATGGAGGCGCGGGCGGCGGCCATGGACGAACTCCAGGACCGCGGCGTCTTCGACGATCCCCTCTCCGACGAGGATGCCATCGACAAGGAACTCGAGGAGGGCCGCACGGAGCGCACCGTCGAGAGCGAACTCGAGACGCTTCGAGGGGAGAGCAGCGGCGAGGAAACAACCGCAGACGAAGCGGAAGCCGAGGCCGCCATCGAGGAGTCGGTCGACGAGGAGGCCGTCGAGGCCGAACTCGAAGAGTTACGCGAGGAGAGCGACTCGAAGTAGCGACCGCAGATCGCGCACAGCGTTTTCACTGGCGAGTTCTTACCAGGGACATGACCGATATCCCGTCCGATTTCGACCCGGAATCCCGCGAGGAACGGGAGATAGCCGGCAAGGCGGCCACCGACCGGGGTGATTTTCTCGCACTGATGGGGCACGCCTACCGGGGCGAACTCGCGCGCATGACGTCCTGGCGGACTCGCATCGACCGCACCACCAACTGGGGCGTCGTCGTGACGGCGACGTTGCTCACCTGGGCGTTCTCGACGGACACGCGACCTCATTACGTCCTCCTCGTCGGCATGGTTATGTTGAGCGTCTTCCTCGGTATCGAGGTGCGACGGTACCGGATCTACGACATCTGGCGGTCCCGGGTCCGCCTCCTGGAGGAGAACGTCTTCGCGAACGCCCTGGACTCGGATGGCGTCGAGCACTCGCGGTGGCGGGAACTGTTGAGCGAGGACCTCAGGCAGCCGACGATCAAGACACCGCGGGTCGAGGCCCTCTCGCGCCGGCTTCGTCGGGTGTACTTCCCGCTGTTCAGCGTCCTGGTCGGTGCCTGGTTCGTCCGACTGACCGTCTTGCCCGATTCGGCCGGGTTCCTGGAGACGGCCAGGGTCGGCACCATCCCGGGACTCGCCATCGTCGCCATCGTCGCCGCCTCCTACGCCGGTCTCGCCGTTCTCACCATCTGGCCGACCCGGCGCCGGGCGAAAGGCGCCCTCCAGACGACCGAGAACGCCGAGGAGTGGAAGTAAGCACCACCGGTCGACGGCGATCATCGTCGTAACGGTCGAGAAAAACCCGGAGCGTCGGCGGTCAGTCGTCCAGGAAGTCCGGGGCGGTCCGCTTCTCGTCCCGTTCCGAATCGAGATGGGTTCGGAACTCGCCGATCGAGACGTCCTTCGCCTCGCGTTCCTTGCGGTCGCGGATCGAGACCGTCCCCGCCGCCTCCTCGTCGTCGCCGACGACGATCATGTAGGGAACCTTGTCCTCGTGGGCCTGCTGGATCTTCTTGCCGACCGTCCAGTCGCGGTCCTCGACTTCGACCCGGTAGCCGTCGAGTTCGTTTTTCACGCGGTGAGCGTAGCCGAGGTTGTCGTCGGAGACGGGGAGGATCCGCACCTGTTCGGGCGCCAGCCAGAGCGGGAACTTGCCGTCGAAGTGCTCGATGAGCACCATGAAAAAGCGCTCGAAGCTCCCGTAGAGGGCACGATGGATCATCACCGGGCGGTGTTCCTCGTTGTCCGTCCCGACGTAGGCCAGGTCGAACTGCTCGGGCATGTTGAAGTCGAGTTGGACCGTCGGACCGTCCCAGGTCCGGCCGAGGGCGTCCTCGAAGCCGATGTCGATCTTCGGCCCGTAGAAGGCGCCGTCGCCGGGTTCGACGTCGTAGTCGTAGCCGCCCGATTCGAGCACGGAGCGCAACTGGGACTCCGCCTGCTCCCAGATCTCGTCGGAACCCATCGACTTCTCGGGACGGGTCGCGAGGGCGACCTCGACGTCCAGGTCGAAGTTCTCGATGACCTCGAAGATCATGCCCATGATCTGTCTGATCTCGTCTTCGATCTGGTCGGGCCGGACGAACAGGTGGCCGTCGTCGATGGTGAACGCCCAGACGCGGGAGAGCCCGGAGAGCTCGCCGCGCTGTTCCTTGCGGTAGACCTTCCCGTTCTCGGCGTACCGCACCGGCAGGTCGCGATAGCTCCAGGTCGTCTGCCCGAAGATGGTCGCGTGGCCCGGGCAGTTCATCGGCTTGAGCCCGTATTCCTCGTCGTTGACGTCGAGGAGGAACATGTCGTCGACGTAGTTGTCGTAGTGGCCGGACTGCTTCCAGAGCTCCGTTCGGAAGATGTGGGGCGTCTCGACGAAGTCGTAGCCGGCCTCCCGGTTCAACTCGTCGACGTACGATTCGAGTTCGCGGAGGACCGTCTTGCCGTTCGGGTGGTAGAGCGGGAGGCCCGGCCCGGTCACGTCGGGGATGGAGAACAGTTCCATCTCCCGACCGATCTTGCGGTGATCGCGCTTTTTGGCCTCCTCGCGCTGCTCGAGGAACGATTCGAGTTCGTCCTCGGATTCGAAGGCCGTCCCGTAGATGCGGGTCAAGGTGTCCTTCTCCTCGTCGCCCCGCCAGTAGGCCGCGGAGACGTTGAGGAGTGAGACGGCACCGATCTCGCCGGTGGATTCGACGTGCGGACCCTTACAGAGGTCCTCCCACCCGTCCTGTCGGTAGAAGGTCACCGGGTCCTCGCCGGCAGCCTCTTCCGCTAAGATCTCGAGTTTGTAGGGGTTGTCTTCGTACTTCTCCGTCGCCGTCTCCCGGGATGCTTCGACGCGTTCGACCGGGTAATCGGCCTCGACGATCGACTCCATCTCCGCCTCGATGGCCTCGAGGTCGTCCTGGTCGAGGTCGACGCCCGTGACGTCGTAGTAGAAGCCTTCGTCGGTGTACGGGCCGATGGCGAGTTTGGCCTCGGGGAACAACCGCTGGAGAGCCTGGGCGAAGACGTGTGCGGCCGTGTGCCGGAGCACCGATCTGTACTCGTCGGACCCATCGGTGACGATCTCGATCGCGACGTCGTCCTCGATGGGCTGTTCTTTGGCCACCAGTTCTCCGTCCAGTTTCCCGGCGACTGTGTCACGGCCGAGGCCGGGGCCGATCTCGTACGCTACGTCCTCGACAGTCGCCCCCGCCTCGACGTCGAGCGTCGAGCCGTCCGGGAGCGTCACCGTGACACTGCTCATGCAGGCCACTAACTTGGGTGCACTCTATAAGCTTGTTGAGAGCGTGCCGAACCGCCCCCGATTCGTCGGCGCTCAGTTTCGGGCGCCGGTTCCGGGTCGGTCGAGCGTTGCGAGGTCGACGTATCCGTCGTCGACGGGGACGCCGTCGAAGTCGTCCTCGGCGAGGAGGATGGAGCCGTCGAGGTCGACGTAATCGAGGAGGGGAACGAGGTGTGCGGCGCCAGCGATCGAGGCGTTCGACTCGATCATACAGCCAGCCATGACCGCCATCCCGTGGGCGCGGGCGGCGTGGATCAGCCGAATCGCCTCCCGGATGCCGCCGGTCTTCATCAGTTTGAGGTTCGCGATGTCGGCACGGTCCGCCACGTCGGGCACGTCGGTCGCCCGGACGAGGCTCTCGTCGACGGCGATGGGCAGTGGCGAGCGCTCGTAGACGTACCGCAGTCCCTCGGGGTGCTCGGCCGGGACCGGTTGTTCGACGAACTCCACGTCGAACTCGGCGATGGCCTCGATGTTCCGAACGGCCTCGCGGGGGGTCCAGCCCTCGTTGGCGTCGACGCGGATGGTGGCGTCGGGGGCGGCGCCGCGCACGGTCTCGAGAATCTCACGGTCGCGGTCGGTCCCCACCTTCACCTTGAGCGTGGCAAAGCCGCGTTCGACCGCCTCGAGGGTCTTCTCGCGCATCGTCTCCCGGTCGTCGATGCCGATGGTGTAGGAGGTCTCCAGGCGCTCCGCGGGGTCCAGACCGAGATACCGGTAGAGGGGCAGGTCCGCGCGTTTCGCGACGAGGTCGTGAAGGGCGATGTCCACAGCGGCCTTCGCCGACGGGTTGTCGTTGACGACGCGATCCATGTCGGCCTCGATGCGTTCCAGCTGGTGGGGGTCACCGGCCGATTCGACGACCTCGAAGAGAGCGGGCAGGACGGCCTCGACGGTGTCTGGCGTCTCGCCGTAGTGGGTCGACGGGGCCGCACCGCCGACGCCGACCGTGCCATCCTCGTCCTCGATGCGGACGAGGACGTTCTCGGCGGTGTCCTGGGTGCCACGGGCGATGGTGAACGGGTGTTCGAGTGGATATGCGACCCGTTCGAAGGACGCAGTCAGACTCATAGGACCGCGTCCAGGATCTCCTCGGCACCGAACCGGACCGGGTCGGTCGCGGGAGCGCCGATGGCCTCCGCGTACGCCTCGACCGCCTCTCGGGCCGCTTCGTCGGACTCGATGGCGGAGGTGTTGAGCATCCCCGCGACGACCTCGGCCTCGTGGACCGGGGCCGCGAGGTCCTCGTAGAGGTCGACGTAGGTCTCCAGGTCGGCGAGTTCGAAGTCCTCGTAGCCGTGGACGACCTCCTGGCCGGCGTTGTGCGTGAGCACGAGTTTGTCGGGCATCGACCCGTGGAGGATGCCCAGGGTCACCGCCGAGTAGGCGGGGTGGGTGATGGCACCCTGTCCCTCGACGAAGAGGTAGTCGTGATCGTCGCCCTTCTCGACGATCATGTCCTCGACCGCGCCCGCGGTGAAGTCGCTGATGACCCGGTCGATGGGGTGGCCCCAGTTCGCGATCATGATGCCGGTCTGGCCGGTCGGGACGAAGACGGCGTCCTCGCCCCGGTCCGTCGCAGCGTCGGTCATCTCGACGGAGGCGGTCATCTTCCCGGTCGAGCAGTCGGTCCCGACCGTGAGCACGACGTCTGCGGCGACGTCACCCGAGACCCCCTGGGCGACCGTGAGGTCCGCGTCGGGCTTGCGGACGTCCCAGAGGTCGACGTCGTGTTCGGCCGCGAGGCTGGCGAACTCGTCGTCCTCCGAGAGGAAGTAGTGGAGACCGGCGATGACGTCCGCACCGCTCTCGATGGCCGCTCGGATGTCGGGGCGCCAGGACTCGTCGAAGCCGCCGCCGATGGGCGAGACGCCGATCAGGAGGGCGTCGACGGGCTCGTCGAGGTCGTCGATACTCGCGACGATCGGGGCGTCCGGGACGCCCGCGAGGTGGTCGTTGACTCGGTCGCCGGCGCGGTCCCTGTCGAGGACCGCGGTCACGTCGTAATCCGCGTATCGGAGGACGCCAACCGCGGTCTTGGCGTCGTCCGGAAATTTCTCGTGTGCGAGGAGTGCGACACGCATGCCGGGGAAATCGCGCGGCGGATGCTTAACGCTGCTGAACCGGCCGTCGATGGCGGTGCGGTGCCGAACGATCTCCCACCCCTACAGGAGCGTCAGTTGCACCGACCAGAAGTCTGCATACGCCTCCTCCAGGGCCGCCGTCGGCTTGCCGGTGGCGTCGCTGGGATGGGTGACGGTGGCTACGTCGGCGAACTCCGGGAGCAGCGTGGATTCGCCGACCACGTAGAGGCGCTCGGTATCGCGGTCCTCGATGGCCTCTCGGGCCGCCGAGAGATGCTCGTCGATCTGGGCGTCCCGTCGCCGTTCGAACCGGGCCTGCGAGAACCCGCCCTTCGAGTGAGCCCCCTTCACGTCGCTCTCGAACCCGGTCACGGAGTGCCGTTCGCGCCCGTCGTACTCGCCGATGGCGAAGCGATCGGCCCGGACCAGTGCGAGGGCGTACTCGCCCGACGGTTCGAACCACTCGCGGTCGACCTCGAAGGAGTCGCCCCAGTGCACGAACGGATCCGGGGCGACCGGCGGCCTGACGGCGACGTTCACGAGGTGGGCGTCGTCGGCGTACACGAGCGCCGGAGCCGCGTGCTCCACGAGGGGCGTTCGCTCGCCGAACGTCTCGCGGACCCCATCCGGCAGGGTCTCCTCGACCATCGCGGAGAGCGCCCCCTCCGGACCAGTCCCGACGCTCTCGAGACGGGAGAGGACCTCGTCGAGGCGGTCGCCGCGAAGGGTCGCTTCGCCCCTGACGGCCGCGTCGCTCTCCGTCGATTCGGCGCGCTCCACGCGGTCCTCGAGTTCCTCGATGCGGTCCTCGAGGTGATTGACGCGCGCTTCGGCCTCCTGCCGCTTGCGCGCCGCCTCGCTTCGGCGGTCGGATTCGGCCTCGAGTCGTGACTCGAGACTGTCGCGTTCCGCTTCGAGCGTCTCGATGCGCTCTTTGAGCGACGCGCGACCGAGCAGCCGATCCAGCATCGTCCGAAGGAGTGGCCCCGGGGCCGCTTAATGGCTCCGGAGACGGCCGACCGAAAACCTCGCCCGCCTGGACCCCTCGGCAGGTCGGTCAGACCGCGCCAAACGAGACCAATCGCTCGGCGTGCTCGGCCTTCGCGAGGAGGACGTCGCTGAGGGTCGGCGGGTTCTCGATGCGGATGGATTCGAGGGTCTCCTCGGGGACCGCGAGGGTCCCTTCGGGGACCTCCGGGGAGCCGTGTACTGCGAGGTGTGTCTCCCCGAGTTTCATCACGAGCGGGGCGTCGAGTCGCTCGACGCCCTCGCCGCTGGCGTACAGTTGCTGGGTGACGCGAACGTGTTGGTCCTGCTGCATCGTGGCCGCCGTCTCGTGGCTCGGTTCCACGAACAGCCGTCCCAGGTAGTATCCGCTCGAGAACGGCTCGAACATGCGTGTGTATGTCAGGCATGGTCAGTGAAAAGGGTGCCGGTGGTCGAAAAACCGCCAACCGGCGGCCGACCGCTCCCGACGGCGACCGACGAGCAGACATCCTTTTCCCCGCGGATGGCCTACGCGTCTCCGAACATGGACTCCGGGGCGCTGCTCGACCTGCTCGGCAACGAGAACCGCCGACGCATCCTGCGGCTGCTCGCGCGGAAACCGAGTTACGTCACCGAGATCTCGGAGTACATCGGCGTGAGTCCGAAGGCGGTCATCGACCACCTGCGGCGACTCGAGGAGGCAGGGCTGGTCGAGAGTCACGTGGACGAGAAGCGGCGGAAGTACTTCCACATCGCCCAGAACCTCCGCCTCGAGGTCCGCGTCTCGCCATACGACTTCGGGGCCAAGAGTGCCTACCCGGCCTCCGCGGACCTGGACCTCGGTCGGTGTTCGCACCTCGCCATCACGACGGCCTTCGACGACGAGAACGACGTCGCCACCCTCGCGTCGCGACTCGACGACCTGCGGGACCTGGAGCGCGAACTCTCGATGGCCCAGCGCTGGGTCCAGGGCCGCCTCACGGAGGTCCAGACGGAGCTGAACCAGTACGCCGACGGCAACGGGAGCCAACTCACGGCGGAGGTCCTCGGTGCGCTCGCGGGCGACGAACGTACCGTCGACTCCCTCGCCCGCGAGGTGGAGGTCCCCGAGACGCTGATCGAACGCGTCCTCACGGACCTCGCGGAGCAGGACGTCGTCGATCGGACCGACGTCGGCTGGACGATCACCGGCTGAGTCCGAGCCGCTCCGGCGGGCCGCCATAGATGGTTTCAAGGCTCCCGCCCGGGTAGGCCGTTCCATGAACCCAGGGGACCGCATCCGCGTCGACGACGGCGGGACGACCCACGAGGGCATCTTGTTGCCCTCCTCGTCCACCCGCTCGCTCGTCGTCAAACTCGACAGCGGGTACAACGTCGGGATCGATCGCGAGGACGCCACCGTCGAGGTGCTCGAATCTGACGTCTACGACGTCGACTCGGGCACGACCGACGAGACGTCCGCCGTCGAGTTCGACGACGACCTGCCGACCATCGCGCTCATCTCGACCGGCGGGACCATCGCCTCCACCGTCGACTACCGGACGGGCGCCGTGACCGCCCAGTTCGACGCCGAGGACGTCCTCCGGGCGGTCCCGGACCTCGCCGGTCGCGCGAACTACCGCGGTCGGGTCGTCGCCAACATCCTCTCCGAGAACATGGACCCCTCGGTCTGGCAGGACCTCGCGGCCGTCGTCCACGAGGAGATCGAGCACGGCGCCGACGGCGTGGTGGTCATGCACGGCACCGACACGATGCAGTATACCGCGAGCACGCTCGCGTTCATGCTCGACACGCCGGTGCCGATCGTCTTCACCGGGAGCCAGCGCTCCGCGGACCGGCCCTCGTCGGACAACGTGATGAACGCGGTCTGTGCCGTCGAAGCCGCGAAAGCCGACGCCGCCGAGGTCATGGTCGCCATGCACGCCACCCAGAGCGACGACCGGGTCGCCCTCCACCGTGGGACACGGGTCCGAAAGAACCACACCTCGCGACGTGACGCCTTCGAGACGGTCGGTGGAAGGCCGCTCGGCGAGGTCGACTACGAGACCGGCGAGGTCACCTTCCGGCGCGAGTTCCGCGAACGGGACGAGGTCGAACTGAACGTCGCCCCGGACCTGGCGACCGACGTCGAACTGGTGAAGTTCACGCCCGGAATGGACCTGTCCGTCTTCGAGACGATGGCGGGGAAGTCGGGGCTCGTCGTCGAGGGAACCGGCCTCGGGCACGTCAACACCGACGCCATCGACACCATCGAATCGCTCGTCGACGACGGGACCCACGTCGTCATGACGAGCCAGTGTCTCGAAGGCCGGGTCTGCGACCGCGTCTACGACACGGGACGGGACCTCCTCGACGCGGGCGTCATCGAGGGCGAGGACATGCTCCCGGGGACCGCCCTGGTCAAACTCATGTGGGCCGTCGAGAACGTCGAGGACGTTCGCGAAGCGATGGGGCGCTCGCTCGCCGGGGAGATCCAGGAGCGGTCCGTCCCCTGGCGATGAACCTCCGGCAGGCACGCCACGACGACAGGGACGCTGTCGTCGCGTTCACGCGTGACACCTGGCAAGAGCGCGATGGAAGCGATTACATTCCGGACGTCTTCGAGCAGTGGATCGAGACCGACGGGGAGCGCCAGCGAACCACCGTCGCGGTGGACGCGGGCGACCCGGTCGGTATCGTGCAGACCGTCCACCTCACCGAGCACGAGGCCTGGCAGCAGGGGATGCGCGTCCACCCGGACTACCGGGGCGAGGGCGTCGCCATCGACCTCGCACACGCCGGGTTCGACTGGGCCCGCGAGCGTGGCGCGACGGTGGCCCGAAACATGGTGTTCTCCTGGAACGAGGGCGGCCTCGGCCTCTCCAGGATGGCCGGCTATGACCCCGGCCCCGAGTTCCGCTGGGCGCATCCCGACCCGGACCCCGACGCGGAACTCACTGGACGCGTCACGAACGACCTGAACGCGGCCTGGGGGTTCTGGCAGGACGCAGCGGCCCGGGACACACTCGACGGGCTCGGCCTCCATTACGACGAGACGTGGGCGCTCGCTGCGGTGTCCCGGGACGTCCTGGAACGCGCCCGCGACGCGGAGTCACTGCTCGTCGTCGACGACGACGGCACGACCGGGATGACCTACCGGACCCGGGTGTCCGAGCGAGAAGCGGAAAAGGGCGTGGAGACCTGGGCGGAGTACGGCGCGGCCGCGTGGACCGACGCCGACGCGGCGGCGGCCCTCCTTGCTGCCGTCGCACGGGACGCCGCCGCCGTCGGCGCGGATCGGATTCGCGTGTTGATACCCGAGACGACCCGGGCGGTCAGCGACGTCGCGGCGAACCGTGTCGACGTGAGCGACGACCCGGATTTCGTCTTCCGGGCGGACCTCACGCGTCCGTATCGGGACGAGCACCGCCGCTGACCGGCGGGAACAGGGCGAGTTCGTCGTCGGCCTCGACGGGGGTCTCCATGCCGTCGCCGGTCGCGAAGACGTTCGCGCCGTTCCGGAGGACGTTGAACTGCTCGGCCAGGTCCCCGTCCTCGTCCAGGATCTGTTCCCCGAGGCCGGGGTGTGTGTCGACGAGGGCGTCGACGACGTCGGTCACGGTCGCCCCCGCTTCGAGTTCGAGGTCGACGTTCTTCTCGCCGGCGACCTCCGCCAGGTCGGCGAACAGCTTCACCTGCATGGAACGGGGTACGCACTCCCCGACCAAGAGGGTTTCAGGTCGCGGCGGCCCGCTCTTCTAGCTGGCGTATCGTCGCCGGCGACGCGACCACGTACACCAGGTCGCCAGCCGCTAGCGGTCGCGACCGCGGTGGGACCGGGTCGATGGAGGCGTCGGCCGGTTTGACGGCGACGACCGTGGCCCCGAGGTCGCCGACCGTCGCGTCGACCAGTTCGCTCCCGGGGTCGACGTCGATCGCGGCCATCGTCTCCTCTGCCGCCCTGAGGAGGGCGGCGAACTCCCGGTCGGCCGTCGGCTCGCTCGGGAGCGTGAGCAGTCGGTACCGGTTGCCCGCCAGGGACCGGGCCTCCGTCTCGTCGAGGGCGAGGGTGACCACGTCGTCGGCCACACCGCGCACTTCACCGGTCGCGACGCGCCGCTTCTCCGCACCCGTCTTCCAGGCCTGGACGACGTCGCCCGCGCTCGCGGCGTTCGGTGGGTCGGCCTCGACGGCCACCGCCGCGCCCCCGGGACCGAGGGTGGGGCCGATACCCGCGACGCGGCGACCGAGCGCGAGGTACTCCACGGTCCCGTCCGGGGCGATGTCGACGTCCACGTAGCCCACGTCGTAGTCGTCTTTGATACGTGCGCGAAGGCGGGTCTCGAGTTCCGACCGGCCACCGCGACGGGGGAACAGGAGGGTCTTCCCGGCGAGTGCGTCCTTCACCCCCTCGCTGGCCGGATCGTAGCCGTCGATGTCGTGGATGGTCTCCGGGAGCGACAGCGAGACGAGCCGACCGACCGTGCCCACCAGGTTGCTCACCTCCCCCTCCACGATCTGGGACCCAGCCATCGCCATCACGCTCACCGCGAGTCGGTCCCCGCCGCGTCGGCCGAGCGGCGTGACGAGGGCACCCAGCAGGAAGGACAGCGAGTTGAAGACCACGGCCTCCCAGGCGAGATAGCCCGTCTGCCCGGCGACGACCTGGCCGAGAGCCCCGCGCGTGTTGAGGTAGAGCGCGACGGCGGAGACGCCCGCGAGCAGGGCCACGCCGCCGGGGATCCGCACCCGGACGTACCAGCGATACGCGACCGAGACCAGCGCGGCCGTCAGGAAGGATAGCACGGTCAGTCCGGCGACGCGCAGGACTGGTTCGAGGCCCACCATTACCCCGGCCATCAGGCGACCGCCTCCCTGAACTGCTCGACCCGGTCGTGTGTCCCCACGACGTACACCTCCGTGCCATCCTGGAGGGTCGCGTCACCACGGGGCGCCACGAGCCAGCCGGTATCGCTCCGAATCGCCAGTATCGCGACGCCAAACTGCTCTCTGGGCGCCAGTTCGCCGAGGGTCGTCCCGTCGAACGCACCACCGGACCGAAGGGTGACCCGGCGGAGTCGCTGGCCCGCCCGATGGAGCAGCGACACGAGTTCGAACTCGCGGCGGGACCCACGAGAGGTGACGACCACCCGCGCGTCGGTCGCGTCGAGGAGGTCTCTGGCCTCGCCGGGCCGGACGGCGACCGTCACCCGTCCCCGGCCCCCGGTCGTGGTCGGTGCCCGCGTTTCCGGCACCGGCGTCGAAGGTGCCTGTTCGTCTGCGGTGGCCTCGATATGGGCCGCACCGTCAGTCCCCTCGGCGGCGGGGTCGGCATCCTGTTCGACAGGCGCTTCGGCCGCCACCTCCCCGGAGCGGGCGCTCACGACCGTTCCCTCCACGGCCCCGTCCTCGGTGAGGACCGTGACCGCCTCGCCCCGTGCCACGCCGGACGGTACCAGCGCGTCGAACGAGACGGCCCGCCAACCGGCCTCGAGACGTCGGGAGACGCCCGACCGCGGCGGGGCGGCGCTCACGGTCGCTCGACCGCGGGCGTCCATCGTCACCTCCACCGCCTGGAGGTCGAACTCGGTCCGGTACCGTTCGCCCATCCTGGCCTCGAGTTCCTCGATGGGCAGGTCGGCGGGAAAGCGCCACTCGACGGCGCCGAGGGCCGCCCGGAGCGGTTCCGGGAGCGGCGGGTAGCCCTCCATGTCCCGGACCTCCCCGACGACCGACACCTGGACCTCGCCACGGCCACCCACGAAGTCGACCACGTCGGTCGAGATGGTGGTCGCACGGATGGTCTCGAGCGAGAAGTGACGCGGAATGGTCGTCGCCAGCCGATCACCGAGCGAGTGGGTGTACAGCGAGAGCATCAACACGACCACGACCGCCGTCATCAGCGCGATGCTGTTCGCGGATTCGGTGATAGAGGGGTCCACGAACGCGAGCAGACCGCCGTTCACGCCCGCGAGTGCGAGGCCGAGGACGATGACCGCGAACGCCGGGATGGACACCCCGGTGACGTACCGGAAGAGGAACCCGAACCCGAACGCGAGGAGTGCGGGCAACACTCCGGTCAGGATGCCGAGGTAGAGCCCCCGGAGGACCTCCAGGGGGATCGGGGGAGTCGCCATACCGAGAACCTGGGCCAGACGCCCATAAAGGTCAGCCGCTACCCGTCTCTAGCCGCGATGGACGATGGCGACGTCCGTCTCGACGTCCGAGACCTGCTCGAAGGCGGGACGCTTGATGATGCGCGAGGGTTTCGACCGGTCGGTGCTCGCCCCCATCAAGAGCAGGTCGTACTGGGCGCCGTTGCGCTCGACGAACGATCGGAAGGTGGTCTGAGAGACGCGGGTCTCCGCGTGGATATCCACGACCTCGACGAGGTTCGCGAGCATCCGCTCTGTGGGCCGACGGTCGCGCTCGCTCGCGATGACCGAGCAGACCGACACCGTCCCGGTCTGCCCCGCGAGGCGCTGGGCGTACTCGACCATCGCGTTCGCGACGTCCCCCGCACTCCGCACCGTCACCATCACCCGTTTCCAGCGGGGCTCCTCCCGGTTCGATTTGAACGCGACGACGTCGAAGCGGGCCTGGAAGAGGTCCCGGACGTAATCGACCAGTTCGCCGTCCCGTTCCTCGTAGGGCGCCACGACGAGGTCGCAATCCGTCGCGTCGGCCGTCTGCAGGATGGTCCCGGCGACGGAACTCCCCACGTGGCTGACGACGACGTCCGTCGGGACGCCGACCGTCGCCTGCAGGCTGGCGGCGTGCTGTTCGAGACGACGGGCGATGACGTCGGCGGCTCGTCGTTCCGCCGGCGTCGCTTCCTCGTGGATGTACTCGCCGACCGGGTCGACCGTCCCGGACGCGATGTCGGATTCGGCCGCGGCGACGTCCTCGTCGGTGATCATCCCGAACAGGACGACCTTGCTCGCGTCGTGGGCCGCGGCGAGGCGGGCGCCGAACGCCGCCGTCCGTTCGGCCGCCTCGGTCCGCATGGGCACCAGCACCCGGTCGTCCGCGTCGGTGGTCCCGTAGAGGTAGGTCGCGCGCTCCTCGTAGAACATCGAGCGCCAGGCGACGAAGACCAGCGCGACGAACGACGAGGAGAGCATCACGCCCACGATGTACGCGAGCTGAGACGTCCCCGTGATGAGGACGAGCAGCGCCGTCGAGAAGGCGGTCGGCTCTTCGAGATCGAGCAGCCAGGTCAGCACACCGGTGAGCAAGATCCCGAACGCCGCCCCTGCCGGGTGGACCTCCATCGGGCCGACCGGAAGCCCGTAGAGGAATCGCGCGGACACGAGGAGGGCGGCCCAGCCACTGAGCGCCCCCAGCGTCATCCCACCCACGAACTTCACGGGCGAGGAGTACGCGCCTTCGGGGTCGGCGAACAGCGTGTACGTGCCCGAGGCCAGCGGCGGGAACAGGAGAAAGGAGACGGCCCCGATCAGATTCGACAGCAATGTGACGACCGCGATGAGCAGCGGGGCGAACACGAGCACCGAAACCCGCTCCAGGTGGCTCGTCTGCCCCAGCCACCGCCGGGCTTGCACGAGTTTGCGTCTCGCGTACCGCCGGCCGCTCCCCACCAGGTCGTCGACCTGCCCCCGTCTGCGGTCCATTACCACCCCGTGTGGCTGAGAGGTAGTTGGCTCTTGTGTTCACGTCGACCGGCCAGGGGCCGGCGCCAGCACCGACTCAGTCGGCGAGGTCGACGACCGCGTCGAGCGCCAGGCCGATGGCCCGTTCGACGTTGTCTCGAGCCTTCGGCGGGAGTTCATCCTCACCCTCGGCCCCCTTCTGGGTCCCCTTCACGAGGTTCCCGTCGACGGTACAGATGGCGGCCGCGGCGAGTCCCTTGCGACGGGCGAGCGTGAAGACCGAGGCCGCCTCCATCTCGACGGACAGGATACCGGCGTCCTCCCAGTCAGCGACGTACTCCTCCGTCTCGGCGTAGTAGGCGTCGTCGCTGGCGATGGGGCCGACGTGGACCGCCTCGTCGTTCGCCTCGGCGGCCTCGACCAGTGCGGTCGTGACCGCGAAGTCGGGGACGGCGGGGAACTCGACGGGTTCGTACCGCTTCGTCGTCCCCTCGTTCTTCGCGGCACCGGTCGCGACCACCATGTCGCCGATCTCGACGTCGCGCTGGAGGGCGCCGGTCGTGCCGACGCGGATGAACGTCTCCACGCCCACCCGGGCGAGTTCCTCGACGGCGATGGACGCCGACGGACAGCCGATACCCGTCGAGACGATGGTCAGGGGAACGCCCTCGTAGGTGGCGTTGACCACCTTGTACTCGCGGTTCTCGGCGACGGTGGTCGATTCCTCGCACTGGGCGGCGATCCGGTCGACCCGGCCCGGGTCACCGGGGATGAGCGCGACCTCGTGGACGTCACCGGCCTCGATCTGGAGATGTGGCTGTTTGCCCATGGCCAGCGGTTCGCCCCGCCGGTGAAAAAGCGCGACGATTGGTCCGCGGGCGAGGAGTCCGGGAGCAGGGATGCGGTCAGTCGTGGCTCCGCCGTTCGACGAGGAACTCCTCGGCGTCGGCGCGCGTGGGTGCGGTCCGCGCCCCCTCCTCGCAGGCCGCCATCGCTCCGCAGGCGTTCGCGATCCGGAGGGCACGGTCGAACTCATCGGCCCGGATCGTCTCGTGTGCCACCCCGTCCCAGGCTCCGAGGACGACCGCGAGGAAGCCGGCGGCGAAGGCGTCGCCCGCGCCGGTGGTGTCGACCGGCTCCACGTCGAATCCCGGGGACTCGACCACCGCCTCGTCGCTGTAGACGGTCGCCCCGTTCGCACCGTGCTTGACGACGACGATGCGGTCGGTTCCCGCGACGGCCTCCTTCGGGTCGATACCGGCGAATGCGACGTCGGCCTCGCGTTGGTTCAAAAAGAGGAGGTCGACGCGGTCCGGAAGGTCGCCGTAGTCCCGCTCCGAGAGTCGCCGGCCGGGGTCGAAGGAGACCGTCACCCCCGCGTCTCGCGCGATCCCCGCCAGTCGCTCGGCGGTCTCCGGCCGCTGGCTGGTCAGGTGGAGGTGGTCGGCGTCTCGGACGACCGTCGGGTCGAGGTCGGCGACGGAGAACGCCTCGTTCGCGCCCTCGTTGCCCAGGACCATCACCTCCCCCTCGGCGTCGACGATGAGGTACTTCACGGTCGTCTCGGCGGAGCGGACCGTTCGAAGCGCGGAGACGTCGATGCCGTCGCGGTCGAGTTCGCGGCGCGCGAGGAAGCCGGGTTCGTCGTCGCCGACGCTCCCGATGACGGCTGCGTCGGCTCCGTACCCCGCGATGGCGGCGGCGACGTTCGCCGCACTGCCCCCACCGGACCGACGCTGGGAGGAGATGCGCGCCTCGCCGTCCGGCGCCGGCAACGCCGACACGCGAAGGGTGACGTCCCAGTTGACGTGGCCGGCGGTGACCACCCGAACCATACGTCGACCTGCGCGGGCCCGGATTAAAACAGTGTGGGACCCGACACGATGAACAGCAGGACGTTGTGGGCGCCGGGGCCGAGGCCGACGGCGGTGACGAGCCCCAGCAGTCCGAATCCCTCGGCGGGCTCCTCTCGGACGTACCCCGCCAGCAGCCAGAGCACGACCGACGCCATTGCGAGTTTCACCAGCACGAACAGCCAGCCGACGCCCAGCAGGTCCGCGGTCGGCAACGCCCCGGCGGCCTCCATGATGAGTCGGGACAGCGGTGTCTGCTCCCCGAATCCCAGGAGGTCGATGCCCACCGCCGTCGAGACACCGTCGAGTGCGTGCGCGAAGATGACCAGCGGGCCGGCCAGACCAACGGTCGCCGCATCGGCGGGTCTGGCGAGTTCGAAGAGTTTCCAGACGACAGCAGCCAGGATGACCCCGCCTGCCACGCCCAGTAACGGCACGATCGGCGCGAGTCTCCCGGCGGTCATTCCCACCCGGAGCGCGACGGCGGTCGGAAGGACGGCCGCCACGACGCCAACGGCCCCCAGGTACGGCAGCGGCCGTGGCGTTCGGTGAACGACGAGCCAGGTCGCCCCGGCGAACACGAACGTCGTCCCGTAGACCGCCGGCGACCCGAAGAACGGGGCCACCACCGTCGGTAACACGTCCAGTTGCGACACGACGTAGGCCGTCGCACCGGCGACCATCCAGGGCGAGAGGGCGACTATCGTCCGGTCGGAGATCGTCACGCCCGCCCGTCGGAGTGCCCAGACGACCGCCGCGAGGGCGGCCAGCAGGAGGACTGTCTGGGGGAGCGGCGGTATCGTCGATCCGGCAGGCAGCACCATAGCAGAAGACCTCGTCGGGGACGTGAAAGCGTTGCTATCGACCGTCGGCGCGAGCAGCGTCTCGGTTCGATGGATCCGTCCACGGCTGGTCGTCGACGTCGCCGTAGAGTTCGCGCATGAGCGTCACGATGCTCTCGGGCGGGAACTGGCCCCGTTCGGTCACGATGGCGTCGACGTAGCGGGGCGGCGTCACGTCGAACGCGGGGTTGCGCACATCGATATCGCCGATCTCCTCGCGTTCGGCCGGCGAGATGACCTCGTCCTCCTCGCGCATCTCGATCTCGACCGTGTGGCCGGTGAGCGTGTCGGGATGGAGTTTGAGGGTCTGGGCAGCCACCATGATGGGGGTGCCACGGTCCCGGGCACTCACGGCGAGGCCGCTCGTCCCGATCTTGTTGATGACCGAGCCGTCCGCCGCGATGGAGTCGGCGCCGACGACCACGTGGTCGACGTCGTTGAGGTAGCGGTGGGCGGCGTTGTCCACGACGAGCGTGACCGGGACGTCCATCTCGCGGAGTTGACGGGCGGTGATGTGGCCCTGTTTCCGCGGGCGCGTCTCCTTGACGTATGCCTCGATGTGCTTGCCCGCGTCGACCGCCTTCTCGACCGTCGCGAGGGCGTCGGTCGAGTGGCAGTGGGTCATGATGACGTCGCCGTCCCGGAGGCGGTTCGCCCCGATCCGACCCAGTCGGTCCTGCGCCGACTCGAGGTCGGCGAGGAACGTCTCGACGGTCCGCTCGACCGACGACCGGAGCGCCGCGACGGACTCGCCCGCCATTCCGTTGAGGACGAACCGCAGCGAGTTGGGGAGGCTGACGGCGGTCGGCCGGGTGTCGAGGAGGACGCGGGCGGCCTCGCGCATCTCGGCGCGGAACGCCTCCGGATCCGCCGCGTCGCTCTCCTCGGCCTGCGCGGCCAGGGCCTCGGCGGCGGCACGGGCGATGGTCGCGGCCCCCCTGATCTCCATCGACGCGATGTCCGCGGCCGTCTGTTCGACCGTCTGTGTCGCCATACCGTGGGATAGGTGGCCGGCGGGCAAAAACGTCCGGGCCTGGCCGACACCTTGACCATCGAACAGGACCTCAGAGGGAAGTATGCACGCAGACCGGCGGTCTCGCTACGCCCTCCTCGTCGTCATCATCGTCGGGGCGACCGTCGTCGGCTTCGGATTCGTCGACGCGGGTATCCTCGAGAGCGAAGCCGCCATCGACTCCTCGGTCGGTACCAGTCGGACCAACGACGCCAGCGCCGCACTCGACGGACCCGTGACCCTCTACGTGGCCGGCGACGGGTGGCTCGAAGCGCGGATGGCCGACCGCATCGCCGACGACCTCGCACAGCATGGAGCCACCGTGACCCGCGTCCAGTCGCTGGACGAGGACAGCGAGGACCCGATCCTCGCTATCCTGGTCACCGAATCGTCGGTCTCCTACTCGCCTATCTCGCCCTCGTCGACGATCGAGGCGTCCTTCGCGTACGTTCACTCGGGCAATGCGACGCTCGCCAGCGCGATAGTCGACGATGCGCCGATCGTCATCGACGATCGCGACGCCTACGTCGTCGACGGCGACGTCACCGTCTCGGATCGCAGCAGCGGTCTCGCGACCTGGCCGGCGTACCAGCGACGGGTGGCCACGACGAATGCGGCCGCAGTGATGGACGCGCTCACGAGCGCTCCGGGGATGGACCAGCCGAATTAATACCGTCGCTCGAGACGATCCATCCATGGACCGAGCCGAACTCGCCAGCACCATCGATCACACCGTGCTGGGCCCCGAGACGACGTTCGCCGACGTCACCAGGGTCGTCGACGAGGCCGTCGAGTACGGGATGAACGTCTGCATCCCGCCGTGTTACGTGGCGGAAGCCAGGGAGTACGCCCCCGACGACTTGACCGTCGCCACCGTCGTCGGTTTCCCACACGGACAGAACGCGCCGGCGGTCAAACGGGCGGAAGCCGAGAACGCCTGGGAAAACGGGGCCGACGAACTGGACGTCGTCGTCAACGTCGGTCGGCTGAAAGCGGGTGATACCGACGCCGTACGGGCCGAGATCGCCGCCATCGTCGAGGCCGTCCCGCTCCCCGTGAAGGTCATCATCGAGACCGCACTGCTCACCGAGGCGGCAAAACACACCGCCTGCGAGGTCGCCGCCGAGGCCGGAGCGGACTTCGTGAAGACCTCGACCGGGTTCGCTGACGAGGGCGCGACGGTCGAGGACGTCGAACTCATGGCCGAGTACCTGCCGGTCAAGGCGAGCGGCGGCATCGGCGACTGGTCGACGGCGAAAGCGATGCTGGCCGCCGGCGCGGAGCGAATCGGTGCAAGCAGCGGCGTCGCTATCGTCGAAGATTTCGAAACGTCCCAAAGTTAGCGCGCCACGGCCGCCGTCTCGTTCGTCTCCGAGACGACGTACCGGCGATCGAGTTGCGAGTCGAGGAGTTCGTCCACCGGGGCCCTGTCGTCGCGGAGGACGGGGACGTCGTCGGTCCGGATGGTGTCGGAATCCATCATGCGGGAGACCGCCGTATCGAGCGGGACGCCGACGTCACGTTCTGCCGCCCGCTCGGCCAGTTGCCCTTCCGATAACTGCTGTTTCGACGCCACGACCTCGATGTTCTGGAGGAACAGCGTATCGGAGGTCGGGAACGCATAGACGTACGGGAAGGCCTCGTTCATGGTCTTGTACTCGGCCCTGAAGAAGGCCGACCCGGACCCCGACGGCGAGGAGATGACGTTCGCGACCACCATCCCGTCCTCGTCGAGGTGGTCGGCGGCGAGTTGCATGAACTCGACCGTCGTCAGGTGGAAGGGGACCTGGTCCGACTTGTAGGCGTCGAGGACGATGATGTCGTACTCCGTGTCCGTCTCGTCGAGGAACGCGCGTCCGTCGCCCTCGTGAACCTGCAACCGGTCTGACTCCTCCAGGCCGAAGTAGTCCTCGGCCGTCTGGATGACGACCGGGTCGATCTCGACGACGTCGACGTTCACGTCTGGATACTCCTCGACGAACCGCTGTGGTGCCGTGAACCCACCCCCGCCGATGAACAGCACGTTGTCGACGTCCTCCTGCACCAGCATGGGGATGTGGAAGTACCGTAGGTAGTCGAAAACGTAGCCCTCGCGGTCGTCGATGTAGGTCGCGCTGTGGGGGGTTCCGTCGAGGTAGAGCGTCCGGACGCCGTCGTCGTCTGCCACCTCGAGTTGCTGGTAGGGCGTCTGGGTCTGGTAGACGATCGAATCGCCCGTGGAGATGCTGGCACCGCCGAAGGCGAACGCGCCGACCACCAGTATTGCGATGACCGCGACGCGCACCATTTCGAGAGAGCGGGGTGCCCGGCGGAGGACGATGACCGCCGCCGCCCCGGCGAGGAGGACGCCGAAGAACAACTCGATGACCGGGACGGACAGCGACGGGATGAGGAGGAAGGTCGTACCGAACGTTCCGGCGATGCTCCCGATGGTCCCGAGTGCGTACACCCGACCGGACGCTCCCCCGGTGCTCTGCTCCCGGGAGAGCTGGGCGGCATAGGGGCTGATGAACCCGAGCAGGTAGACCGGCGGGCCGAAGAGCACCGCTATCGGCAGGATGGTAGCGTAGCGGTTCGGGAGCGGCAGCGTCCCGGTGAACTGCAACAGCAGATCGCCCGCGGCGAGCAGGAAGGCGACGAACAGCGCCGACTGCGCGAGGATACCGGCGAGGGCGAGTGGACTCGCGTTGGCTGCGGCGCGCTTGCCGCCGTACCAGTACCCCAGGCTCAACGCGACCAGGAACACCCCGATGATGCTCCCCCAGGTGTAGATGCTGCTGCCGAATTCGGGCGCGACGATCCGGCCCGCGAGGATTTCGAGCCCCATGCTCGAGAAGCCGGAGACCAGGACCGCACCTTCGGCGGTCTGGATGGGCAACGAGAACCGGGCGGTGTCGTCGTTCGACTGCACGTCCTCTCGTTGGTCGCGCGCTCGGAAATACATGTCCCGTCCGGAGGGCGACGATTCCGCCCGAAACGCGGTGTTTTTGCCCGCGCGGCCGATACCCAGGGTAGATGGCCCGGTACACCATCGAGACCTACGGATGCACGTCTAACCGCGGCGAGAGCCGCGCTATCGAGCGACGGCTCCGCGACGCGGGCCACCACCCGGTCCCGGACGCCGAGTCTGCCGACGTGGCCATCCTGAACACGTGTACCGTGGTCGAGAAGACCGAACGCAACATGCTCCGCCGGGCCGAGGAACTCGAGGCGGAGACCGCCGATCTGATCGTGACCGGCTGTATGGCACTCGCCCAGGAGACCGAGTTCGAGAAAGCCGACGTCGACGCCCAGATTCTGCACTGGGACGAGGTGCCCGAGGCGGTCACGAACGGCGAATGTCCGACGACCACCCCCGACACGGAACCCGTCATCGACGGGGTCGTCGGTATCCTGCCCATCGCCCGTGGCTGCATGAGCGACTGCTCGTACTGCATCACCAAGTTCGCGACCGGGCGCATCGACTCGCCGTCAGTCGAGGAGAACGTCGAACGTGCCCGCGCCCTCGTCGACGCCGGCGCGCGCGAGATCCGGATCACCGGACAGGACACCGGCGTCTACGGGATGGACCAGGGAGAGCGGTGGCTCCCGGAGTTGCTTCGCGGCATCTGCGCCATTGAGGGCGACTTTCGCGTCCGGCTCGGGATGGCCAACCCCTGGGGCGTCCACGCGGTCCGCGAAGAACTCGCCGAGGTGTACGCCGACTGTGAGAAACTCTACAACTTCCTCCACATCCCGGTGCAGTCCGGCGCCGATACGGTGCTCGAGGCGATGCGCCGTCAGCATTCCGTCGAGGAGTTCCGCGAGGTCGTCGCGACCTTCGAGGCCGCCCTCGAGGACTGGACGCTCTCGACGGACTTCATCGTCGGCTTCCCCACCGAGACCGACGACGACTTCCAGGCGAGCATGGACCTCCTCCGGGCGGTCGAACCGGAGAAGATCAACGTCACGCGGTTCTCGAAGCGCCCCGGAACCGACGCCGCCGGGATGAAGGGGCTCGGTGGGACGCTCAAGAAGGAGCGCTCGTCCGCGATGACGGACCTGAAGATGGACGTCGTAGGGGCCGCCTACGAGGACATCGTCGGGACGACCCGGCGCGTCCTCGCCGTCGAGCCCGGCCGCCGCGACTCGGTCCAGACCTTCGACGACGCCTACCACCAGATCGTCGTGCAGAACGCGTCCGAGTACGACATCGACCCGGGCGATTTCGTTGACGTGACCGTCACCTCGCACAACACGGTCTACGCGATGGGCGAACCGGTCGAGTGACCGCGCGAAGCGGTCACGCTCCGCTCGTCATGGCGAACAGGCGACGCTCCCGGTCGTGACGGCGTCCGTCGCACTCCCGCTCCCACCGCCACGCTGTCTGTCACAGCACGGACAGGGGTGGCCGTGGCTTCGTATTTGAACTAGAGGTACACCGCCCGTGAGACGTCTTCGACGGTGGCGCCCTCGAGGTTGGCGAACGCGTCGTACAGTCGGTCGTAGGTGTCTTCGACGGCCTCCACGATGACCTTCGTCTCGGAGATGACGGGCATGAAGTTCGTATCGCCCTGCCAGCGCGGGACGACGTGCGTGTGGAGGTGGTCGTCGATCGAGCCGCCGGCGGCCGATCCACCGAGGTTGAGCCCCGTGTTGATGCCGTCGGGGTTCATCGACGCCTTCAGCGCCACGATGGTCTGCTGGACGAGACGGCTGTGCGCGAGCAGGACCGTCTCGGAGAGGTCCTCGTAATCGCGTTCGTGGGCGAACGGGATGACCATCGCGTGCCCCGGGTTGTACGGGTAGTTGTTGAGCATCACGAAGGCGTGCTCGTTCCTGGCGACGACGAGGTACTCTCTGTCGGCCCCCATCTCGGGTACCTCGCAGAAGACGCAGTCCTCGAATTCCTCGTTCCCGTCGCGTTCCACCCACTCGATGCGCCACGGGGCGAAGACGGAGTCCATGACCGGATGTGTGAGCGGCGCGCCGGTAATGGTTCCGCCTCGGTCGACGGTCGCTCCCGTGTGCTATCCGGTCGTGACCTCGGCCCCGTCCTCGGTGACGATGAGCGTGTGCTCGGCCTGACTGACGAGTGCGCCGTCCTGCTCTTTGAGCACCGGATAGCTCCGAAGGACGTCGTTCATCGTCAGGCGGCGCAGCGACATCTCCGCACGAGCGTCGTCGAGCCACCGGGCCGCGAACGGGAGTTCCCGGTACGTCTCGGAGACCGTCTCCATCACCTGGCGGGCCTGTCGGTTCCTGACGCGGCCCTCCGAGAGCAGCGAGTAGATCTCCGTCTTGGATCCCTCCCCGACCTTGCCGCTGCCGTCCGTGACGAACGGTTCGATGGCGACCACGTCGCCGACCTGCAACTCGACCCCGGTATCGAGGCCACGGTTGGGGACGTTCGGCCCCGTGTGGGCGTCCCACTGGGCCAGCCCGTGGCCCGTGAGGTTGACGACCGGGTTCAGGTCGTAGGCGTCGATGGCGGCCTCGATCTCCGCGCCGATCTCGCCCGTGTGGACGCCGGGTTCGACCGCGTCGATCGCCGCCGCGAGGGCGTCCTCTGCGGCCTCGACCATCTCGGGATTTCCGCTCAGGTCCACGGTCGTCGCCGCGTCGGCGATCCAGCCATCGACGTGGACGCCGATGTCCAGACAGACCATCTCCTCCCCGAAGACGGACTCGTCGTCGCGGGCGGGCGTGGCGTGAGAGGCCTCCTCGTCGATGGAGATGTTGACCGGAAACGCGGGCGCTCCTCCCAGTTCCTCGATGCGATCTTCGGCGAACTCGGCTACCTCGAGGTGGCTCGCGCCCACCTCGACGCGATCGGCGGCTTCCGCGAGGACGGTCTCGAGGATCTCGCCCGCCTCCCGGTACTGCTCGTACTGCTCGGCGGACAGGTCGACGTCGCTCATGCACCCCACTTCAGCCGACCGGCAGAAAGCGCTTGCGGGTCCTCACCGCGTGGCCGTCGCCGTCTGCATCGCCGCCGTGTTGAACGCGCTCCCCACGGTCCCGTCGACGTCGGCGACGATGACGCCGGCGCCCGATCCGGTCACGTCGGCGAACTCCTCGATGGCCAGGTCGGCCGCGGCCTGGGCATCGTGGCCAGATTCCAGATGATCGACCGCGCGGCGCGTGAGCGTCACCCGGGCGATGTCCTCGCCCGCCCCGGTCGCACTCGCGCCCCCGGCCGGTGCGGCGTAGAAGCCGCTCCCGACCTGGGGGACGTCGCCCACCCGACCCGCGAGCGCCAGCCAGCGACCCCCGGTCGAGGTAGCCGCGGCGACGCGATCCCCGTCGACGGCGACGGCGCCGACGGTGTCGTGACCGCCGAACCGGTCCTGGAGCCATTCGAGGTGGTCCGCGGGCCCACCGGTCGGTGTCCCCTCGAGTTCGTCCCACCGGGTTCGCGCCCGCTCGCTCCGGAGGTCGACCGCGGTCTCGATCCCGAAATCCGCGGCGAGGTCCACCGCGTGCACACCACTCACGAGCACGTGTGGCGTCTCCTCCAGGACGACGCGAGCGACGGAAATGGCGTGCTCGACGCCGGGCATCGAGCACGCGGCGCCGACCTCGCGGTCGTCGGTCATCAGCCCGGCGTCGGTTCGGGCGATACCGTCACTCTGGACCCAGCTACCGTAGCCGGCATTGAACCGGGGATCGGATTCCAGGACGTGGATCGTGGCGACGACCGCATCGAGCGGTTCGGACTCGGCCACGCCCGTCTCGACGGCCGACTCGAGGACCGAGCGGCGGGCGTCTGGCGCAGCTGGAACGTCGCCGGCCCCGCCGTGTGCGATAACGTGCATATCCGTCGCTCGCAGAGGGGGGAGAAAAACCCCCGACACGCGGCCAGGCGTCCCATGTTAACACGATGGACGTAAACAGCAGGTTTCTTGCCCGGTCCTTCAGAGTTTAAGATGATATGAGCTACGACAAGATCGAAGTTCCGTCGAGCGGCTCGAAGATCACCTACGACGAGGAAGCAGACGAGCTGACCGTCCCGGACGACCCCATCATCCCCATCATCTACGGCGACGGCATCGGCTCCGACGTCGGCCCGGCCGCCCAGAAAGTACTCGAGGCCGCCGCCGAGGCCACGGGACGCGAGTTCAACTGGATGCGCGTCTACGCCGGCGAGTCCGCCCGCGAGAAGTACGACGAGAACCTGCCCCAGGAGACCGTCGACGCGATGGAGGAGTTCCGCGTCTCCATCAAGGGGCCGCTCACGACCCCGGTCGGCGCCGGCTTCCGCAGCCTCAACGTCGCACTCCGCAAGCGCCTCGACCTCTACGCCAACGTCCGCCCGACCTACTTCCTCGAGGGCATCGACGAGGTCTCCCCGGTCAAGCGGCCCCAGGACATGGACATGATCATGTTCCGGGAGAACACCGAAGACGTCTACGCCGGCATCGAGTGGGAAGCCGGCACCGACGAGGTCGAGCAAGTCCGCGACTTCGTCGAAGACGAGATGGGCTTCGACTCGACCATCCACGACGGGCCGGTCGGCATCGGCATCAAGCCCATCACCGAGTTCGGCACCAAGCGCCTCGTCCGCGAGGCCATCGACTACGCCCTCGAGAACGACGACAAGAACACCGTGACCCTGGTCCACAAGGGGAACATCATGAAGTTCACCGAGGGCCAGTTCCGCGACTGGGGCTACGAGGTCGCCGAAGAGGAGTACGGCGACGAGGTCATCACCGAGGACACGCTCTGGGAGGAACGCGACGGCGAACAGCCCGATGACGCCGTGGTCGTCAACGACCGCATCGCGGACAACATGCTCCAGCAGATGCTCACCCGGACCGACGAGTACGACGTGCTCGCGCTCCCGAACCTCAACGGCGATTACCTCTCGGACTCCGCCGGCGCCCAGATCGGCGGTCTCGGCATCGCACCCGGCGCCAACTTCGGCACCGGCAAGGTCCTCGCCGAGCCGGTCCACGGCTCCGCGCCCAAGTACGAGGGCCAGGACAAGGTCAACCCGACCGCGATGATCCTCTCCGGCCGGCTCATGCTCGAGTACATGGGCTGGGACGACGCCGCCGATCTCGTCCGCGACGCCGTCGAGCAGGCCATCTCCGCGAAGAAGGTCACCTACGACTTCCACCGCCAGATGGAGGGCGGCGAGAAGCTCGCCACCAGCGAGTACGCCCAGGTCGTCGTCGAGAACATCGAAGACCTGGCGTAGACAGGTCTTCGGCCAGTCGAGCTTTGCTCGACGCGGTTCACGACTTGGCGTAAGCCAAGTTGTGGGTTAGCCGAGCTCTGCTCGGCGCTGTCCAAGAACTCCGAAAACCTCCCCGATTTTCACATTCTTCGGACCGATACCCGCGCGCAGCGTCTGCTACCGGGAGCCGCTGGCAGTCGGGTCGTCACTCCTCCCAGCTCGGATTCTCGCGTGGCGGACTGAAGATATCCACGCCGACGATCGGCTCGTCACCGCGGTTCTCCAACGAGTGCGGCTCCCCGCCCGGAATCGAGTAGGAGTCGCCGGCTCCGACCGGAATCTCCTCGCCATCGACGAGGAAGACCGCCTCACCGCTCTCGATATACCCCGCCTGCTCGTGGGGGTGGCTGTGTTCGGGGACGGTCGCCCCCGGTTCGATCTCGAAGTGCTGGACGTTCATCGCCTCGCCGCCGGCGAGGAGTTTGAGGTGGGCGCCGTCGACCGGTTCCGCCGATTCGATCTCGGATTCGTTCACTCGTTCCATACGACTACCACGCGGTCCCGGCACCTAAAGGTTCAACTGCGATGGGCCGCGAAGTGAGTGGCGTGTACGCCGTCGTCGGCTGCTCGGACTGCGGGGCGCTCTGGATCGTCGAGGGACGGCCGGAGACGACCGGCTGTCCCCGCTGTGGGTCGCGCCATCGCTTCGCGGCCCTCAAGAAGTTCGTGACGACCGACGACGAGGACCACGCCCGGGACGTCCGCTCGGCCCTCCTGGCGACGCGCCGGGGCGAAGAGGACGCCTTCGCGAGGGTCGATTCGTTCGCCGAACTGGAGACCGACCTCGACGCCGTCGGGACGTCCGACGAGGAGTACCTGGCGGCGAGCGGCATCGATACCGACGAAGTCGCGGCGGCGGGCGAGCGGGCGACGACGGGAACCCCGTCCCGGAGTCGAAAGGACGTCGTCCTCGACGCCCTCGCGGAACTCGACCACCCGGACGAGGCCGCGGTCGTCGAGTTCGCCGGCGAGCGGGGGGTTCCGGCGGACTACGTACGATCGGCCCTGGTGAAACTGGAGCGGATGGGGAGGGTCTCCCGAGGACGGGACGGCTATCGGTTGCTGTGAGCGATCTTACCGCCCCAGGTCCTCGTGCGCACTCGCGAGGTGCCGGGAGGCGAGGGCGGCGAGCAGCGAGAGTTCGCCCGCGAGCGCGGCTGCGGCGATGATCTCGGCGAGGGCGTCGGCGTTGCTCCCCGGCGGATCGCCCCCACCGTGGAGACCGAGCAGTTCGAGAGCGTCGGCCTGGGTCGGCAGGCCCGTTCCCCCGCCGACGGTGCCCAGTTCCAGACTGGCGAAGGAGACGCTCGCGTAGAGTTCCGCTTCCCTGGCTTCGACGGTCGTGATGGCGTTGGCGCCCTCGACGACCTGCGCGGGGTCCTGGCCCGTCGCGAGGAACATCGCGGCGACGACGTTGCTCGCGTGCGCGTTGAACCCCAGACTGCCCGCCTTCGCGCTCCCGACGAGGTTCTTCCGGGTGTTGACCTCGGCGATGGCCTCCGGGGTCGTGTCGAAGCGGTCGGCGACGACGTCACGGGGGATCCGGACGTCGGCGGTCACCGAGCGACCGCGGCCCTCCACGGCGTTGATGGCGGCCGGTTTCTTGTCCGTGCAGAGGTTGCCCGAGAGGGAGACCAGTTCTGCGGGCGTCTCGTCCTCGAGGAGTTCGGCGGCCGCGGCGGTGGCGATGGTGGCCATGTTCATCCCCATGGCGTCCTTCGTGTCGTAGCTGAATCGGACGAAGACGGAGTCGCCGACGACGTAGGGTCTGGCCCACTGCAGTTCGCCGTGATCGGTGGTCTCCTCGGCCGCCGCGGCCAACCGCTCCTGGTTGTCGCGCACCCACTCGGTCACGGCCTGCCCCTCGGCGACGTCGTAGACGCGGAACACCGGCGCCCGCGTCATGCCGTTCTTCGTGACCCGAACCGTCGCCCCACCGGCCGCATCGAGCGCCGAGCAGCCCCGGTTGACGCTGGCGACGAGCGCGCCTTCGGTGGTGGCGAGCGGCAGGTGGTACTCGCCCTCGGCCGCCGAACCGTGAACCGGAATCGGGCCGGCCAGCCCCATCGGGATCTGGGCCGCTCCGAGCATGTTCTCCACGTTCGGCTCCGCGTCCGCCGGGTCGAAAGAGAAGGTTCCGACGGCGTCGAGGTCCGCGCCGGTCTCGCGGCGGAGGTACTCGCGTCGCGCGTCGGCCGCGGTTCGGGCGTCCGTGTGAGATTCCAGGTCGTGGATGGGTATCTCGCCGGCCTGGACGCGGTCGGCGAGGGCATCTGCGTCCGTCATGCGCCAGTGCACGGGGCGGTCGATGTAACCGTTATCGCATCGCGAAGGCGAGCGACGCCCATCCCAATCGTTTTGACGGCGCCAGTCGGTTCTCCGGTAATGGCCGAACCCGCAGATGTCGTCTTCGTCGGTGGCGAGGTCCACACCCTGACGACACCGGACGAGACCGCCGAGGCGGTGGCCGTCAGTGACGGACGGATCGCCCGGGTTACCTCGGCGTACGAGTCCCAGTTCGTCACGGGCGCGGAGACCACCGTCGTCGACCTCGAGGGTCGCGTCCTGCTCCCAGGGTTCATCGACGCCCACACCCACATGCAACAGCACGGGCAGTCGCTGGTCCACGCCGATCTCGCACCGGCAAGGAGCCTCGAGGAGGCGCTGGAACGACTGGCGGAAGACGCAGCAGCGGATCACGCGTGGCTGCTCGGCTTCGGCTGGGACGAGAGCGAGTGGGGCGACGACCCAGCGCCGACCCGCGACGACCTCGACGCCGTCTCGACGGACCGACCGATCGCCGCCTTCCGCGTCGACCTGCACTCCGTCGCGCTCAACTCGATCGCTCTGGAACGGCTTCGTGCCGACCTCCCCGACGAGGAGGTCCAGATGGACGACGGTGAGCCAACCGGACGAGTGGTCGAATCTGCCGTCGACGTCGTCTGGGACGTTGTGGCACCGGACGAGGCCGAAACCCGAGAACTGCTCCGCACCGCCATCGAGGACGTCCACTCGAAGGGCGTGACCGGCGTCCACGACATGGTCCGCCAGTCGCACGCCCCGAGGGCCTACCGGGATCTGGACGCCGCAGGCGACCTCGACCTCCGTGTTC